>JAAFIV010000011.1 GCA_013298775.1 Ignavibacteria bacterium | reverse complement strand
ATGTGAGAAAGGAACGCGGACTGGAGGACGGAGAGGATGGTGAGGACGGCAAAAAGTCCTCAATATCCTGAGAGTCTGGGACCTCATCCGCGTTCCAATAATCATTACGTATTTCAAGAACCATGTAGTTAGTGCAAAAGTACACAAAAATAAAAAAATCCTTTCACCCCTAAAAAGCACCCTTTCGCCCCAAAGTTTTTGCCTTCTTGCTTGAAATATCATATTTTACGGGCTTACCAACCAACCCATTTTCCGTCATGTCCTTTTCTCTGCTGCGCTAAAACTTTAAGGTGTTTTATGAAAACGAAACTCTTCTCCTTTGCTCTCATTGTTGTTGAACTACTTTGCACATTCAATTCCCTTCATGCTCAAACGCGATATTGGGTAGGCGGAACAGATGTCAATTGGGCGAATACTGCAAACTGGGCAACTACCAGTGGTGGCACACCCCCTGCAAGTGCGCCGATTGGAGGTCAGATAGCAGTTTTTGATAATTTCAGTGGTGGTGTACCAACCTTTACGACAGGCGTTCCCAGCGGTTCCGGACTAACAATTCAGTGTCAGGGCGGAAACGGTGTGAATTTGAATATGCCAGGGCTACAATGTAATATTGCGTTATACAATGGTAGTACGATAGACTTCGTGGTGCCTACTACAATTCCTCTTTTTACAGTGTACGGTGGCTCTATCCTTAATTTTGGCAATGCCATTACTACGACGCTCAATGCTGCTGCTGGGAGCGGAACACTCAATTGGGGTGGCAATGTAACAAATGTGAATCTTACGGGTATGTGTACGCTGAATTACTCCTCTGGTAATATTGCAAATCTCTCGGTTTCTGCTGGTCAGTTCGTTATTCCTTTGGGGCAAACCGTAACGATGACAAATATCGGACCGAGTTCAATTGCCTTGAACTCACCAGGGATTTTAACAGTCAATGGAACACTCACGTGTGCGGCTTTGGTTACCGTGAATGTGAGTGGTAGTTTGGGTTTCTCGATTGCTTCCGGCGGTGTTTTCAACATCAATGGTACCTGTAATAACAGCGCATTCATTGTCAATGACGGTACAATGAACGTTCGCCTGACGGGAACATTGAATAATACCGGCACTATTACTACAAATGGTCCTTTTAACGTAAGCAACGTCGGTTTTAACGCAACATTAAACAATACTGGTACTCTTACAGTGAACGGCAACGGTGGGCAGCTAAACCTTCTCACTGGCTCTACATATAGCGGTGCGGGTGCGCTTACCATACAAGGTGGTATGCCGACAGGAGCTGTTTTGCAGCTTTTTGGCAATGCCAATTACGCAAGTGCTACGACACCGAATTATGTTGCGGGTATAGTTCGCCCGAGTCTACAGTACACAGGTTTTTTGGGGCGCGCTGTTGGAGCCGAACTGCCTGTTGGAACCAATATTCGTGCTAACGTTTCCTTTGGCACGAGCGGTGCAGGGTATGTAGAGCTTGCTGCATCATCGACCTACCTTTTTGAGGCAGAATTACGCATTACTGCTTCTGGAAGACTTCGTCTCAATACCAATACCGTTGTGAATATTCTGAATACTGGGTCGTACAATGCTCTTCCAGGAAGCCTCATTCGCGGAAACAACACTGCTTCAATTATTCAAAATGGCGGTGGCTTGGGTGGGTGTATTCGCTTTGAAACGGGGTATGAAGTTCTCAACCAACTGGATGTTGATGGAGCGGCAGCTATTTTTGCTTTTGATGGCAATTTGTCTCTTGCTGGGCAAATGCAAGTGCGCAACGGTGGGACGTTGAGCGTTGGTAGCTGTGGCGGTACTACGCGTTTGACTTTGAATAATCCCACAAACACCCTGACCAATGCTGGAAGCGAACTTCACATTTACCCCACTGGAACACTGGAAATCAATGGTCCGTCAACGATAAATGCTGGCACAGGGGCAGCAATGACCTACGACCCGGGCTCTGAACTTCTTTACAGTGGTTCGGGAATTTTTACCTCAGGTTTGGAATTACCCGGAACAATGCCTGGCAGAGTAACGGTGAACAAACTAGCTGGGAGCAACCTCAATTTACCCAATCAAGCGCAAATATTCAATGGACTTGTTACTGTTCAAACTGGTGGCTTGAATTTGCGAACAAACACGGTATCTACACAATTTACTGTTGGTGGATGCCAAGTGAATAGTTCTTTACTTGCGGGCGGTGCTTCCGGACCTGTTGTAGGCGGGAATTTTGTGAGCATCAACGCTGGTGCTGCGTTAGTATATATTCCCCAGATTACATCGAATTGGACAGGCGTTCCTACGTATGTAGCGGGCGCGCCAAGTGGGTCACTCGTCTATACAAGTGCGGCGGCTATGCCAAATCGCACGACAGGACAGGAATTTCCAAATACCATGAATGGCGATGTTACTATTAACATTCAATCCACTGGCGATTTGACCTTCACAGCAAGTAAAATTATCAACGGTTCGTTTGGTATCACTGGCGCAGGTACACCCCAAGCGGTCAATATCGGTACTGGTAATACCCTCGACCTTGTTGGTAATTTTACTCATTCCATTAGCGCACAGGGCGTTCTCAATGTTGGGGTGGGCGGAACAGGCGGCGCACGATTGATTATCCGACCAAGCGCGACGCTGACGAATAGCGGAACAATCAACATTCCCAATGGCGTTTTGGGCAATAATAATACGGTTGTAAGAGATGGACTCAGTGCTATTAGCGGTGCTGGGACGTTTGTATATGGTGCATCATTCACAGGGCTTCGGTATCAGGGAGCCAGCGATGTTACTGCGGGAATTGAATTTCCTGCCGTGAATGGACCGACAGACGTTGATATAGCGAAAATGCCTGCTACTCACACCGTAACACTCACCGCTCCGCGCTCTCTTCCCCTAACAGGAATACTGAATCTCCCAAGCGGTAAACTTAATGTAAGTGCGGGCGGCTTTACCGTCAATAATCCAACGGCGGCATCAGCCGTTACTCATACTGCAAATCAAGGGTGGGTCGTCGGGGAGCTTACCCGCGCAATTGCTGGAGGGGTGGGAACGTATTCCTATCCTGTCGGCACGGCAACTGATTATTTGGGCTTTACCATCACGGGAAATGCTGCTGCCTTAGGAACGTTGGCAGCTTTGGCAAATCCGAGTGCGGGCGGAAAAACCGCAACGGGCGGCTTAACAACGCCGTTTGCATCAGAATCATTTCGCCTTCAATCCAGCGTAAATTTGTCCGCTGTGAGTTTGAATATGAACCGCTCTGCACCAGCATTTACAGCATTCTCGCGCATTGCAGAAGCACCCGCATCTGGTGGTCCATATTCGTCATTTGCTGTCGGTTCGTTTACTGCTACCAATATCACCACGCCTGCCGCGGTAACAACATTTACTGCGCTCACACCAAAGTATATTGCTTTTGCTGGTATTCCTAGCACGTATTACTACAACGCTGGTGTCCCGTCACTTATCGGAAGTTGGGGTGCAAACGTCGGTGGTGGTGGCACGAACCCGCCAGACATGATTACTAGCGGATTGACGTTTGTCATTGAAAGCGGTGACGTTGCCTCATTTATGGCAAATTTTACCGTCTCACCAGGCGTAACTTTTCAGATAGATAACGGCGGAACACTGGAAATGAATGGTGATGTGAATCTTCTTAATGGTGGTGCGGGAGCTGCGGTAACATACCAAGGACCGACAGCCTTACTTCGCTATGTCGGAGGCACGGGTAATTTTCCGGGTTTTGAGTTTCCTAACGCTATGCCGGGTGCTGTTACAATAAACCGTGCAGCTGCTTCTACATTCGCATTTCTCACACCCAAGACTGTTTCAGGTGTCGTAACTATCTCCAACGGTCAAGTATTCACCAATACCCAACCTCATTTTTTTAATGCCACACCAACATCACTAGTTGTAACTGGCGGCTTGCTCAGTATTACCGGAACTACCACCGTCAATGGCGGTGTGAACTTGAGTGGAGGGCGTATTGGTCTTGGCGGAAATCTTAGCTTTGCAGCAGCAAATACGCTTGCTGTCACAGGTACGGGGATATTGGAACTTGCTGGCAGCTCGTGGCAAATAGCCACTCCTGGGCAAGTTACCTATGCTGCTGGCACGACGCTTGAGTTCACAGGTGGATGGAATAACCCAGGCGGAGTGAATCTCAACACTTTGCCTTCACCAATGGATGGTAACATCCTCATTACAAACGGAACACCCATTTCGACCTTCGCTCGTACAATCAATGGGAATATCAATATAGTTTCGGGCAGTTTGACCGCCAATCCCGCTTCAAACATAACACTTTCTGGCGGTGGTACAGTTACGACTGCCGGAGCGAACAGAATACAAATGTTATCAAACTCAGGGTTGATTTACGAGCGTTCTACAATAGATGGTGCTTGGTTCACAGGGAATGCTGTCGCCAATATCAACATCAATAATCTGTCAGGCGTTACGCTGACGAATCCTCTGACGGTCAGTCAAAATTTCAACTTTGCTCAAGGTATTTTCACTACCTCTACCACCGCTATGCTGAGTGTGAGCGGGACAATTACGAATGGAAACCCAACACGCTATATTAACGGTCCCGTGCGCATTGATTTTCAATTTCCTTCACCACCACAAACCAAAGACATTCCAGTAGGGCGCGGAAGCTCGTATTTGCCAGTAACCTTACAAAATATTGCTCCTAATATGCCACCACCAACATTTGAGGTGGAAGCATACAATTACCATTGCAACGGTACAGCAGTTACGCGCCCTCTAGGTAATGAACATTGGCGGGTACAAACACTTTCCGGCAGTTTTGCCTCTGGAAATATTATCTTAGGAACAATGTCGCCGATAGCAACAGATTCGCGTATAGGGTATGCGGGCGCACCAGGCTTTCGGGATGGTACGTATCTGCTTTTCCCGATGGGAACAGTAACGTTAGGTAGTCCAAACACCATTCTCAATGCGCTTCCGGGTTCACCGAATGACTTTTTAGTGATTGCCGGAGCAGCACCCACAACCTTTTACTACCAATCTGGCGACGCTAATCTTACATCAAGTTGGAATTCCAACATCGGCGGCACTGGAAGCATTCCCGTCAGTTTTGGTATTTCTGGATTCACTTTTCTCGTTCCGAATGCTCGCAATGCTACCTTCCTCACCACAACAAATCCCTTTGGCAACGGAACGCTCCTCCAAGCCGACCCAGGCGGCGCAATTACTATTCCCAACGGGCAAACCCTCGTGATGAACGGGCAACTCCGCATTGCAAATGGTGCGCGGCTCACGCTGCAAGGCAATGGGCGCGTGAATGCGACCAGCCCGATTCAGTACGTGGATGCAAGCTCGGTGCTGGAATACAATGCTCCCGCAAACCGCATCACAACGACGACAGAATTTCCTCACCTCATGCCCGCACGGCTAGAAATCAATAGCGGCTCAATCAGACTTGATGCCGATAAACGTCTCCAAAGCTCGTTTTTGCTGAACAACGGCTCGCTGGATTTTTCTAGCGCGAACCGCCTTCGTTTGTCGGGCGCACTCACCTTTCAAGGCATGACAACGAGCCTCATTTCGGATACTTCCGATACGTTGATAATTGATAGCATTGGCACAATTACTGGCTCGGTGGGCATTTCCCAGCTCGCTCGCCTCACCATGCAGCGCGGCGGACAAACGCTGGGGCTTTCGGGAACGCTCCGCATTGGAACGCAACTTGGATTGTTCGGCGGCAATGTTCGCCCTCGAAGCGGCGATGCAGTTATCCTTCAAAACCCTGCCGATACTGCGCTTCTGGGCGGAAATGCTGCTTCCTACGTCGTCGGACCGCTCGTGCGCCGCTTGCGTCCGAACCTTTCGGCAATGAACCCCAGCACGTATCCGTATCCCATCGGCACAGCAATACGCTTTTTGGGCGCACGTCTGGAAAATAGCACCACAGGCAGCATGGGCGCGGATGTTGGTATTGAGCCATTTGGTGCGGGTTCTGGTGGAAGTGTTGCACCAGGCATTACAGGAGCAGTCTCAATAAGCGAGTATTGGCGCGTTGTGAATGTTGGTGGCGAGTTTGCGGGCGGGAATGTGAGTGTTACGCGGAGTTCGCCGCTTGTGCTTGCTTCAAACGCGCTTGGCACAAGCCCCACGCAAGCGGGCGCGTACACGTCGCTTGGCGGCGGCATCGTTCCTACGCCCTTTGGTAACGCGCTTCAAGGTGGCAGTGCGCAACACGGCGGATTACCGTTTGCGGCAGTGAATACAGAACGATTCTATGCGGTGTTGGGCGTTGTTCCCAATGCTCCACGCATTTTCGGCTTCAGCCCCACGTTTGGCGGAAACGGCACTACTATCCGCGTAACGGGCGCGAACTTCAGCACCATTCAAGCAGTCGCCATTGGCGGCGTTCCCGTCTTCAGCTTCACGCTTTTGGGTGATTCTGTGCTGACGGCAACAATTCTCAACGGCGTGTCGGGTGCGGTGCAAATAAGCGGTACGGCGGGTGGCGCGGCATCGGATTCGGTGTTTCGTTTCATTCCGCCACCAAGTATCGGCATGGTTACGCCAAACCCCGCAGGTATTGGCTCGACAATTACGATTCCTGGGACAAATCTTCGCGAGACCAATTACCTCACCATTGGCGGCGTGGAAATCCCGATTTCACCCATGAACATTCAGCCTGACGGCAGTTTGCAAGTCGTGATTCCGCCGAATGTCACATTTGGTACGATTGTCCTTGGCACGCCGGGCGGGAGTATTGAAGACACGACGGCGTTAGTGCTGGTGCCGCGTCCGGTGATTCTGAGCGTCTCGCCACAAGTTGCCTCCACAGGCGAGATTCTCACGCTGCTTGGACAAAACTTCCAGAACGTCCGTTTTGTGCGGCTTGGCGGCGGTGCGAGCCGAACCAATCTCACCAATGCCGTCTTCACGGTGAATAGTCCCACGCGGATTTCGGTGATTATCCCTGCGCAAACGCGCCGTTCTTTGACCGCAGCAACATTAGCTCTTGAAAAAAACAGCAGTGAAGCCAATGCTATTAACCCCGATATTGTGCCAATCACCGTGATAGCGGCGGGCGGCACGGCAACAACGAATACCACCGACGTACAGCAATTTTTCTACCGCAGCATCGCACCAACAATGGGCGGCGGCATGGGCGGCAACGAGAATCTCCTCCGCCAAGTGCGCGTGGATGCTATCTTGGACAACATTGCTGCTCTTGGCGAGCGTGTCCGCGTGACGGGCGCGAACATGGAATTTATCGTGGGTATTGAGATTTCCACTTCGCTTGGAACAATGACAACGGCTTCGTGGCAGGTAACATCCAGTGGACAAATCAGCATTATTGTTCCCCAAACGGGCTTGCTGAATGGCACCAATGCAAGCGCGAGCAGCATTGCCACAACGATTCGTTTTATTGGCGCGTACAATCAAATCACGGTCTCGAATGCGTTTGTTGCGGCGGCTCGCCCAGTGGTGGCGCGGGTTCTGCCCACAAATGCGGAAGTGGGCGAAACGATTCGCCTTGAAGGTGAGAATTTACGCCTCGCGCAGAGTATCACCATTGGCGATGTTCCCGCGCCATTCACGCTCAATCCCGACGGCACGATTACCGTGAGAATTCCAAGTGTACGCAGCACCGATGGCACGGTTACGCCCGCCGCAGGTGCATTGGTTGTGCGCGGCGTTGGTGGCTCAGTAAGCAATCCCACACAAACACTCATCAATGCTTCGTATTTGTCGGGGCAGCCCGTGATAACGAGCTTTAGCCCTAGCACTGGTGCGGGCGGGAGCGTTATTGTGGTAACGGGAGCAAACTTTACCGCGATTACGGGTGTGCTGGTAGGCGGTGTTCCGGTGCAAGATTTTATCGTCAATTCGGGAAATCGTCTCACGCTCATTCTCTCCACACAAGCATCGGCGAGGGCAGAAGGCAGTATTAGTTTAGTAACGCCGCTCGGCGTGGTGGAATCGCGCCAAAGTTTTCGCTTCACGCAATCGTTGGAGGGCGATATTGTGCGCCTCGCGCAAGCCTTGAACATCAGCGTTGATGCGGTGCGGGCGCGTGTTGTGGAAGAGCAAAATCAACTTGTGAGTGTGAATCTGTCGGGTTTGCGTCTCACGGGCGGCATTGTGCCTGATGTTCTGCGCAGCTTCTCGCGTTTGCGTGTTCTCAATCTTTCCAATACTGGCTTAGTTGGTAATATCCAACGCGCACTGCCCGCATGGATACAGGGCTTGAAGGAATTGGAAGAAATTGATGTGTCATTCAATGAATTGGAAGGCGAGATTGCCAGCGAACCATTCTGCGCTTACCCGAACCTGAAACGCCTGAACGCAAGCAATAATCGGCTTGCGGGGATAATCCCGCTCTGCCTCACAACACGCGAGAAATTGCAAGTCCTCCAACTCAGCAATAATCGCTTCGAGGGCAGTATTCCTGCGGGCTTGGGGACATTGCCGAACTTGCGCGTGTTGAATCTTGCCAATAACCGCTTGACGGGAAATCTGCCAAGCAGTTTTGGGCAAACAAACGCGAATAAAACCAGCAACAGCCGCGCCTACGACGCACAAACGCTGGAAGTGCTGGACATGAGCATCAACGAACTCACCGGCACGATTCCCGCAGAATGGAGCGCGATGGCGAGCTTGAAAACGCTGAACCTGAGCCGCAATCGTCTAAGCGGCGAACTTTCACCAAGTTTGGCGGGAATGACTGCAATGGAGCATCTGAATGTGAGCGAAAATGCCTTCACAGGCGCATTCCCAGTTGGTTTTGGTAATGCTCGTAATCTCCGCGTGGTGCGCCTAGCGAAGAACGCCTTCACGAGCATCCCGAACATGGGCGATGCGCGGCGGTTGGACACGGTGGACGTACAGAACAATCGTTTGGACTTTGGCAGCTTGGAAGGATATGCCCGCTACCGCACCATTTCGAGCGTACAAGCATTGCTCGCGCCGCAAGATAGCGTTGGCGTTGGCACGGCACAGGAAGTACGTGTGGGCGAGCGAGTACGCTTTTTCGCCTCTGGCAGCGCGACCCCGCTTGGCGGCACAAGAAACCGCTACGAATGGCGTAAAAACGGCGTTCCGCTCGACACCGCGAGCGATAGAAGCGTGATTGTGGTGAATGCGGGTACGGAACTGAGAATACTGGCAACGCGCGGCTCGGATGCTGGCGTGTATTCCTGCCGCATTACAAGCGATACCTTGATAGGAATTGAGCTACGGAGTCGTGCGCAGAGCCTCGCCGTCACAAACGCAAGCGCGGGTGCGGCAGTGAGCGCGGTACAGGTGCTTTTGCAGCAACCAACGAATGAATCAGAAAATATCAGCGTGCGTCCGCGCTTGCAGTGGCGCGGTGTACGAGGCATGGACAGCTACGAAGTGCAGATTGCAAGCGACGAAATGTTCCGCACGGTATTGGAACGCCAGATTGTACCTCATGTTGTCGTGGTGACGAATAATGTGCTACAAGAATCATTGCAAGAAGCTCGTGTGCAGACGGCTCTTGGGCGTGGCGAGCGTCTGTACTGGCGTGTTCGTGCGCTTTCGAGTGCTGTGCAAACGCTGTGGTCGGCAACGTGGAGCTTCCGCGTAGTGCCGCTTGGCGTGGATGTTGCCGTTGGAACGCTGGATGCGGGCAAAGCAAGTATTGGTGATGCTTCCACAGCACAGAGCGTGGCAGTGAATGTGGGCAATGATGCCGTTGAAATTGAAGATATTTCCGTGCAAGCCAGTGATACCGCACGTTTTCGCCTCAAAACACGCTTGGCGCAAGGAAAAACGACCACGCTGGCGGCGGGCGGCGAATTGCCCATAGAAGTTGTGTTTTCGCCGAAAGAACAAGGTTTTGTGCGAGGTACAATCGAAATGCGCTACCGCGACGGACAAGGCACGCTGCGCACGGTTCGTTTTCAAGCCATTGCGCGGGGAAGCGGCGCGGCATTGCTGGTGCAGCCAGTGGTATTCGATACCATACGCATCGGACGCGGCACACAGCGTAGCGCGGAGCTTATCAATCGGAGTTCGGGCGAGGTGAAAATTGTACGGATGCGAGTATTGGCGGGCAGTCTGCAAACTGTTGCAAGCACCACCGCGCCGCGCAGTAGTGTATATGAGGTTTTGGGCGCAATTACCCCCGCCGAGCCAGTGTTGGTGGCATCGGGCGACACCTTGCCAAAAAGCCTTCGCGCCTTCCCACGTGAAATTGGAACGCAGCGCGGTGTCCTAGAAGTGCTGGTCGCAAGCCGTGATGCGGTAATCGAAACATCAGCGCAAGGCGAGATAAGCGTTCGCCCAAGTAGCGCACGAGCTGGCGAATGGCTGGACACGGTGCGCGTGGAAGTGCGCGGCGAAGCGCGTTTGCCGCAAAACACCGATGCGGTGCTGCGTGTGGGCATTCGTACACAACAGGATTCCGTCGCGCCAGGCGGCACGACGCGCTTGGAAGTCTATGCCCTGGAAGGTAGCAACAAAGCGGCAATCCTGCGGGCAGGGCTGCCTGTACTGCGCGGAACCGTCAGCTACGGACGACAGGTCTTGCGTTTGGGTGCAGCAAATCTAAACGGCGCACGAGCATTCCGCGAAACAACGGGAACAAGCCGTGTGGAGCGCGTCCAGATACCACGCACAAGCTGGGACGGTCGGAGTGAAGTGTTGTTCCAATGCGAGGTACAGGCAGTTGCGGGTGATACGGACAGAACGGCATTAGTCGTAGAAAACTTTGTCTGGGGCGACGGAAACCCCAGTACCCGTGCGGCATGGGAGGCGCAGGTGTTTGTCGAAGAGCCAGAGGCGGGAGTCTTCACGGCGCGGGCGTGTGTGGCTGGCGGTAAACGCTTGGTCACAAGCGCGAAAGCGACCGCGCTGGCGGTAGTACGTCCGAATCCCGTGAAGGATGTGGCAGAAATAGCAGTAACCTTGCGCGAAGACGGACCGATGCTGTTAGAGGTAGTTTCCTTGCGGGGCGAGGTCGTGGCGGTGCTGGCAGAAGGCGAGTACGCGGCGGGCGAGCAGACGTTTGTGTTTGCTGCAAAGAACTTGCCGAGCGGTAGCTATCAGGTGCGGCTAACCACGCGCTATGAGCGCAAGAGCGTTCCCGTGATGGTGGTGAGGTAGAGATGGTGGTGAGGTAGAGATGGTGGTGAGGTAGGATTTCCTCACCACCACAATCTGCCATTTCTCATTCTCGTACAAGCATGAGTTGTTTTACCACGATGCGCTCTCCTGCTTGAATGCGGCAAAAATACTTGCCTCCGGCGAGTGAGCGGAAAAGAGCAGTTTTTGTGTCGAGGTCGAGGATTTGTGCGCCTTCATCAAGAATGTCATCGAAAATATTAGCAATTTCCTGACCAATTGCATTGTACAAGGTTACGCGAATACGTTGGCGAATGGGAAGCTCCAAGCGGAGTGTTGCCGAGTTTTTGGCAGGATTGGGGTACAATTCGCTTGCTGAAAATGCCGTGATGCTCAGCTCGGAAACGCCTACGGATGCAGCATACACGCCATTTCCATGCGTTGCGGCAATCATGCGTCCGTCGCTCTCTCGTGCATCAATATCTTCCACCATCACATTGCCGAGCGTTGTTGCGCCTTCCCGCCGCCATTGTGTTAATACGCCTTGCAGAGAATCTGTTGAAAATAATCCTACGCTTGTTCCTGTAAAATAGCGTGTTGCTCCATTGGTATTGACAATTTTCACACACCGAACCGACGGTCCTGCGCCCGTTCCATCCAGATTTTCCTCCAAATTGCCGCCCACTGCTTGCCATGAATCGCCGCCGTCGCTGCTAAAAAAGAGACTTTGAATGTTGTAGTTCGAGAAGGAAGCAAGGACGCGGTTTCCATTGCGTGAATCCACGCTCACCGATGAAACGAAGCCACCTCTGGGGAAGGTTATGCTCGTAACATCACGTACCGTTTGCGTTTCCTCGTTTGCGCGGTCAATGCGGAGAATTCGACCCGTTCCCGTGCCAGCAAATATGCGGTGTTGTGGCGTAGCTGTCGAAATTCCAAGCGCGGAAATACCTTCATTGCCTAAACTTGTCCGCAGACTGCGCAATTCCGCCCAACGGTCGTCGGCGATAGCACTGATGCTGTCTTGCGGGATTTTACTGAGGTCATTGTAGCGAATAAGCCTATTTTGCATTGCCATATACAGTTCCTTCATCGTGCTTGGCTCTTCCACAAACAGCGTGCAAAACGAGGAATAGAGCGGCTCTCCGTTGAGGGAATCGGGTGAAGTCCACCAAGGATTGAAGTCTGCATCGCCGCGTGCATCGGTGAGAACGTGGTACAAATAGCCGTATTGCGACGACGCAAGAAAACCGCGATTATTCGGTAAGACCGCACAACTCATGCCGTCGCCGCCAAATGCCCACGTCCAGCCTTGTGTGGGGTTATTGCTGCGCGTGAAAAAGCAGCTATTATCCTGCAAGCCGCCAATCACCGTATTGCTACCGCGTGTGAGGCGGTCGAGCGCGGCGTAGTAGATTTGCGCCACCACCAAGCCTTGTGAACGCTGCTTCCATGTCAGCAGACCGTAGATATTACGGGGGCTAGAAAGCTCGGTTGAAGCAAGCCCGCCGTCGCCAACGACGTACACGCGCTCACGGACATTTTTTGAAAAAACGACATGGTGCAAATCGGGGTGGAGGTCGTTGGTATCTTGTGTGTAGGGGTATCCGCCAATTTGCCGCCAGCTTGTGGCGTTGCGTCCTTGAGGCGTAGAACCGCCGTCATTGCACACATACAAGTCCGTACCGCCAAGCAGCACCGTTGCTGGGTTGGTGGGGTGTACGGTGAGCGCAACAGCATAGCCAGCGAGTGTACTCAAGGAACGTGGTAAAAACGTGGAGCGGTCTTCCCAGCCAGTAATGCCAGTATTTACGCCACTTTGTGGATGTATATAGCGAAAAAAAGTATTCCGCGAAGCAAAGACGCGAAAGCGATTTGCCCACACGGTCGGTGTTTCGGCAAAAACATACAGTATATTGGCATCGCTTGGTGCGACGGAGAGCCGAATGCGGCGTATTTGCTGGAGTTGTGATATTGTCCCAATGCGCGTCCACGAAAGCCCATCGCTCGACCGCCACACACCTTGCTGCCGCGACGGAATGCCATTTTCCGCGCTTCCCAAGGCAGCATACATCACGCCGCTCGGATGAATAACAATATCCGAACACCATGCTTTCAGCGTGGTATCGCCCAAGACAAGCTGCCACGCGCTTCCGCCGTCATTGGAACGCATAATTCCGCCATAACATGCGGCATAAACAACATCGGAATCGCGCCGCGTGGGGTCTGGTGCGATTGCCCACACACCTTGAAATATCTCGGAAAGCGGCGTATTGGAAGGCTTGCCAGCACCGCTCGTGCGTCCGCTGAGAAGCGTGGCTTGGAGCGGTTTCCAGCTTGCGCCGTTGTCGGTGGAGCGGAATATACCATTGCCCGTGTGTATGGTGCGGAGCTGCGTGGTTACGCGGCGGTCGGTGGTGCTGAGAAGTTCGCCCGTGCCGTAGTACCACACGTTTTCCTTGCCCGTGCGCGTGTCTTGCGCAAGACAGCTGACATTGGCAATCTGATTCGGCGCACTCACGCGTACCCACGACGCTCCAGAGTCCAGACTACGCCACATTCCGCCCGAAACGCCGCCCGCAAGCATGATTGCTTCATTGCGAGTATCAAAGCCAAAGGCACGCACGCGTCCGCCCACGTTGCCCGGACCGAGATTCTGCCAGACGAGGCTCTGTGCGCCGCTTGTGGGGGATTTTTGTGTGCGTGATTGCGAGGGAAAAGGGAAATTGTCTGGTAATGTTGCTGCAAATTCTAGCTCACGTGCTTTGATATTGTCAGGAAGCTCCTTATTTGCTGGGTCAATGGTGCGCTCAAGTTCGTAGCGCAAGCGTTCTTGCGGTGTGAGGAGCTTTGCGGCGTTATCTTGTTCGGGAGATTGCGCAGCAGATTGTTCGGAAGGTTGTTCAGAGGGTTGTTCAGAGGATTCTTCGCGAAATTCCTTGATAAACTCTCGCAAAGCGCGTAAACGCTGTTGTTTAACAACTTGTGCCGCAAGTTCTGCGGGTATAAACATATTGCAAAAAAATACTATCACAGCTATTGCGAAAAATGCTGTGCAGGGCGAGGATAGGCGGCGGGAGAAGCGCATATTATCGTGGGTTGAGAAGGGTAAACAGATATTGTGAATGATGATTCTTAGTGTATGACAAGTAAGCATGGCAAGGCTTCTTCAACAGTGGCACAGACCTTCTTGTCTGTGAGTGTTCATGCGGGGTTCATGTGGAGAACACAGACAAGAATGTCTGTGCTACCGAAGCCTGATATTACCAACTCTGCAATGATATTGTCCTATGTTTAGGTGATGATTACAAAGCTACAAAATTTAGCGGAATATTCGGTTGCATCCTTCCCATGCCTTATGAAATCAGGTTGTTTGTAAAATAGCGCACGGCAAATTTTGTTGAACGCCGCATAATGTGTAGTTTTGCGATGGTATTTGTTGCAATATCTCCGTTAGTGAATTTCGGCAAAAAATCTGTTCCACCTCATTGTACTGCACATTATGATTGAAGATGTTTTTCCTCCCGTCAAGCTCAAGAATGCTCAGATACAGGCGCATATTGAGGGCTTTTTAAAATCCATTCAGCACAAGCGTAAAGAAACCGTAGGTACGTATTCACGCGCCTTACAGGAGTTTATTAGCTTTTTTGCTGCCGACCGCCGCTTTGAGTTTCGCGTGAAAGATGTGGAGCGGTATCGCAAACATTTGGCGGAATACAAAAAGATGAAAAATGCTTCCATTGCGACGTACATGACCTCGCTGCGCCGTCTTTGCCAGTATTTGGTGGAAATTGGCGTGCTGGAGAAAAACCCTGCAAAGCGCGTCCAAGGCGGGCGGCGACCAACAGAACATAATCGCACGTTTCTTAGTTTGGACGAAGTAGAAACGCTTTTCACCAGCATTGATACCAGTACGGAAGCGGGTTTACGCGATACAGCACTGATTCGCGCAATGATTGGTTGTGCTTGCTCGGAGGTGGAATTGGCGCATTTGGATATTGGCGACATGCAGCAAGTCGGTAAACGCTGGTTTTTGCTGGTGCAGGGGAAGGGAAAGTCTATTAAAGATGAGCGTATTCCGGCAGCACTTGCAACAATCACCGCGATTCAAGCGTATATTGAATGTCGCATGAACGCTCGTCCGACAAACAAAACAATACCTTTCGACCCCAGCGAACCTATTTTTGTGAGTTATAGCAATCGCTCGTTCCGGCAACGCATGACGGTGCGCGGTGTGCGTGAGGCTATCAACATTCACTTGAAGGAAAGCGGTGTTCAGCAAAATCGGTTGGGTAAGCTCACACCTTTCTCGCTGCGCCACACCTCAGGAATTCTCATGGTCGAGCTAGGGGCAAGCGTGGAAGAACTTATGCAACGAATGCGCATCGGCTGGAGACCAACAGCAATGCTGTATTTCAAGCAAAAAGGCAAACTCCACAGTGAACACCATAGCAAGGCATTGTCGCTCGTTGCGTTGTAACATCAATACTTACCATACAAGCTCAGAAGCCGCATAAAAACTTGTTTTTTGCAATATCCACCCCGTTACTTATTGCTCAACAAAATGTACACAACGACTGTCACATCCGCCTTCGGTAGCACAACGGAAACTCTTGTCTGTGCAAAATACCCTGAACACCGCGTGAAATCTGCGCAGACAGGAGTGTCTGCACTACTAATGAAGAAATATTCTCTGCTCCTCACGCGTTTTCTCACAGCCAGTATCTGTGCGCTGTTTGCGCTTTCGGAGTACGCGGAGGCACAAATTCCCTTTTCTCTTCCGCGTGCGGGGCTACCGCGCACGTCGCGTGATTCCTCGCGAGTACCGCAAAAAAAGTACCGCACCGCCGAAGATGTTTTGAATACGCCGCAAGATACAACGGAATTTGACCCCGAAAAACCTCTTGAAAGCGAGTTTCTGCGACATTCTTCGCGAGGTTGGTTTCCGATTCCTTTTTCTGCGCATAGCATATTTTTTTGGTCGGATATTGCTATTCCACTCAATTTTGGCAGCGACCTCCGTTTTTCAGCACTTCCCCCAACGACGAATCCCTATTCCTTCACGAATCCTTACACCGAGCGCGACCAGCGCAGACCCTTCAAAGCTGGTGCAAAGGTTATTAATGGAGAGGTTGAACGCGAGGGGGAATTTCCTGAGGCATACCAAAGCGATGTTGGCGTGATGTACGAACTTTCGTTGCCTATTCCCATCATGTTTCGCTTCGGCGCACGCTACGTGTGGCAAGGAACGTCGCTCTTTTCAAGTAAGTCCGCACGCTATCGGCCAGACAATGCTGCCGAAACACCAGTAAATATGCAGCTTGTGCATAATCTGTTTGTGGAAGAGCAGCGCATTGACGGTTTGGCGGGAATAAAAATCCCTATCTATGGCGTATTTGCTGACTTCGTGGACCAGCGTTTAGCCTCGTATTACTATGTGTCGGTGGCGGCATTGGGAAGTTACACCACATGGCAGAATGCGCTTCAATACGCGCAAACCATCACCGAAAACAATAATTTGGGTCACATTAGCTTCAGCAATACTAAACCTAGCTTCACCGATACGACGCGCCGTTGGAATGCGCCCATGCCTGGATTCGCTGAACGCCGCATCAACGTTGATGTTGCCGTTGGATGGGGAGTAAGTGGCGATTTTTCGGTGTTGAATATTCAAGCGGGTTTTGCGTTCCTTGCTGAATTGTATTGCACTATTCCAACGCAGCCACTCGTGCAGAACATTGAGTGGCGGCAGTATGCGGCTGGCGTGCGGATAAATTTTGGCTGGCATAATCGCTTAGGAAAGTAAGTCATAAGGCTTTGTACACGACAAAACTTCTTCAGCAGTGGCACAGACATTCTTGTCTGTGAGTGTTGGTGCGGGATTCAGGTGAGAAACACAGATAGGAAGTCTCAAGCCACTGAAGCCTGATTCTACGAGTTTTTCAGAGGTTTTGTCGTGTACAAAGGTCATAAGGTATTATCGCTCCCGTCCTAGCTTTTTTGACGGTAGAACGGGTTTTCCGAAAAAATCTATTGCCGTGAAACCCGCTCTATCACTGGGAAGCGATAGGACGGAAAGAACAACTCTCAACCAAAAACTTCTTGAAACTATGCAATTTGGAACTATCTCCATTGAAATCCTGGAAACAGGCACGTTCGCGCTTGATGGCGGCGCAATGTTTGGCGTTGTACCGAAAAACCTTTGGGAACGCGCCTACCATGCGGCAGACGAGCAGAATCGAATTCCCATGAAAGCCCAGTGTTTGCTTGTGCGCGGAGAGATTGGCGGGAAACAGCGCGTCATTCTCGTGGACACAGGCAATGGTGATAAAATGCCCGCAAAATTACGCGATATTTACAAAATGGATAGCTCTGAACACCAGCTTTCACGCTCTTTGCAGCATTTTGGCGTAACGGCGGCAGATGTTACTGATGTCGTGCTAACGCATTTGCATTTCGACCACGCTGGCGGAGCAACCATGCTGAATGCCGCACAGGAGCTTGTTCCTGCCTTCCCAAATGCGCGATACTATGTGCAAAAAGAGCAGTGGCAATGGGCGCAAAACCCCAGTGATAAAGACCGCGCATCCTTTGTAAAGCAAGATTACGAGCCACTTCTGGCGCACGGGATGATTGAACTGTTGGACGGTGCAGGACAGTTATTTGAAGGAATAGACGTGATGCCACTTTTCGGACATACGAAAGCTATGCAAGCTGTGAAAATCAGCACTGATGCGGGTGTGGTGTTCTTTGGTGCGGATGTTTTTCCTACTTCAGCGCACGTGGCATTGCCGTACATTATGGGCTATGATAATTTCCCGCTCACAACGCTCGAAGAAAAGAAAGTCCTCACCACTCGTGCCGCAGATGAAGCATGGATAGTGGTGTTTGAGCATGACGGCTTTCGTCAGGCATCGAATATTGTGCGCACCGATAAAGGGTTTGCCCGAGGCGAAGCGATAACCATCACATCATGGTAATTTTCATCTCCAGCAACTAAGAATTGAACAAAAAACACGTGATAAAAATCAGTGGTGGCACAGATATTCTTGTCTGTGGCTATCGCCTGAAAACCGCACCAAAACTCACAGACAAGAATGTCTGTACCACTCATGTTCTTGAAGTTTATCTGCTGAATTTTTTTAAGCCTTTCCAAACTACCAACCGACCAACAAATGCGCACAGCAACTCGTGATGCGGCATATCGAATCATTGACACAGCATGGAGCCTGTGCATCGTCGTGGGAATCACGATGGGCGCAGTCTATATCCCGCTTCGACTTGTCCGCAACATTGACCAAAGTATTTTTTCATACACAATCGCAATGATTGTCACCACAGCATTCATGCTGGATATAGCCTATAACATCTGGGTGACGCTGCGCACACACGCCTACGACGAAACGAACCGCTTTGCCGCGCTCAAAAGCTATGCCCGCCGACGTTTGTGGATTGATGTACTAGCCGCATTGCCTCTCACGTTGCTGGCTGGAATTGATGTGCATTTGCTGTTACTTCGTTTGGTCAAAATGATGCGTTTGCGAGATATTTTTATGTGGTGGCAGCGAGCAACGATTCGCTATTCCACGCATCTGCGCCTCGTGTTCTTGCTGTATTGGATGGTCATGGTGGCGCATTGGTGTGCGTGTGGCTGGATTAGCATTCACGGCGCACCTGCTGGCGTGCCGTTTCGTGATTACTACATTCGCTCATTTTATTGGGCAGTAACAACGCTTTCCACCGTTGGCTATGGAGATGTAACGCCGAAATCGAACATGGAAGTCCTCTATGCAACAGGTGTGATGGGGCTTGGCGTGATTATGTACGGCTACGTCATTGGCAATATCGCCAACATTTTGCGCAATTTGGACATGAACCGCCAACGTTATTACGAACACACGGAGCTTGTGCGCTCGTTTATGGCGAGTCGGAAAATCCCCAAACCCTTGCAACGGCGCATTGGGGAATACTACGCCTACTTCTGGGAACGCCAACTCGGACACGATGAAAGCCAGATTTTATCGAACTTGCCGCCTAGTTTGCGGACAGAAGTTTCTATTTTTTTGCGGCGCGATATTATCCAAAAAGCTCCCATTTTCTGTAAAACCGATACGGCGTTTATCCAAGACCTCGCACAACAACTGCGTTCCGCGCTCTTTACGCCCGGCGATATTGTATTTCGTTATGGCGAAGAAGGCGATAAAATGTACTTTGTAGCGCACGGACGGCTTGAAGTGGTGAATCGGAAAGAGGAAGTTGTTGCGATATTAGAAGAAGGCGATATTTTCGGCGAGGTGGCGTTGCTCTTGCAACAGCCGCGTTCAGCAACGGTGCGCTCGGTGGATTATTGCGATGTGTACGTGTTAGACAAAGAGGCTTTCCAAGCAGCACTCATGCGGCATTCACACTTTGGGGAGAAATTGCGTCTGCTTGCCTTGGAGCGTCAAGAAAGTGCGGAAAAGGAATAACAATATGAGCGTACCACCACCATATCGCCTTCTCATTGCCGACGACGAGCCGCCTGCGCGGATGCTTCTCCGCGAGTATTTACGCGATGTACAGGATATTGTGCTTGTTGGCGAAGCAGAAAATGGTGTAGAAGCCGTCGCTGCCATCAACGCACTCAAGCCAGACGCAGTGATTTTGGATATACAAATGCCCGAATTAACGGGCTTCGAGGTGCTAGAGCGCGTAGATACTGTGCCGCAGGTGATTTTTTCGACGGCATTTAATGAATTTGCCGTGCGAGCATTCGAGGAAAATGCGGTGGATTATTTGCTCAAGCCATACACCAAAGACCGATTCGAGCGGGGCATAGCAAAGCTGAAAGAGCGCGTGAATTCTGCCTCGGCGAGCATTGCGCATTTGGAAACACTTTCTCAGCTTTTAACGAATTTCCCGCGCCAAGAAACCGCACAGCCCCACATTCAATCGCAACAGCACAACACGCTCTCGCGCCTGATGGTACGGAGCGGAAGCCGCATTATTCCTGTACTTGTGGAGAGTATTATGTGGATTGAAGCGGCGGAAGATTATGCCGTTTTGCACACCGAACAAGGAAAATTCACCTCCAGCACAGGCATTGGTGAATTAGAAAAACGCCTCAAGAGCGACGTGTTCATGCGGGTTCACCGTTCTGCCATGATTAACATTCATTACCTCAAGCACGTCGAAACCGACGCTTCTGGCAATTTAACCGTAATACTGGTCAATGGCGCGAAAGTGAAAGTCAGTCGCTCCTATACCGCACAAATACGTGGTTTGATTGTGTGAAGTCTTCCTGACCCAAGACTGAGAATGCAACTATCCTCCAGCAATTTTCTATGACGCAGCGTATTTACCAAAAATTTGGTAAATTGCAGTTCTGTATCGCATCGCAAACGCTGTCGTCGCATTTCTTTTGTATCGTATTTCGCACCACGCGCTTGACCACAACATTTCACCATGAAAGCAAAGTACGTCAATCCTTTTACTGATTTTGGTTTTAAGAAACTCTTCGGAGAAGAAGCAAGCAAGCCGCTTCTCATGGATTTCTTGAATGCGATATTGCCCAAAGAGAGCAAAATCGCCGCGCTCAGTTTTAAGAATACCGAGCAGCTTGGTATCACGGAAGTCGAGCGAAAAGCAGTGTACGACATCTATTGCGAGAATGAGCGCGGCGAAAAATTTATTGTGGAATTGCAGAAAGCCAAGCAGAATTTTTTCAAAGAACGCACCGTGTATTATTCCACGTTTCCCATCCGCGAGCAAGCAGAGAAGGGCGTTTGGGACTATAATTTGCAAGCGGTGTATTGCATCGGCATTCTGGATTTTACCTTCAACGACTACGGCAACGACCCGCAGAAAAACGAAGTTCTTCACACGATAAAGCTCAAAAACCAACATGGAATCACGTTCTACGACAAGCTGACATACATTTATCTTGAAATGCCGAATTTCACGTTGTCAGCCGAACAGCTAGAAACCCGCTTGGATAAATGGCTCTACTTTATCAAGAACTTGGAAGATTTCGAGTTGATTCCCGCAATGTTCAAAGATACCATTTTCCTCCAAGCCTTTGAGAAAGCCGAACTCGCTGCTTTTACGCTTTCGGAATGGGATGCGTACGAAGCAAATTTGAAAATCTACCGCGACTGGAAAGGCGTTTTTGATACGGCAATCAGCGATGGCGAGAAGCGTGGCTTGGAGATTGGCGAGAAGCGTGGTTTGGAGATTGGCGAGAAGCGTGGCTTGGAGATTGGTGAGAAGCGTGGTTTGGAGCGCGGGCTGGAAATTGGACAAGAACAAGAACGTATTAAAATTGCTCAAGCCTTGAAATCAAGCGGTGTTGCGCCCGAAATTATTCAGCAAACAACAGGCTTATCGTTGGAACAAATGCAACAACTATAATATCGCAATCAACATCATTTTTCCTTCATTTTTAGGAATGTTTATGTATCAACATATCAAACAGCAAGACCCCGAATTGTATGCCGCGCTCGAAGGCGAATACCGCCGTCAGAGCGATAAACTGGAACTTATTGCCAGCGAAAACTACGCTTCACCAGCCGTTTTGGAGGCGCAAGGTTCGCTCATGACCAACAAATACGCCGAAGGCTATCCGGGCAAACGCTATTACGGCGGGTGCGAATGGGTGGATGTGGCGGAAAATCTCGCTCTTGAGCGCGTAAAGCAGCTTTTTGGCGCGGAATATGCCAACGTCCAGCCGAATAGCGGCGCGACGGCAAATATGGCGGTATATTACAGCTTCTTGAAGTTTGGCGATACCGTTATGGGCATGGACTTGTCGCACGGCGGACACCTCACACACGGCTCGCCTGTGAACTTCTCTGGCAAATTCTACAACTTCATTCCCTACGGCTTGGATAAAGCCACAGGGCGCATTGACTACGACATGGTTGCGAGTTTGGCGAAAAAGCACAAACCGAAAATGATTACCGTCGGCGCGTCGGCGTATTCGCGGAATATTGATTACAAAAAATTCCGCGAAATTGCGGATTCTGTTGGCGCATTTTTGTTTGCGGACATTGCGCATCCGGCTGGTTTGATTGCGAAAGGTCATTTAGATACGCCTGTTCCGTACGCACACGTCGTTGCTTCCACAACCCATAAAACCTTGCGCGGACCGCGTTCTGGTATGATTTTGTTGGGCAAAGATTTTGAAAACCCGTTTGGCGTAACCGCACCGAAATCAGGCAGAACCAAGATGATGAGCGAAATCGTAGATTCATGGGTGATGCCGGGCATTCAGGGCGGACCACTTATGCACGTTATCGCGGCGAAAGCAGTTGGATTCCGCGAGAATTTGTCCGATGAGTTTGGCGTTTATACAGGGCAAGTTATCAAAAATTCGCAAGCACTCGCACAAGCCTTGATGAATCGTGGGTTCAACATCATTTCTGGCGGCACGGATAATCACTGTATGCTCGTGGATTTGCGCAACAAAGGCGTGAATGGCAAAGTGGCAGAAATCGCGCTGGATGCAGCCGGAATCACGTGTAACAAAAACATGGTTCCTTACGACGACCAGCCCGCGCTCGTTACCTCTGGTATTCGCTTGGGAACGGCAGCTATTACCACACGCGGCATGAAAGAAGCTGATATGGAAACTATTGCAGGCTTTCTTGACCGCGCCGTTCAAAACACAAGCAGTGAAGACGCGCTTACGGCAATCAAAAAAGATGTGTATAGCTTCTGCGCCGCATTCCCGCTTACGCGCCAGCTTTCGCACATCAACAACGCCAGCAATGGCTTTGCAAATAGCACTTTCACAGGCAATGTGTTTTCATCGGGCTTGGACAGCTTACAAACAGGCGCAGCTGTGGCAGCCGAGACCATGGGAACAATTCTTGAAACCGTTGGAAGTGGCTTAAAGACTGCGTTTAAGAAGTAATCGTTTTTGCGGTGGATTTGTGTAAGGTTGTGGACATTCTGGAGAAATTCTTGTATTCAAGAAACCTCCATTGTGTTCACAGCCTTTGTTTTTTTGTAGAACAAGCAATGATGCCGCTTTGCAGGGGGAAATGGAGAATCATTCTTGAGAAACACCGAGCGGGGGATTTTTATAGGAAAACAGCGTACAAGGCTGAAACTCTTGCCAGGCAGTGCCGTATGAAATCTAGGATACTCTTTAACCCGTCTCCGTACACGTCGTACAAAATACTGTAACGAGGAATCGTATGCTCTCTCCTATTCTTAGTCAAAAATTCCGCTTTTGGGGTTTTGTTTCTATGTTGTGTTTGGTAGCCGTGCATGGCTACAACCTTGATGAACGCTTTCTTGAGCCGTTTACACTCATCCGCGAGCCGCTTCGCTTTACAACATTTTTCGAGTATTTTACGGCAAATGGCATTCTGCGTTTTCGGATTCCCATGCTCTTTGCTATTTCTGGCTATCTTTTTGCTCTGGGCGATACGGTTCCGCATACAGACCGCGTACAATCTCGCCTCCGAACACTTCTTGTGCCGTATATTTTGTGGAGTGGTATTGGTTTGGGGCTGACATTCGTTTTGGAACAATTCCTTCCAACGCAAGGAATGGTCAGGGCTGCAAACCTCAGTCAGCCGATTGCGAATTATTCTTTCCCTGATGTTCTGAATCGTCTTCTGATGTTTCCGATTCCCTTCCAGCTATGGTTTATTCGGGTGTTGCTGGTGTATAACCTTGCCTACCCGCTTCTCATGCGGGCTGCGGTGAATGGCACGAAAATATGGTTTCCCATTATCACGCTTATTTGGATGATTCTTCCGATTCATCTTGGTTTTGCCGAGCCTGAGGGCTTGCTCTTTTTTACGCTCGGTATTTGGCTACAGAAATCGCATTTCAATCTCGAAGAACGCCCGAAATTTGTGAACCCGATATTGCTGGGAAGCGCGTGGATACTCCTCACGGGGGCAAAAACAGTTGCCGCATTTTATCTTCCGCATCACACGGCTACATTTCTGGGACTTCATGCTCTGCATCGGGTGTGCGAGGGCTTGGGACTTGTGGTGGCGTGGTTTTGTTTGGATGGTATTGTACGGTGGAGCATGGCGCAGACGTGGTTTCGCTGGTCGTCGGCATTTTCCTTTATGATTTACGCCTTGCATGTGCCATTGCTCAATTATCTTTTGCAGCCTGCATTCGAGCTGTGGAGCGGTTTCCCGATGTTTCGTCTGCAAGTGTATATTCTTTTGCCGCTTGTCGTTATTCTTTTCTGTATAAGTGTTGGTGCGCTTTTGCGGCGATTTGTGCCAACAGTGTATGGGGTTCTAACAGGTGGGCGAGGCGTGCAGTAGGAGAAGCATGAGGACAGGAGATTATTTTTTTACTTTTGAGCAAGCTCAGGGTGAAGACCGCTTCCATCCTCGTCCTCACACTGAGCTTGCAAAAGTTTTTTATTAAGTATCGAACATCAGCTCAATACAACCTTTCAATACAACCTTTCAATACAACCTTTCAATACAACCTTTCAATACAACCTTTCAATACAACCTTTCAATACAATCTTATTTTTTCTTTGAGAAGCGGCTGTAATTTTTCTCGCCATAGCTTTTTCCTCCGTATCCTTTCTCGCCATAGCTTTTTTCGCCACGACCTTTATCTCCGTAGCTTTTTTCACCGTAGCTCTTCTCGCCATAACTTTTTTCACCATAGCTTTTTTCACCATAGCTTTTTTCACCGTAACTCTTCTCTCCGTAGCTTTTCTTTGCAAAGCGAGTATTCGCACTGTGTTTGGGTGAGGAAGAATGTCCGCTTGTCGCGCCTTCCGATGACGAGGAAACAACACTGAAGCCTTTTGCTGTTCCGCGCCCGCCGTCTTGTCTATGACGTTTTGAGGTTGCTTTGTGGTAGCCGTTTTGATGTCCGTCGCGGTGGGGACGCGAGGACGAAGATCCTTCTTCGCCAGCGTACTCAGAAGAGCCTTCTTTGCTACCTCTGCTGCCGTTCCTGTCCCCATTTCTATCGGTAGGGCGGTAGCGGTCTTTCAAGAAACGGCGGCGGTCATCATTTTCTGATTCGATGAGCTTTTTCTCTTGCTCAATTTCTTTCAATTCATTTTCATCAGGTGCAGTGAACACGTAGCCTGGGTAGGACTTCATGGTGAGGCGTTTGCCAATGTGTCGCTCAATTTTACGTACATACGGCTCTTCATCGCGAGCAATAAAGGTGAGCGCGTCGCCAATTGCCTCGGCGCGTCCAGTACGACCGATGCGGTGGATGTAGTCCTCTGCATCCGGCGGCGTATCAAAGTTTATCACGTGGGAAATGCCGTCAATGTCAATCCCGCGAGCGGCAACATCGGTTGCGACGAGAATTTTATATGTTCCTTGCTTAAAACCCGCCAGAGCGCGTTGTCGCTGGTTTTGTGAGCGATTGGAGTGAATGGCAACCGACGCAAAACCTTTACGCTCCAAGCGGCGTACAATGCGGTCTGCGCCATGTTTTGTACGCGAGAACACAATGACGCTTTCCATCGTTTCTTCTTTCAGCACGTGCAAGAGCAAATCCATCTTCTGCGATTGCGGAATGCGGTAAAAATGCTGTGTTACGCTTGCTGCGGGATTACGTCGCTCTCCGACGGTTACGAGCTTGGGAGAATCTTGTATGTGGCGCGTTAATGTTTGAATTTTCGGCGACATCGTTGCTGAAAAAAGCAGCGTTTGTCGCATTGGTGGGGTGTGGGCGATGATTTTTTTTACGTCGTTAATAAAGCCCATATCCAGCATTCTATCGGCTTCATCCAGCACGAGGATTTCTAGTTGGGAGAAATCCACCGCTTTGCGTTGCATGAGGTCGAGCAAGCGGCCTGGTGTTGCAATCACAATATCGGTGCTGTATTTGAGCTGTCGTATTTGCATTTCGATATTCATACCGCCATAAACGCAGTACGAGCGAATACGCATAAATTTAGAAAGCGCGACAGCACTCTCTTCGATTTGCTGGGCTAATTCGCGTGTTGGCGAAAGAATAAGCGCACGGACGGGACGAAAGCGAGGATTTTCCAGCTTGCCAGATTGTTGCAGTTCTGGTGCTGCGGTGGCAAGATTATTCAAGAGCGGAATCATGAAGGCAGCTGTTTTGCCGGTGCCAGTTTGTGCGCAGCCAATAAGGTCGGAACCTTCGAGAATAAGCGGTATTGCGGCTTGTTGAATTGCTGTGGCGGTGGTGTATTCTGCGGCGGAAATTCCCTGAAGGAGGCGGTCTTGAAGACCAAATGTGTCAAAAGTCATTCAAACGGTAAATAAGTAAAAATGTAGTGGAGTATCATAATGAAAAGCAACAATGCAAGGCAATAATGAAATCGCATACAGTTTGCTTAATACAACTCCAAAGATAACAATAATTTATGGAATAACAGCAGGAATAATCGTGCGTGAACCGTTTCGATATACCGAGCGATAGGCGGAACCCGCGCAAAATCTCCCTCTCTTTGCCCTGCATATTCTCTGTAAACACGAGATTTGATGAGCCATTGAGGGTATTCTCCTCTGCGTGAAAAGACGCTTATATGAGATGCTGTAAGCTCAATAAACTTTGTGTTACAATTTGTGCTGCAATTTGTGCTGCAACAAGGCTTTGTACATGACAAAACTGATTCAACAGTGGCACAGACATTTTTGTCTGTGAGTATTAGTGCGGGATTCAGGTGAAAAATACAGACAAGAATGTCTGTGCCACTGAAGCCTGATTTGACATGCTTTTTAGAGGTTTTGTCGTGTACAGAGACAACAAGGATAAAAATCAACATCCTACGCGCAAAAATATGCACTGTGCTATTTTGAATTCACGATTGATAAAACCTTAAAAATGTTGTATTTTCTCATGTTGTTCTCCTATGTAGATGAAATTGTCATCATGTTTTTTTTGTGCGCTATTCCGTTTTTTGAGTTTGATTTTTTGAACGATTATGAACACGTTTCAGAACCTTATTTTTCGACGACCTGTTTTTGCACAAGTCTTGCTTCTCCCTTTTTTGGTGATTGCATGCCATGTTTTCTCGCCCGCAGCCACCTTTACATGGACAGGGGGCGGTATGCTGGGGGCATGGAATGATATGGCGAATTGGGGCGGCGCAGGCTTTCCCGTTGTGGGGGATGTTGCGAATTTTACAAGCGGTTCGCCCGTTATTACCAATGGATTTCCAGCGAGCCTGAGTGCGCTCAATATCAGTGGTGGTGCGAATGTTTCACTCTTGCCATCAGGAGTAACGCCAATAGCAATTACTGGAATGAGTGTAGATGCCGCATCCAGACTGACACTTGGGGTGAATCTTAATCTTGCACTCGGTAATCCTTCCACGATAAACGGTATTTTGGAAATTAGTTCTGCCAATGCTATCAATCCAGGGGTAAATATTACCATCAGCAATGGTGCAGAGCTTGTTGTGAATGGGAGTCCAAGCATTTTAGCTTCTTTCCCAATCTATGCAGGAGGCTCGAAACTTACATACGCTGGTGCGATTGCCACCACGATTATGGGAACAGAAAATATCTTGCCCAATCCTATTCCTTCTGGACTAACCGTTAGCATAAATAACTCTGCTGGAGTAACCTTCAATGCCAGCAATACGCTTGTTGGGGTATTGCGTGTCCGCAATGGACGAATATGCACTATCAATACGGCGGTAATGCTTTCTGTAACGGGTTCTGGAAAAATCCAAATGGAAGGAAATGCTACTATTGTTCAGGTTGGCACAGGAAATATCACGTATGCTGGCGGTGCAACGTTGGAATACAATGGCACAGGCACGCAGACAATTGGCGGAGAAGTACCAAAGCCTGTGGCGGGAACGTCGGTCATGAACGGAGATATTCTTGTCAATAAACCTGTTGGAAGCGCGGTAAATAGTGTTGCGGGAATCTTGCGGGTCAATGGAGATTTTATTGTGCAGCAAGGCACGTGGAATATCAACGCCGTTGCTGGTGGCTCGCGCTTGATTTTGGATGGTGGAACGAATGAGATTGTTACGGGTGCGTCGCTGATATTGCAAAATGGTACAGCTGCTAGTCTGCCTCCAGGGGGGAATGTATACATTGCTACTGGTGCTACACTTTTTAATAATGGTATGCTTTCCGTTGGCGAACATTCAGGGGTGTTGATAGAAGGTACTGCTCATATTTATGGCAATAATGCGGTACAGTATCAGGCAACCACTGCGACACTCCGCTACGTTGGTATGAGCGGAATAAATACTACACCACAGGCACTTCCAGCAATCATGCCTGGTAGCGTGAGTTTTGAGAAATATGCTGGTGGTGCAAACCTTGGTGCTTCTACAAATGTGCTTGGCTCCTTCACTATTGCTACTCAAAGTGTGGATTTGAACGGGCAAACTCTCCAGCTTTCTTTTTCAGGCAATATTGCTGCTGGGGCGGATTTGAACACCTCTCCTGGCGTTTTGTTTGTTTCCGATGGCGTTGGTCTGAGCAAGCTGGGCGATATAACAGTGAATCCAAACGGAACACTTCGCTTGGATGGAACGGGATATGTCGCTGGTGGTGCCAATATTACCTACAATCCCAATTCCCGCTTGCTCTATACGGGTGGTAGCAATCGTCCTGCGAGCGAAATTCCCACGCCGCCTATCACCATCAACGCCAGTTTGCATGTCAATAAAACCCCTGGAACATTCGTAACGATGCCTGGAGTGCCGATGAATGTGGTGACGCTCGGACCGGGAGCGCGTCTTGTTCTTACGAGCGGTACAGTGCGCACGGGCGGTTCAGGAGCATTTGGTCGCTTGCGCGTGCAGAATACCGCTTTTAATGCCGTTACAAGCGGCACGCAAGGTCTGGTTGTGGGGGCATTGCAGCGTGATGTTGCCTCTTCGTTCAATTCCTACACGTTTCCGATTGGGCGCGGCACGAACAAATATCCTTTGATTATTGCCGAACCAAATATCGGCGGCATTGTAACTCTCGAAGCCGAAGCGTTTGAGGCAAATGCAAGTGGTACGCCAATAGGCGAGTTGCAAGGTTTGAGTACAACCGAGTATTGGGCATTGCGGAAAATAACGGGAACGACCATCAATGCTTTGCGGATTGGCGTGGCTCGTGCATCGGCTTTACCGCAGTTTGCCGCAGTTGCGAGCGCGGATGTTGTCAATGGAAATTATGTTAATCTCGGCGGTACGCAATTCCCATTTTTTTACCCAACCGAACCAAATGCGCTTATAGGAAATACCGTCGTCAATCCTCCCTTTAGCGCGGCTGTGCCGCCCGACCGCTTTTTTGTACTCGGACAAACGCAGCGCAGTGTACGCTCTGGCTTGGGGACGCAGGTTTTTTTGAATGGCACAAATCAAGCTCTCTACGCCTTTCCCAATCTAGCCTACGATGTGCTTTCAAATTTCACCGTCGAAGCATTGGTGCGTCCTGCGTGGTCTCTTGGTGCGCCACCCAACGACCCGTGTATTTTCTCCTTCAGTAGCAGTACCAGAAGCTCGTTTAGCGTGAATATGGGACGTTTCTATACATTTCTGAAATTCAGTAATAGCGGCACAAATGTTCAAAAAAGCATTATTCCAGTTTTTCGGGCAAATCGGTACTACCATATTGCCGTCAGCTACAACGCAGGTGTTGTCACGTATTTTGTGGATGGAAAGCTCATAGGCACAGATAATTTCTCGCTGTCGCCCGTTGCTGGTTTGCCGTTGTACATTGGTGCGAATATGTTTTCGGGTGAATACTGGAACGGTGCAATTGACGAAGTTCGGCTGTGGAATGCTGCCTTGCCGCAAACATCCATTGCTGCTTGGAAACGCCGTGAATTGGACGCTGGACACCCCAACGCCGCAAATTTAGTTGGGTATTGGCGGTTCAACGATGGCTATTCGCAAAGCGCGAAAGATGAGTCCTCGCAAGCAAATACCGCATACTTCATTGGTACTCCCGCATGGATAGATGGTTCTACCAATGCTGGTGTGATTGTCCCGCCGATTGGTGTATCAGCAGGAATGCTCCCCGCGACAAAAATTGGTACTGGTTCGTATTCCTTCGCACTCACGGGCGCAAATGGCGGCTCAACAATGGCATCGGTGAGCTTGGACAATGCCGGAAATATCAGCTACGCGCCCAATGTGATTGTGCTACAAGACCGCCGCGATAGCGTTTTCCATAGCATCGCCGACCCCACCGTTACCACAGGTTCTACGACGATTGAATTTTTTCCTCTTGTAACGACCCAAGTCCAATATGTCCGCCATAACCGCCCAACGCAGCTTCTTCCGCCGAGCGTCTTTGGCGGAACCTCGCCCTTTACCGCAACCTGGACACCGACAACAAACTTGACAAATACGACCACCGTACAACCAACAGCACTGCTTATCACCAACGCAAGCTACACGCTGCAAACGCAGGACGGCTACGGCTTTACCAATACCAGCACCGTTCCCGTCCAGATTCAGCCGCTCGCACTTGCCTTTTCACATGCTGCCAGCACTGCTACATTGGGGCTTCCGGCTCTCATCAATTCAGGAAATCCTGTGCTGATGCGCTACGGCATATTCCGCAAGCGTAGCCCCTACACGCTCGATACCGCGAATGCACGTGTTTCGCTGCACGTCGCGCCAGCAATGGGCGGGAATGCGCAGTTTTCCTTCGCTTACGATTCTACCTTCACAAACACCGACCGCGTCTCGGCTCCGGGCATTGTTATCAACTGGCTAAACGCGCCACTGGCGGGCGGAACCACGCTTGCTGTCGTTACGCTCTTTCGCACAAGTGGCGCACCAATGGATGCTGCGCAAGTAACGGTGCAGATTTCGTCCAATGCAAACGCGCCAATTATTGCATCCTTCGCACCACAGAGCGCGGGTGCGAGCAGCTTCGTTACGATTACGGGAGCGAATTTTGTGAACGTGAATGCTGTACGTTTTGGTGGAATTGCCGCACAAAATTTTGTCGTGGTTTCTTCGACGGAAATTCGCGCACAAGTTGCCACAGGCGGCGCGACAGGTCTTGTTACGGTCAATGCTATGGCGGGTTCGGGCAATTCTCTCGGCGTGTTTACCTTTGCGCCGCCGCCGTCTATCCTCAATTTTACCCCAACGCAAGGTGCCTCTGGCGCGACCGTGCGTGTGCGCGGGCTAAATTTCATCCAGCCACTCACCGTGCGCTTTGGCGGGGTGTTGGCGGATAGCGTTGATGTTGTTGCGCCGAATGAATTGTACGCACGTGTTGGTGCTGGCGCGACGGGGAATATCTCGGTGACAACGCCCGGCGGCACCGCAACCTCGGCAAATGTGTTTACCTATTTTGGTGCGCCGTTTATTGTCAATATCACCCCAACGCAAGGAACGGCGGGCGATACAATTGTGGTTAATGGTGGGAATTTTCAAAATATTGATAGTGTGCGTATTGGCGCAACTGCTCTCGATGGCGCAAATGCAAGTCTTGTGTTGCCAATCCAATCCTCGCAACTCCGCATCATTCTTAGCACGAATGCGATTTCTGGTGCGATTTCTATTTTTACTGAAACAGGACAAAGCACCTCGCCGCAAGTATTCACGTATGTTTCGCCACCAGTCGTGGACAGTATTGTACCGCGTGTGGGCGGGGCGGGAACGCTCGTAACGGTCTATGGGAAAAACTTCACGCAAGTAGATTCGGTGCGCTTTGGAGGATTGAGTATTGGCAGTGTTCGGCTGAGTAGCGTAAACGTCGCTACAACAACACGCCTGACCGCGCTTTTCCCGAGCGGTTTACAAAACAGTACCTCTGCAATCGTCGTTTTTGCGCGAGCGGGGCGCGATAGCTCAAAAGTGCCGTATTGGTTTCAATATGCTGCACCGCCCGTCATTACTGGCTTTGCGCCGAGCGCGGCAGGTGCTGGCGCGTGGGTGGAGCTTACGGGGGAAAATTTTGTGGGAATAACGGCGCAAACACCGCAAAATATCCAGTTTGCGGGCATTCCAGCCGATAGTGTGCGCTTTCTTTCGCCAACACGCCTCCAAGCCCGCGTGCATCCGAACGCGAGGATAGGGCGTATTACTCTAACGGCTGCGGGCGGCATTGCTCCTTCGCTCACCGATTTCCGCTTTGTGCAAGCACCCTCCATTACGAGCTTTTCTCCCCAAAGTGCGTCGAGCGGAGCGACCATTGAAATTCTGGGACGAGAATTTATCAACGTCCAGCGCGTGTACCTCAGTAATGGCGCGGGCGGACAGGTCACGTTGGCAAATGTTCGTATTCCAAACGATATGCGCGTCGTTGCTACCGTTCCAGCAAATGCTTTGTCAGGAATCCTAACCGTTGAAACTTCGCAAGGAACGGTCAGCAGCCAGAACGCCTTGCAAATACTCGCTCCCACAGGACCGCCACCGCAAATTACGGGAGTGAATCCGCAAGCGGGCGAGGTGGGAAGCGAAGTGTTTATTTCGGGCGCAAATTTTGTAAACGTGGCAAGCGTGACGCTGAACGGCTCTAGTGTTGCGAGTTTTCGCGTGGTTTCGCCAACGCTCGTTGCGGCAATTATTCCCGAAAATGCTTCTTCAGGCACGTTCCAGCTCACCACACCCAATGGAACTGCTTTTTCCTTCGGACGCTTTACTGTGCTGCAAAACCTGACGGGAAGCGGTCTTTCACCGATTCAGCGCGATTCCGCGATTCTCGTGCGATTTTATCAAGCAACCGGCGGTGCGTGGTTGCGTGAAGAAAACTGGCTTTCCGAGCGACCGCTTTCCTCGTGGGCGGGCGTGCAGGTTGCGCCATCACAAGTTGCGCCGTCGCAGGGAGATTCCATGCGGGTTGTGGGCTTATTCCTCGCCAATAACAGTATTCAAGGCAATCTGCCAGGTTTTCTTGCCGAATTGACCGCACTTCGCACTCTCAATCTCGCAAACAATTTCTTTGAAGGCACGATTTCAAGCTCTCTTGCGACCATGCAGGTACTGGAAGAACTGCGCCTGAGCAATAATCGCTTTTCTGGTACAATTCCTGTGCTGTCGTCAATGGCAAACCTACGTGTCCTTGCGCTGGATAATAATCGGCTTGTGGGCGAGTTTCCAAGCTCTCTGTGTGCGTTACCGAATTTGCGCGAGATTTTGCTGCACAATAATGCTCTCAGTGGCGTAATTCCTAGCTGCGTTGGCACTCTCACGCGCACGGAACAATTGAACCTGAGCGAAAACTTGTTCTCTGGTGCAATCCCGCCCGAAATTGGCTCTATGACTGCTTTGCAGGAACTACGCCTTGCAGGAAATACACTCTCTGGCACTCTGCCCGCACTTGATGGAACAATTCTTTCGGCAGGCACGACCACAAGCACGACCACAAGCACGACCACAAGCACGACCACAAGCACGACGGCAAGCATGTCGGGTAATGCAACAACGACCGCTACTCTCAACGCAAAATTCTCTACCACGAGTGTTCACGCCGTTCCCGCACTTCGTGTGCTGGATGTGAGCAATAATCAGCTTTCCGGCACTATCGGCGAGAGTATGGGAACGCTGCGGCAGCTTCAAACCTTGCACTTGCAGCAAAATCGCTTTACTGGCAGCATTCCGCCAAGCATTGGAAATTGTACGGAGCTTTCTACGCTGAACATGAGTAATAATCAGCTTTCTGGAACATTGCCCGCCAGTATGGGCGCATTGCAAAAGCTAAAAACACTGCTTCTTCGCAGCAATCGCCTGACAGGTGCATTGCCTCAAGAGCTAGGCAGAATGCGGTTTTTGGAGCAATTGCAGCTTGACAGCAACGCGCTCACAGGCTTGACCGATTCCCTTATCAATCTCCGCACGCTTCGCCACCTGACCGCCTCGTACAATACCATTTCACGGCTTCCACAGTTGCGTGCCTTAGATTCGCTGAATGTATCGTGGAATCGCCTAGAATTTCCCACATTGGATGCAGCACAGCAAATACGCGCTTTTGTGTACCATCCGCAAGACAGCATCCTTACTCGTCTTGATACCACTATCCGCGTTTTTACGCCATTTGCCGTAAGTTCCGCATTGACGCTGGGGCGGCATGAATATCAGTGGTATCGCGTGCAAACTTCCTCTGCACAAAATACTTCTACACAAAATGCTTCAACGCAAGGTGCGGTGCTGTTTCAAGTGCAAGGGCAAAATCAAGAAAATCTCGTTTTTGAACGTTTCGCACGGGGCGATACAGGCACGTACACGTGTTTTGTGCGCAATAGTACCTATCCCGCACTCACGCTTGTTCGCCGCACGGTGCGTATTTCGGCGTTTGCTCCGAGTGCGCCGCGAGAAATAGTGCTGCTTGTCGCGCCTCTGAATAATGCACAAAGTATTCCCATTACACCCGTGTTGCGCTGGACGACGCTTGCAAGCGTATCTGGTTATGAAATTCAGATTTCTACGAGTGCTGATTTTTCCACGCTTCAGTGGTCGTTTGCGGTAAATGCTCCCTTTGCCGCATCGCAGCTTGTTCCATCGGGTGCGGGCTTGCAACATCTGACCGCCTATTTTTGGCGTGTTCGCCCTCAAAGCGAGGGCTTGACGGGTGCGTGGTCGGCAGCGTTTCGCTTTACCACACAGCCCGCAAATCAGCCAATTAACGTGGAAACCATAGATTTTGGGCGGGTTGTGATAGGTCGCGCCTCGAAAGCGGCAGAATTACGTTTGAAAAACTTGAGCAATGTTGCTATTGTTGTTCAAGATATGCAGTTGGAAGGCGCACAAATACTGAATTTTCAAACTCAGCGTCTGCAAAGTACCGAAGCCACGCGGCATTTCCGCTTTACCACGCCACTAAGCCCTACCCGTCTTGAGCCTGACGAAGAGGTTGTTGTGCCAATAACATTCTCGCCGACACAGGTTGGGGAATATCGGGCATCGGTGAATGTGCGCTTTGCGCCTGCTTCTGGTGGGGCAGCTACAACGCTCGGTTTCGCTACCGCGCTTATCGGTCGCGGTGGAATTTTGCTGATTGATTCGCTGTATTTTGGTACTGTTACCGCCGGCGTAACGCGCACCGAAACTATGCGTATCCGCAACATCGGACTGGACACGGTGCGTATTCAAAATCTTACGCTCCTTAATCTTGATACAACTCAAAAAACGAACTTTTCGCTTTCAGAAACCGAGCGCAATCTTGCGGGATTGATAATTCGTCCAAATGATTCCATCTTTGTTACTCTGAATTGCCGTGCTTCCTCCGATGCTTCGCGAGGAACGGTGCGGGGGACAGCCACAATTTTTACGAGTTTAGATACGGTCTATTCTGTGCCACTTGTTGTGGATATTCGGCGACCGAGCCAAAATGATATTTTACTCGAAACAGCACTACAACCAGAAGCAGAGAATGACCGTATTGCTCCCGGAGGCTTGGTAATACTGACGTTGCGAGTAAAAAGCGTGATGCAATCAACAGTAGCAAACATTGCAACAACGGCAAGTTTACTAAAATTATACACCGCCAACGTTACATCGCGATTTTCGGGGGAATGTGCTTTCGATGCCAATGTTCTTGTGCCAGAGGACGGCGAGCGAGGAATAGAGCGGATTGTAGGGCAGAGCGTGAATGTCAATGGGCGGACATTATCGCGGTATCGTATTCCAGTAACGGCGTGGTCGCCACAGGTAATTGCAGGTGCGGTGCGAGATTCCGTGCTGCTCCGTATTCGTTGCCGCGCAGTTTCGGGCGATACAAACCGCGCTCGGTTGCGCCTAACACGGCTGGTATGGGATAATACGTCGTCGGTCAATAAAGATGCTGAAGTGATTGTGAGCTATGCTGAAGATGTCGTGTTTACAAGCGCGGCGTGTGAAGCAGGTGGATTGCGCCTTACGACAACAGCCGCAGCAAACGCTGTGCGTATTGCGGGTAAAAATCCTGCAAGCGAGAATGTGCGCCTTTTGTACACCCTGCGCGAGGACGGTGCAGCGGAAATTCGTGTGGTGAATATGCTTGGAAGCGTGATGCTGTCTCGCAAGGAAACCCTCGCACTTGCTGGCGATTATGAAACACATATTCCTGTTCATTCCATGCCAAGCGGAGCGTATTTTGTGCAGCTCATCACGCCAAGTGGTGTAGTGGTGCGGCGTTTCGAGGTTGTGCGGTAATCCTACACTTTGAAGTGAGGGTCTCGCTTCTTCGAGAGGCTCTCACTTATACCACATTGAGTTAATGATTATGCCTGACCCGCTCTTCGGTAGCGCATACACTCTTGTCTGCGTCACAAGACACCAAATTATTGTGTCCACAACCTTATTAGACATTAGACAGATTAAGCGTTGAGGAGACAGATTAAGCGTTGAGGGGCTGGGAGCAGCATAAATACTGGCTTCAGTGGCACAGACATTCTTGTCTGTGTTTGTCGCCCGAACCCCGCACCAACACTCACAGACAAGAAGTCTCAAGCCACTATCTGAAGAGCAAAAACAGCTAATCTGTATAATAGAGTTTATCTCGAATAAGGTTTTTAGAGTTTTGGAGCAAGGCAGCATGCTGCCTTGTTTAGTAAAAAAGTCTATTCGGAATAAAGTCTAATGTCTATTACATCAAATCTTCAAATCTGCCACCAATTTGCGGTGCTTTCTGCTCAGTCTTAAAGTGTTCGATAGATTCTAGCAATTGGTCTTTTGCAAAGGAAAGCTCGTTTGTACGCCCTGCGATAGCATTGGTCAGGTTCGTAGTGCTTTGCGTTACATCTTTTACCTTCACGATTGTTCCATTGATAGCATTGCTCGCATCCACAAGCTGATTGCTCATGCTGGCTACTTGCTTGATGCTTGAGGCAACAGCATTGGTGCGGCTGATAATCCGTTCGAGGGCTTCTGCGGCTTTTGCGGCGGAGAGTTTGCCTTTTTCCACGTTCTGACTGCTCGCTTGCATGGCGCGGACGACCTGCTGCGTATCGCGCTGAATTTGCGAAATGGTTGTCGTAATTTCCTTCGTCGCTTTTTGTGTGCGCTCGGCAAGTTTTCGTACTTCATCGGCAACAACGGCAAAGCCGCGTCCTTGCTCGCCTGCGCGGGCTGCTTCGATAGCTGCGTTCAGCGCAAGCAGGTTCGTTTGGTCAGCGATTTCCTCAATAACCTGAATAACCTCGCCAATTTGCTGACTACTTTTCCCAAGTGCCTGTACGGTTTCCACCGAAGCATTTACTACGCTGGCAATGGCATTCATGCCAGTTATAGCTTCAGAAACAACTCGCCCGCCAGCGTGCGCGTCTTTGCTTGCTTCTTCGGATTCGCGTGCTGCATTGGAAGCCTGGGCGGTGCTATCCTGCACGATGCCAGACATTGCCGCAATTTCTCGTCCAATTTCGTCAATTTGCTCAAGCTGTAATTGCGTTCCGCTCGACATTTCAAGCGCATTGTAGGAGATGTTGGAGGTTACATCCGCCGTTGCGTGTGCTGCGCGAATGACGTACTCAATAAGCTGGCTAATTTGAAAAACGGCTGCATTGAAACCCGCATAAATCTTGGCAATGACATCACTGTTTTCGCTTTGTGGCAAGGAAGCACTGAGGTCGCCGAGTGCAAAGGTTTCGAGAGCTTGGAGAATTTGCTGGGCAGAATTTTCCAAGTATTCGCGCTGCACTTGTAATTCCTTGCGGGCTTGTTCGGCGCGGCGTGCCATTTCTTCCGCACGCGAGGTTTTTTTAATTTCTTCGAGCGAATTGCGGATATTGCCCACCATGCGATTAAATGCGGTTGCCAGCACTTCTACTTCATCTTTCGTTTTAATATCCACAGAGGCTTCTAAATTGCCCGATGATACCTGCAAAGCAGCTTTGGTGAGGGTTTTGAGTGGTCGTACAATACGAGAGCTAACAAACAACGTGAGCGCACCACCTAAAATTAAAATTCCTGCACCAATCATAATGGCGATATTACGGCTTTCTGCGGCATCTTTGATAAGCTCGGTACGGCTCACACCCACAACGACCTTCCCAACAGCATTTCCTTGATACAGCACAGGCAAGGCAAACAGCGATACGTCCTGAACCTCAACAATGGTGCGGTTGTCGGACTTTACCTCTTGTGCAATGAGCTTCTGCACCTCAGCGCGAAGAAGCTGCAAGGTATTATCGGCTTTGTAGGAGCTTACTTCTGTGCCGTCGGGCTTCAGCACCAGCACAAACTTTATTCCCGTCAGCGATGGTACGACATCGAGCGTTGTCTGCACTGCAGCCGCATCCTCAAACATCATGCCCGTCGAGGCATTGAAGGCAATCATCTGGGTTGTTACAAATACCTTTTCGCTGGAATACTTTTGCATTTCTTGAATTTGCCGTTGGGGAAAATAAACGGCAATAAAACTTGCAATCGCAATGAGCAAGACGATAACAACTGCACCGAGTTTTGTTTGAATACCAAAAATTCGTGCTTGTAAAAGACCGGAATTAGGCATAGTTTTTTCGATAAATGCTGGCAAATGATGAGTAACAAAACAACTGAGAAAAACAAACAGCCTCCAGTGAAGGCGATTTATTTTAACGAATGTGTGCGCAAGACTGCTCTTTGGCGTTGTATTCCCCAAGCTAAAGCAAATCAAAACTCCAAGCCACAATACCAAGCGAAAGTACGATATTCCCTCACTTCTTTCTTGAAATCTCGCCTCTACGCTTTCTCTGCATTCTTTAGCTTACATGCTCTTTGCTTGAATACTACTTGAATACTACTTGAAAATACTTGAGTAGTATCAGAATACGATGTTCTTGCAAGAAACCCACGACCATTCGGACAATGTTGCCCAAAGAGGAGCTTTGAGCGGTGAAACTTGTTCTAACTTAGCAAAATTCTGGGTTCTGAAAAAATAGCTCTGAAAAAAGAATGCCAAACGGAAGTATTTTTTTGAAAACCAAACACATTTCCACAAAAAATCTCATAGAAAATGTAGTAAAATCGTAGTATTTTGAGGAATGATACTTGGTCGTTGGTGTATTTTTCAATATCTTTCTATTCGTGAGATAGTCTATATGAGGTGTTCAAAATCTTGAAGCGGGAACACCTGTACACGCCTTTTGGAGCATTTTTTCACATGCTGCAAAAGGTATAATGTGTATCGCCCAGTCATTGCCTTGTTTTTCAAGGCGCAAACTCTGTCCTTCATTGTTGTACTCAATTCTTCTTTCTTATGAATCTGTTCAGTACGAAGCCATTTCTTTGTGCAAGCAACACCGTGCATCCTTCTGCAAATCCAGCATCAATCAAGCGTTCCCCAGCAATGCTCCATCGCATGGTGCTTGTGTGCTGTGTTTTGCTGTTTGCGGCGTTGGGGCGTAGTGCTGCACAGCCGTATTACTTTTTCAATGGATTCCCCGATGCCGCGCAGCCCGGAAGCTGGTACAATAATGCCAACGGCTTAGGTTTAGGCGAAACGGCATTTATTGCAGGACAAACCTATATCGTCGAAACAGGGCGTACAGCAGTTATCAATTCCACATGGAATATCCCTGCAATGAACATTATCGTCCGCAGTGGCGCATTGCTGGTTGTGGTGGGAGATATTAACGCTGTGGGCGGCGCGGCAATTGACGTACAGTCTGGTGGTATTCTCCGCATTCACAACAATCCCAATATCACGGCTGGTTTTTTTACCAATGCTTCGTACAATAACGCAACGGTGTATTACACGGGAAATATGTTGCGAAGCAACCCAACAGAGTTACCAAATACAGGTGGTATTGCCGCAAACATCGTTATTGATAATTCCGCCAATGTTGTGCTGAGTGGCTATATCTCCACTATTAACGGCAATCTCAGCGTCAGCGCGGGAACCTTGCGCGTTATCAATGCAAATCCGCTCACACTTGCTGGAACGACGACCATTGCACGTGGCGGTATGGAAATTCAAGCAAATTTTGCCGCAAGTACCGTTGTTGCAACAGGGGAGTTTATCTTGGGTAATGGTACGGAGTGTTTTCTGAATGCGGCGACCGCAAATATGCCAGAACTCAATCTTGCCTCCAATATCACCTTTGGCGGCGGGAATATCCGCACCAATGGCTCTGGACGCTTGCGTATAAGCGGCTCTGGGACGATTACCGGACGCGTGAATGTCGTAGAAGCCTCCGTTACAACTCCACGATTAGCAGAACTGCTCTCCAGCCGCACCAGTCCTCACGCTATCAGTCTTGGAACGAATATAGAACTTGCCGCAGGTGGGCAATTCCAACTCAATAATTTTGCAACCCTGAACACCAACAATTTCCAACTGCTCTTACGCGGCTTTGTGCATAGCTTTAACGGCACTTTGAACGTAAATTCACAGGGCTTGCTTGAGATTGATAATAACCAGCTCACAGGAACTGGTACGCTGAACGTCTTTTCAAATGCGCGTTTGCGCACGTTTGAGGTCCTTGGGAATAATGCTGTCAATTATGCTGATTCTACCTCAATTCTGGAGTATTTCAGCACAAACTCTATCCTTGCAGGCACAGCAAGCCCAGAACTGCCCGCCACAATGAACGGCTCGGTGATTGTCACCAAGTCTGGCGGCGGTATTGTCGAATTAGACCGCACAACCACGCTGAATGGCAATTTTACTATTGCCCCGCAGACCGCCACCAACGACCCAACTTTTGAACTACGCAGCGCAACAAACCTCACGTTCAATGGTAAAATTACCACACTAGGCAATACGCCAACGCTTGGAACGCAGATTGTAAGCGGTGATAACAGCGTTACTATTGGCGGCGACCGCACCGAGCTTATTCAAAACTTTTCTATTCGCCAAAGCCCGAACACCCCGAACTTGAACCCATATTTACAGGCGTTCACCATGAATCGCCCAGCGCGTTTAGAGCTTTCGCGCGACTTGGTGATTGATGCCGTCGCAGGAGCCGCATTGCGTCTTGCGCGTGGAGTAATCGTTGCACCAAAAACAGCCACAGGGCGCGTGATTGTTCTTTCGCCTTCTTCAACGGCGATTGAAGGTGGCTCGGCAACGTCGTACATCGAAGGACCGCTTCAACGCTCGCTTTCGATAACGAATGTTCTCTATCCATATCCCATCGGCTCGCCAACGGAATATATGCCGATGAGTATTATCTCGCCGCCATCGGTTACGCCAGCACCCAGCGTTGTGATTGCGCCGTTCAGCAATGTGCAAGGCGGTTTTGTGGATGTGCCTGTGTTCACTTTCAAGGATAATCGCCGCGAGTGGCGTATGCGCTTGGCTTCGATTACGCCGATTGGTCCATTTCAGGTGCAGCTTGCCGATACTGACCTTGTTGTCTCAAACGTGGTCGTGCGAAATACAGGAATGGGAAGCAGCAATTTCACTACGCTGGGCGGCGTTCTGACGGGAACAAACCTTGTTCGCTCGGCTTCGCAGATTTCAGGTATTGGCAATTTATCTGAAGAAATTTCGCTGCGCATTGGCAATACCACGCCGCCGCCGACCATTACACGCGTTTCGCCGCTTGTAGTGGCTTCGGGTTCAACGATTACACTTGAAGGAACGAATTTTGTTAATGTCAGTCGCGTACAGATTGCTTCGACGACGATGAGCGATTTTTCGATGCAATCGCCCACACGCCTCACTGCAACGCTCCCTTCAACCGTTGCAACTGCTACGCCGCTTGATAACGCTGTGCGTTTGCCAATCATTGTCCGCGCACAAGGCGGCACAACGGCTTCGGTAGATTCCGTCTTTTACGTTTTCACGCCAACCGTCTCCAGCTTCACGCCCAGCGTTGGCGGGCGCGGCACGGCAATTACCATTCGTGGATTTCGCTTCTCTGGCACATTCTCAACCACACCGACCGTTACCTTTGGCGGCATACCCGCGCAATCAGTAACGGTGCTGGGTTCGGGCGAACTTCGTGCCATTGTACCGCAAAACGCGACAACGGGCGTTATCCGCGTAACAACGCCTGGTGGCTCGGCATTTTCTACGTCCATTTTTACCTTTATTCCGCCGCCCCGCATCACTGCTATTGTTCCGAACATTGGGCGCGAAGGAGATATTATTGTTATTCGCGGCACAGCGTTTGATTTGGTACAAGGCGTGCGCTTCGGCGGCATTGCTGCACAATCTTTCACGGTGAACAGCCCTACGCAAATATCGGCAATTGTTGCACGAGGTTCTACGGGAACCGTGAGTGTTATTGCGGTCGGCGGGACGATTACCTCCACAGAAGAATTTACCTTTGCGCCGCCGCCAACAATTACCCGCGTAACGCCGACGATTATTGGCACGACGGGAACATTTGAATTGCAAGGCACAGGCTTTGTCGGGGTGCGCGAAGTGCGCTTTACCAATGCAAATATCAACGTAACCTCGCTTTCGGTGCAAGTGCTGTCCTCGACGCGAATGCTTGTTGCCGCGCCGCGTGTGAACCTTTTTGAAGAAGTAAACATCAAGCTCACCACTGCTGGTGGCGAAACGGCAACCGCGCAAACGCTTACACTCGTGCGCTCGCCAGAAATCCTTGGTTTTACGCCGCTCTCCGGCACAACAGGAACGCTCGTGCAGATTATCGGGCGCAATTTCCTCGCTTCAACTATTTCCAATGTTCAAATTGCGGGCGCAACCGTTGCGAGTTTTGAAGTCGTTTCGGATTCGCTGCTCGTCAGCCGTGTAGGGCGCATCAATCCAGTCATCAGCTCGCGAGGAACGGTACAGCTTACTTCGTTTGGTGGGACGGTGTTTGCAAGCACAACCTTTGCGAATATCGCACCGCCCCCGCAAATTACTGAAATGGAACCAGCCTTCGGAATTGAAGGAACGCTTGTAACGGTGCGAGGTGCAAACTTCAACGATGCAAATGTCGTGCGTTTGGTCAATACTCAAAGCCGCATCACGATTACGGAATTCCGCGTTGTTACCAATGGGCAATTGAGTTTCATTGTTCCGCGCAATGCTACAACGGGAACGCTTGAAATCCAGACCTCAGGCGGTGTTGGGATGTCGCCTGTGCCGTTTACATTTTTGCCGCCGCCCGTTATTCACGTTATTGAGCCGCCTTTTGGTGTTATTGGCTCAAACGTCGTGCTGCAAGGCGAGAATTTGCGCGGTGTTCAGGAAATTCGTATTGGCGATGCACCTGTGGGGACAATTGTTCGCGAATCCCCAACGCAGCTTACTTTCTCGCTCGGCAATGCAAGCGTACTAGGATTTAACCAACCACTGACGATTATCTCCACGCAAGGAACGACGGTCATTCCAAGCATTTTCAGTGTTGTAACCGAGCAACAGCTTGATTCCCTCGCTCTGGTAAACATTTACCAGCGCACGGGCGGTGCAAACTGGTTGCGCCGTCAGTCGTGGCTTGCTTTCGGCGTGCCTATCTCTGCATGGCAAGGTGTGGTCGTGGACACCGCAACGCGCCGTGTGGTGCAGCTTTCTTTGCCGCAAAATAACATGGCGGGCGCATTCCCACTTGCCTTGCAGTTCCTCACGCGTTTGCGGAGTTTGGATTGGCAGGGGAATCGTTTGACTGGTCGCATACCAGCATTTATCACGAGTTTGCGGCTTTTAGATACGTTGCGTTTGGGACAAAATCGTTTCTCGCAGAATTCTTTGCCCGATAGTTTGGGAAATCTCACCAATCTTCGCGTGCTGAACATGTCTGGCGATAGCTTGACGGGCGCAATTCCTCGCTCGCTCGCACGAATGACGAATTTGCAGGAATGCGATTTGAGCAATAATCTTTTACAGGATTCCGTTCCGCAATTCTTCACCAACCTTGCAAGTATGCGGGTTCTGCGTTTGAATGGAAACCGACTTGTGGGAACAATTCCCTCTGGTTTTGGTGCAACAACGCTTGCTGCGGCATTGGCAAAATTTACCCAAAGCGCAAACGCCACGCCACTTTTGGAGGAATTGAACTTCGCTGACAATCAACTCACGGGTGCAATTCCGCCAAGTATCGGCAGTTTGACGAATTTGCGCGTGTTGTCACTGGCAAATAATCGCTTGGAAGGCGCATTAACAGGCGCACTTGTTCAACGCTTGACGACGCTTGCTACCTTGAATCTGGGCGGTAATCGCTTATCAGGAACATTGCCCGTCGAGCTAGGTTTGCTGCGGAATCTGCGCTTTTTATCCTTGCGCAGCAATCAGTTTATTGGCACGATTCCCGAAGCACTAGGAGCGGCGGATAATCTGGAAACCTTGTGGCTGGATAATAACCAGTTTGGCGGCGGCTTCTCGTCTGCGTTCTTGCGTCTCACGCGCTTGCAACGCTTGGATTTGTCGAACAACCAGTTGTCGAGTGTTGCACGACTGCCGCAAATTCGACCCTTGAACTATGTGAATCTTGCTGGAAACCGCTTCGATTTTGGTTCGTTGGAAGATATTGCGCAAATTGATACAATCATCATTGCACCGCAAGACAGTATCGCTGAAGCCCGCACTGTGCGTGGGATTGAGAGCCTTCCTTTGCAGCTCTCCATCCTTACGGGCGGTACGAGCAATCGCTACCAATGGTTCCGCGAAACGCCGAATGGTGCGGTTCCCGTCAGTCCATTGTTGCGCGATGGCATTTTTCAGTTTATCTACACGCAAGCCTCGTCTGGCACGTATTCATGCCGTGTGACGAATGTTTTGCCAGAAATGCGTTCGCTCACGCTACAATCACGCCCGATAACAGTTATTTTCGGCGGTTTGCCACCACCACCAACGCAAGTACCAGAGCTGCTTTCACCCGATAACGGTGCAAGTTTTGTAGCAACGAACGCAACGCTCACGTGGACATTCACCACCGATGCGAGCGTGTACAACGTGCAAGTTTCGACGCAGCCGAATTTTATGCCGATTTTGCTTCAGGAAGAAGTCCGCGACACGGTTTTGCGCCTTCGGTCTTTGCCGTATTCGCAGGATATTTACTGGCGTGTACAAGGGCGAAATATTGCAGGAATTACGCCATTTTCTGCGCCGTTTACCTTCCAAACCTCGCCGCGAAATATCGACATCTTGGCAACAAGTGTGCGATTCGCCCCGACACCGCTTGGCGACACGTCGCGCTCGGTGCTGATTCTCACAAACACGAGTACGGCAACCCTCGTAGTGCAATCGCTCACGATTGATGATGGTGAAAATAGTTTCCGCCTGCCCGACGACGTGCGCGGTCTCACCTTACGTGCCAATGCTGAACAACGCTTGGATATTGAGTTTACGCCGCGTACCGTCGGCGCGAAAGCTGGAACGGTGCTGGTACAATACTCGCAACAGGGCGCGGGCGCACGCTTGCAGACGCAAAACTACCCAAATCTTGTGCGCGGGACAGCTATACCGATTAAAATTAGAGACATTGACTTCGATACTGTGCGCGTGAATCGCTCTACGATTACAACGATGCTGATTGAAAACAAGCTCCCACGCCGTGCGGAGAATGTTGTGAATATCCTCTCGGTGCGCCCTGTTATCAACTCGCGCGATGCTGCTTTTAGCATTCAAAACTTTACTCCACCGGTGGCTATTTATCCAGGCGATGGAACGGGCGTGCTTGTACAATGCTCTCCAACGCTGGTAGGAAGACCTGTCGGCACGCTGGAGGTGCGATATTCGTTCGCATCTTCTACGAGTAGTCAAGCACGGATTGATACTGGGGTTGTTCGCGTGGGTGTGCGGGCGAGTGCGGTTATTATTCCTCGTGACAGCTTGTTTTTGGAATTTGGTATTCGCCCCGTGCGAGATTCCGTGCCGCCTGGCGGCTCGGTAGATGTAGAAGTATTTATCAAAGTAGATTCCTCAAAACTAAGCGAAGAACGAGCGCGTGTGCGCCGCGTGGTGCAGAACCTGAATGCGCGGCTCTTTGAGGGTTCTATTCGCTACAACCCGAATGTTCTTTCGCTTATTCCGAATTTGTATTTTGAAGAATTGACCAACGCAACGGCGGCAAACGCTTTCCAACGCGCAAGTATCTATGTGCCGCGCACGCTCTGGAATTCGGCGGATTCTCTCGTGATTGCACGAGTGCCATTTCGTGTGGTTTCGGGCAATACAAACATTACGCCGCTTATCATTGAAGAAATTTTCTTGGGACCAGACAGACGCACGCCCGGACAACGTAAAATCTTCATTGACCAGTCCATCTCGGTTACGGGCGCGACGCAAGGACGCTTCATTGCTGGTGTGTGCGAAGCGGGCGGTTTGCGCCTCACCACAACAGCACGAGCCGTGAATTTGACTGCCATTCGCCCAAACCCTGTGCAGGACGCAGCAGAGCTGACCTACGCAGTGCGTGAAGATGGTTTTGTGGCATTGGAACTCATAGATTTGCAAGGAAATATCCTCCAAACGCTTGTGCGCGGCGACCACGCCCCTGGCGAGTATTTACTCACAATGGACACAAAAAATCTCCCCAGTGGCACGTATTTCCTCCGCTTGCGCACGCCTTCGGATGTGAAAACGCAGAAGGTGCAGGTGGTGAAGTAATTTTTTGAAAAATTGATGTAACTCCTCTTATTGTGAGGCTCTCACTTCCCAGTGAGGGTCTCACTTTTTTGCGTGATGGAGGTGAGTGAGACCCTCAATAAGAATTGAGAGCCTCACCTCAAGAGCCTCATCTCAAACGCATCCCTGTCTTTATTCACTATCCACCTGTACTACTACCATGAAATCCTCATATCTCTTTGCCTTGAGCCTTGCTCTGTTTGTAAGTTGCTGCGGACCAGCTCCTTTTCCCATGTCGCCAGCAACCATTACACCTGCCTTTGATGAAGCAAAACTCCTCAAAACATGGTGGTACGATTGGCGACAAGCAGCCGCACTTTCCGATTCCTTCAAAAAACTCTACGTTGCCGATGGACAGCCGCTTCCGCCCGCGCGAGGGCGAACAGGAATGACCTTCGAGAAGGGCGGAAAATACACCTACATCGGTATCGCGCCCGCCGACGGACCTTTGCCATTTAGCGGTTCGTGGAAATGGATTTCGCCGACACATATTCATGTACAGCACGAGGCGAAGATGTATCAGGGAGCCAGCTTTTCTGCCGTGAGCGACACGTTAGAAATTCTGAGTTTATCTGATACGGTGCTTGTTGCGCGGCATCGGCAATCAAGATTTTAATGTTTCCACTTGATATTGCACCCTATACTTGGCTTCTGGTCTGGGTTCGGAAGCCTTCCTGCTAAAAGCGCGTCCAGAGCGGCGCGGAGGTCGTTTCCTGTTACGGCGATGTTGTTTTTGGGGCGTGAATCATCGAACTGACCACGATAGACACAACGAAAATCCGTATCGAACACAAAAAAATCTGGCGTACACGCAGCATTGTAGGCACGAGCTACATCCTGCGAAGCATCGTATAGGTAGGGAAACGTGTATCCATGCGCTTTTGCATGGAGCGTCATTTTCTGCGGCGCGTCATCGGGGTACTGCACGGCATCGTTGGAACTAATACCAACAAATCGTATTCCTTGCTGCGAATATTCCTCTACACATCGCACCAGTGCTTGGTTTATATGTATAACATACGGGCAATGATTACAGAGAAACATCACCACCGTTGCGTATTTGGAGCGTACATCATCAAGATTGACGAAGCGTCCAAGAGTGTGCGCTTGCGTGTCGGGGAGAGAAAAATTGGGTGCGATAGTGCCAAGCGGCATCATCTGAGAGGGAGTGGCTGCCATACTTCAAATAATGGTAAACATAAAAAAAATCCACAAAAACTGTAAAAATGCTGTACACAAGGCTTGTGGAAGTAATTCGACTGTGGTAAATTACGAGATGTTGTTGTCAGGACAATGATAGATGTGATATTTTTTTGCGAGATAGTGTTCACCCGTTTTCTTCTTTGAATTCACAGAATGTACGTTTGAGTGATGTGTGGTTTGTGCAAAAAATAATGGTAAAAAATAAGATTTGACGCGCCTTTGATGGTATTGTGCATTGTTCCATTTTTTGGATTGGATTTGTATGAAAAATTCTCGTACTCTGTTTGTAGAACGATTTGTGCCAGAACCTTTGCGTGCCGATAGCGACACCTTTCGCCGTGCAAAATTGCTCGTGAGCATAGCTTTTATCACGGTTGCGGCGTGTCCGGTTCTTGCATTTTCGTATCTTTTTCAAAAGCATTATTGGGCAATAGCTTTTTTGCTCGCAACCTCTGTTCTGGCAGTGACAATACCCTTTGTCTTGCGTGCAACGGAATCGCAAAAAATAGGTGGCTACACGCTCTGTGGCTTGATTTATGCGGTGTTGAACTCGCTGACGTTTACGACCAATGGCTTACAATCCACAGCGTTTCAATGGATGGCAATTATTCCGCTTGTTGCGGGTTTAACGCTAACGCGGCGCGATATGACGATTTGGGCGGTGGTCTGCGTCTGTACTGCGCTTGGGTACTACATTGCTTCACTGGCTGGATTTTCATATATCAATAAAATTCCACCGCAAGGCTTGGTCCGCTCAGAGTTTGTCGCAGTTTCGGCTCTTATCTTGGTTCTGATGCTGATTGTGCGTATGTTTGAAGCTGGGCGAGAGCGAGCATTTACGGCTATTCAAGCCATGAACTCGCAAGCGGAAGAATTGAACAACAGTCTGCGGAAGGCGCAAATACTACTTGAGCGAGAAAAACGCAAGGTAGAAGATATGGCGTTTGAAACCAATAAACACAACGAATACCTTGCACACACGATAGATGATATGCTAGAGGCAATGCAGCGTTTTTCAAACGGCGACCTCACAGTGAAATTTGAAGTTGCGGGCAATGATAATATCTCGCGGCTGTTTGTGGCATTTAATAACGCCATTGATAGCATTCGCGGTTTGGCGGTAAAAGTTGTGGAGACTGTACAAGCCACTGCGAGCGCGGGTTTGGAGATTTCCAGCAGCACGGAGGAAATGTCGGATGCGGCATCAAATCAAGCGGGGCAGATTTCGGGAATTGCAACCGTGATTGAACGCATTGCACAGCATGTTCAGCACAATGCCCAAACGGCACAAGAATTTGCCACGAAAGCCGAGCGTACCGCGCACGATTCTGAGCGAAATGCAGGTCTTGTCCAGCAAGCAATTGGCGGAATGCAGCGTATTGAAGAGGTTGTTACGACATCCGCAAAAACGATGGAAGAGCTGGGAAATAGTAGTAATCAAATTGGTGAAATTGTGCAGGTGATTAACGAAATTGCCGACCAAACAAATCTCCTTGCACTCAACGCTGCCATTGAAGCTGCCCGCGCAGGCGAGCAAGGACGCGGTTTTGCGGTGGTCGCCGATGAAGTCCGCAAGCTCGCCGAGCGCACCACGCAAGCCACGAAGGAAATTGCGGCAATGATTACGAAAATCCAACGAGAAACCACGCAAGCCGTAACGGTTATTCGCAAAGGTACGGGCGAGGTTGCCGAAGGAAAGCAGCTTGTCATGCAGACTGGTTCTGCCTTGGACGCGTTTATGGCAAGTGCAAAAGAAGCTGCTCACGTGTATTCTGGTGTGGCGGAAGCGAGTAGTGAACAGGCGCGTGAAATCAGCGAACTTGCCGAAACGATTGAATCGGTGAATTCTATGATTAGCCAATCAGCAATGGGGTCGGAGCATATTGCTTTTGCCGTGAACGATTTAGGACAGCTTACCGAACGCCTTCAAGTGCTTGTAAGCCGCTTCAAAACTGACCGCACCGTTCTTACCACTGCTGCTACGCCGCCTAAGTATGATAAAAATTGGCGAAAGTTTTTGCAAGAGTAGATATGATAGAGATAAATAATATAGATAAAAAAATCGACAAGTTCAGTGTGAAAACCGTATCAATTCTCATGTTGAGCTTGTCGAAGTATTACTTAGAATAATTGCTCGCGTATTTATCAACGGAAGTGAATCACCGCTCATTTTTCCACATTATTTTTTGTAAATGTTTATGAAACGGTATTGTGTTTATGTATTTGCGTCTATTATTTTGGGGCTTTCTTCTGGGATGTTTTTCTCCCAATCACTTATGGCTCAGGTACCTGGAAGTAACGTAGAATCAGGCTATAACGGAGGTTTTTTTATTCGCACCACCGACAAAAAGTTCTCACTCACCGCCAATGGCTTTATTCAAGCTCGCTTTACATCGAATCTCGCCACGTCCAATAACTTCGACCTCGCGCTTGGTCGTCTCGCATTTTCTGGCAATGTCTTCGACCCCAATATCCAATACTTTTTCCAATACGAAGGCTCGACGTTTGGTAATACAAACTTTGTAACCATGCTGGATTGGTGGCTTGCCTACACGGTTTCGCCCGCACTCACGATTCGCATGGGACGGATGATTTTACCGTACTCGCGTCAATTTTATACGCATCCGGGCAATTTGCTCTTTACTGACCTTTCTGGTGCTGATTATGCCTTTAATTTGCAACGGACGCTCGGCGTGGAAGTAAGCGGCTCACTGGGATTTGCGAATTATCATCTTATGCTGATGAATAGTGTTCGTGCGCTTGATGGCGGTCCGTCGCAGGTGAATGTTTCTGGCGATATTGGTTGGCTGGCGCGTGTGGAAGTGCCGATTTTGGGTGGCGGCTATGGCTATATGGAGTCCGTTCCAAATTTCACTGGCGCACCGCAACTCTCTATCGGTGCTGCGATTGCAAGTAATCCCGTAGCTTCGCGTTCCGGATTCCAACGCACACTTGCTGGAGACCGTACGCTAAACATCACTGCTGATGCGGGTTTTCGGGCAGGTGGTTTGTCGGTGCAGGGTGCGTATCATTTGCGCAATAACACAGCTGGTGCTGTATCGTGGACAGACAACGGTTTTTATGCACAAGCGGGATTCTATCTCGCTCCGCAGTTTGAGCTTGGTGTGCGATATTCCAGCGTCAGTTTTGCATTTCCGAGCGCAGATGCCTTTCGTTTGCGCGGTACGGAAACTGAAATTACCGCAGGTTTGAACTATTATCTTGCTGCGCACGGCACGAAAATTCAGCTTGACTACTCGCTTATTTCTAATAATTTCACTGCTACGGCGGTTTCCGCAAATCGTTTGCGTCTTCAAACACAAATTCTTTTCTAACCTTTTTTCTAAGATTGGGAGAGTTTCACGATGAGTATCCGTCAAACATTTCTTCTGCTTGGAGCGGCATTTGTCGCTCTTTCGCTGGCATTGGTTTTTTGCGTGGCAATGCTACGAACATCGCAAGCAGAGCTTTCTCGCAAAGAATTTGCCCGCTACGAATCCTTTCGTCTTGCCGACGAACTGCGCCAAAGCTCTGACGACCTCACACGCCTTGCCCGCGCTTACGTGATGAGCGGAAACTCGAAATATGAAGATTGGTACTGGGAGATTTTGGACATTCGCAACGGCAAAAAACCGCGTCCGCAGAACTATCAAGGTCGTATTTACTGGGATTTAGTCGTTGTTGAAAGTGAAAACCGCCCTCGCGCAATGAGTAGCGAAACGATTCCGCTTCAAGAAATGATGAAAAATATCGGTTTTACTGAAGAAGAGTTTGGCAAATTGAAAGAGGCACAAGCTAATTCCGATGCACTCGTAACAACCGAAACGATTGCGATGAACGCCATGAAAGCCTTGTACGACGATGGTACGGGCAAATACGTCAAGCAAACGCTGCCTGATGGAACCGAGCGTCCTGCTGAAGTTGCGATGGCACAGCGTATCATGCACGACGCAAAATATCATGCCGACAAAGCAAAAATTATGGGACCGATTGACGATTTTTTTGTTTTGCTTGAAAGCCGTACCAATGCTGAGGTTGTGGCAATGACAGCGAAAACAGCACGATATACAAACATCATTTTTGGTCTTATTCTTGGTATGGCTATTTTACTGATTGTTGCGGTGGTTGTTGTGATACGCAAAGTCATTCAGCCTGTCGCAGAGCTTGATGCAACAACGCAAGCAATTACAACAGGGAATTTCACCAAGCGTGTTGTCGTGCGCTCTGGCGATGAAATTGGTACAGTTGGTACGTCCTTCAATACAATGGTTGCTTCGATTCAACAAGCACAGGAACACTTGTTGCATGAAAAAAATGCCGCCGAAGCCGCACAAAAACAAGCTCAACAGCTTGCGCTTGCTTCAGAGGAACAACGCACTCACCTTTCCAACAGCGTCCAACAAATGCTGGAAGCAATGAACCGTTTTCAAGCTGGCGACCTGACCGTACGCCTTAGTGCGACTGGCACGGACGATATTGCTCGCCTCTATCATGGCTTTAATACTTCGGTTGAAGGTATTGGACAGCTTGTAGGGCAGGTAATATCAGCAACGGAAGCAGCATTGAGCGAGGCAGCTCATATTAGCGAGGCAGCAGGAAAAATGGCTTCGACAGTGCAAGAGCAGGCGGCTCAGACAGTGCAAATTGCGTCGTCGGCAGAGGAAATGGCTCGCACCGTTACGGAAAATGCGCACACAACCTCGCAAGCAGCCTCCATAGCGGCGCAAAGTGGCTCGCAGGCTTCTACGGGCGAAAACGTTATGACCCAAGCAATTACTAAAATACGAGATATTGCGCGGGTTGTAGAGGATGCCGCCACAATTGTTCAACGCTTGGGCGATTCCAGTGCGGAAATTGGTGAAATTGTACAGGTGATTGAAGAAATTGCCGACCAAACGAATCTTCTTGCACTCAATGCTGCTATCGAAGCGGCACGTGCAGGCGAGCAGGGACGCGGCTTTGCGGTTGTTGCTGACGAAGTACGCAAACTCGCCGAGCGCACGGCGCAAGCTACAAAACAAATTGGCACAACCATTCGTCTCATTCAAAAAGAAACTGAGCAAGCGGTTGGCGGTATTCAAAAAGGCAATTCTGAAATTCAAGATGGATTGCGCCTCGCTGAACAAGCCGGAACATCGCTTCGCGGCGTTGTCTCCGATGCTCGCAATGTTGGTTCACTCATTCAAAATGTCGCCTTCGCAAGCGAGCAGCAGTCTGGCACAAGCGAAGAAATTGCGAAGAGTATTGACCAGATGAGTTCTTCGGTAGAGGAAAGCTCAGTAAGCATTAGCGAGATTGCACGAGGCGCAGAACAGCTTTATTCCACAATGCAAGATGTGATGCGCACTGCAGAGCGATTTCGTGTGGAAACTTCGCAAAGGAACCTTGCGGAACTTTCTCCACTGAAAGACGGTGGCATGCGACGTTTGGCGAGATACTAGACGTTTACTCAATCGCTTTGTTATCCGTACAACGTTGTCCGTACAGCGTAGGTAGAACTCTAAGCAATACTTGGTTGTGAACAAATAGATAACAATGTCTTCCTCTGCCAAAGCCAGTATATATAGGCAGTGCAAGCACTTTTACCTTCATCCTCACTAAATTATTGCCCCCATAACCATAACCTTGTTCCCTTTTGGATGACAAAATTTTGGATGGTAAAATTTCGGACGATAAAATGGTATATTTGTTGAACAATCTGAATGTGGAAAGTAAGGTGATGCCTTGCTTTCACAAGATAGATTCTATAACCCTTACATTTAAGACCGAAAGAACGCTCAGTTATATCAAAAATAGAGCAAATGCTTCCCGTTCTGTATCTCCCAAAGCAGGAGAACACGTTTTCCGGAGAACGTATAACAGCAGTTTTTACAAGCTCTCTAGCCCGTAGGACACGAATACCTGAGCAATTTCCAACATCAGTAAATTAAATAACGTCCTCCTGTCTTACTTCATGTTTTGTGTGTTCCGCTATGAAATTCCAAGATCTTGTTCTTCGCTTCGTTCCATCGGAGTTTGAGGTAGATTATGATATGTTTCGCCGAGCAAAATTGCTGGTGAGCATTTGTTTGATTACGGGCATGACCTGTCCGATAGTATCTATCTCGTATCTGCTCTATGGGCATTATGTAGCAATACTCTTTTTGGCAATAAGCACGGTGTGTTTTTGCTCTTGCCCGCATTTTTGCGTGCCTCGCGAAATCTCACGCTTTCAGCTCATTTATTGTGTTTGTTTTCTTTTTTGATGCTGCATTCGCTCATTTTTACCACAAATGGCTTGCGCTCGACGGTGTATCAGTGGACAGCCGTCATTCCGCTTTTTGCCGCACTCACGCTGTCGAAACGTCAGATGTTTCAATGGCTTGCTGTTACGGTAATTGTTGCCTTGGGGTATTTTATTGCTGGTCAAAAAGGTGTGCAGTTTATGAATGGTGTGCCAGAGCAAAGTATGTTGCGCTCGGAGTTCGTTGCTATCTCGGTGTTAGGCGTGGTGCTATCGCTTGTGGCAACGATGTTTGAAAATGGGCGGCAAGAAGCATTCGCCAATTTGGAAAAACGCAACCGTGAAGCGGCGGATTTGAACAAAGGTTTGATTCAAATGAAGTCTGCACTGGAAAAGGAAAAAGTAAAAGTTGATGGTATGATAAATGAATCGGAAGCGTTGAACGAATACCTTGCAGCAAGCATGGAGCATATGTTGGAGGCGGTACACCGATTTGCGAGCGGCGACTTGACCGTACGCTTTCATGTCGAAAAAGAGGACGACATCGGGAAGATTTTTATTGCCTTCAATAGTGCCATTGATAATATGCGTGCAACAATTATTCGTGTGGTTGAAAACGTCGAGGCAACGGCAGGTGCGAGTGCGCAAATTTCCGCCAATACCGAGCATATTTCCACCGCCGCCCGTGAGCAAGCACAAGGAATAATGGGTGCAGCGTCGGCAATAGAAGACTTTGCCAATCAAATGCAAGGTACGGCGCAAAAAGCAAATGAATTTTCCACAAATGCCCGTAAAACCGCTTTGGAAACGCAAGCAAGCTCTGGTGTGGTCAATCAGACTATCGAAGGCATGAACAAAATTGACGAAGTAGTGCAACGTTCCGCCGCAACAGTGGAAGAGCTTGGCGTGAGCAGCAATCAGATTGGTGAAATTATCCAAGTAATTGATGAAATCGCCGACCAAACAAACCTTCTCGCGCTGAATGCTGCGATTGAAGCTGCCCGTGCAGGTGAGCAAGGACGCGGCTTTGCGGTCGTTGCTGATGAAGTCCGCAAACTCGCCGAGCGCACCACAAAAGCGACGAAAGAAATTGCGGCAATGATTACCAAAATTCAACGTGATACGCAGGGCGCGGTGCATGTGATTCGGCAGGGAACATCGGAGGTACAGAAGGGTAAAGAGCTGGTTGGAAAAACAGGAATTGCGATTGAATCGGCAATGAAATCAGCGATGAAATCTGCCGAAACATACAGCCATATTGCCACAACCAATAATACCCAATCTGCTGAAATGAGCGAGCTTTCGGAGCATATGAACATCATTACAGGAACCGTGCGCGAGACCGCCAATGGCGTGGAGCAAATCGCAGAAGCCGCACGCAGCCTGAACGCGCTCGCCGAACACCTTAGCACGCTTGTCGGCGCGTTCCGTATTGATAATCGCACGATTTTGCAAATTACCGCCGCGCCTAAGCATAATAAAAACTGGCGAGAATATGTTGAGAATGAATTGTAATAAAAACACTTTCTCGCAGGGAAATAGCATGAAAATTGTCTTGCTCATCTTGGTAATGCTCATACAAGTGAGCAGCTTTGCACAAGGTACAACCGCGTCTGCAAACGACTTTGAGAGCATGAAGAAAAATACAATTTATCTTGAGTTGGCGGGAAATGCGCTTATTTACTCGGTCAATTACGATAGATTGATAACACCGAACATTGCTTGCCGTGTGGGTTTGTCTGCTCTACCCCTTAATTTTCCAGATGCGTATTCATTTTCCTTTGCGCTTCCTATGAGTGCAAGTTATTTGCTGAATTTCGCAGGTTCATCAAGTCATCTTGAAGCGGGAATAGGTATAACGCCGATGGTTTCAATACTTTCGGGCATGTATGCCTCGTTAGGTATAAAGCCAGAAATCAATATAATGCTTGTTCCAATGCTCGGCTATCGCTTACAACCGAAGCACGAGGGATTTAATTTTCGTCTTCTCTGGACACCGATTGTGGTATTGACCAATCCACCTCCACCAGACTCAACCCCTTTTGCCTACTGGTTTGGATTAAGTGTAGGACATACTTTTTAAGAAAGATTGAAATGCAAACTTGGCTCATAAATATCGCTATTCTCATCGCCGCATTCGTAGGAATGGAGCTGTTTAGCGGCTTCTTCCACAAATACATCATGCACGGCGTACTATGGCGTATTCACCGCACCCACCACGTTCACGGAAAAGGCTTTTTTGAACTGAACGATATTTTCTCCTTCAGTTTTGGTGCGATTGCCACGCTGCTCTTTGTTCTGGGGCTGCCAACGCTGGACTGGCGATTCTGGGCGGGCTGCGGGATTATTTGCTACGGCGCAGTGTATTTTGTGGTGCATGACGTGTTTATCCACCGCCGCATAAAATGGATTGAGCAATCGAATATCCCGTACTTGCAAGCCCTGCGCCGCGCCCACAAAGCGCACCACGCCTACATTGAAAGTAATCCAGGCGAAGAATATGGTCTGCTCTGGATTGGCAAAAAATATTGGAAAAAAATGTAGATTCGTAAGAAAAATAACTCCTTGGTGTGTTGTGAATTTAATGAGGGATTGATGTATGGTTGATTCACTATTTCAAACGGAAAAACAAGTGAATGCTTTTTTGGGGTATGTAGGGATAATATGCTTCTGGTTGATAGCTATGCAATTCCAAACACGTGCGCAGCCACCGTATTCAGGGACTATCTTTTTCGACCCCGATATTATCACTTCTACCGACGCTTCGGTTTTTCAAAGCTCAACATATATGGGGCGTGGCATGCGCACAGTATTCGACCGTAGAACGGCGAGATTTGAGTCAATGAATGTGTACCTTTTTTCTATTATTTGGAGCGACGGTTTACGCACAGAAGCGCAGATAAACCCTGAGTTTGCAAGCGTTATGGCGGCATCGGTAGAAGCAGAAAAGTATGGAAGGTTCGTTGGGCAATTACCATACTTTTTGCGCCTCAGTGTCCGTGCATTGTGGATTCACAAGGGAGTACAGCCTTTTGGAGGCGGAAATTATTCCATTCTCATTCACACAGGACAAAGTGAACTCTATGAAAAAGATGGTATTCTTGAAGAAACACTCGTGCATGAAGGTGCGCATACTTCCGTAGATTCAGCACACGCAGCTTCTGCGGGGTGGCTTGCTGCACAACGGCTCGACCCAACCTTTATTTCCACATACGCTAGAGATAACCCAACGCGCGAAGATATTGCCGAAAGTATTCTTCCATGGTTGGCTGTGCGACACAGGAGAAGTCGAATTTCCAACAGAGATTTTACCAATATTACCACTGCAATTCCCAATCGTTTGGTATATTTTGACCGACAAAACTTCAATCTTGCACCAATGGTAACCCGCACTTCGATTGCGCATCATGGCTTGGACGGCGATATCTCTCTCTACCCTAATCCTTCCGATGGTAACAGTCTTACGCTGAATACTGATGATAGTAACAAGCCTGCGATTGTGAACGTATATTCTGTTCTTGGCAATGTCGTCTTCACGCAAAGAATTACCGACGGTGATGTTGTGCTGGATGTAGGGAATGTTGCTTCTGGTGTGTATCTTGTTAGTATAACGACCGCAAAAGGACAGTCTTTCACAAAAAAATGGATAAAAAATTAAACGAGTAAACATCAAGTACCACGTAACCAACCAAAACCATGCTCACACAAAACGCACACATCCTTGTCCCAACGGACTTTTCCGCTCCTTCCAATCACGCGCTGGAGTACGCGGAAACGCTTGCAAAAGCCTTCAATGCTACGCTGCATCTGGCGCACGTAATTCAGGAAATTGAGTACACCGAAGAATGGGGGAATGTTTATACGAAGTTGAAGGAAATAGGAGACTTGGTGGAAGGGCAATCACGCGAGAAAATAAGCGCGATTCAGGCTAATTTGAAAGCAAAAGGCATTGCGTCGGAATGCGTCATTGCGCATGGTCGCCCTGATGTTTTTTTAGCAGAATATGCCGAGAAGCATGGTATTTCCTTGATAGTCATTGGCACAAGTGGCAAGCGTGGTGTGGAGCATTTTATTTTGGGTAGCACTACCGAGCGGCTTTTGCGCTCTGCGCCGTGTCCTGTGCTTGCGGTGCGCGTGAAGAAATAGTTTTTTCTTTTAAGTTTTGATTGGGCTTGAATTCAAGGGGGAATGTGGATTGAGAGGATAAAAAAGATACTTAAAAAGAAAGAAAACATCCTCAAAATCCTCTCAGTCCGGGCTTCATCCGCGTTCCCTGACCCAATAGCGCGACAGTTCTATTTTTGCTGCATTAATAGCCTATAAAGTCCGTCATTACTGGGGTCGGTGTTTTTCTCACCAATTTATTACCACCATGAATATCCATGCAAAACCGCTTCAAAACGTCGTGCAGGACTTGAGTGCCAATACGACACGGGGATTAACCGAAGCAGAAGTCCAAAAGGCTCGTGAAACCTACGGCTTTAACGAATTACCGCCTCCAAAAGAAACGCCGATGTGGCTGCAATTTTTGCAGGAATTTAATGACCCAATCATGTACATCCTGATTGCGGCGGGCATTGTGAACGCGCTGGTTGCAGAGCCAAAGGACGCGCTCGTGATTGCCTTCGTGGTGATTTTGAATACGGTTGTGGGATTTGTTCAAGAACGTCGTGCCGAAAGTGCGCTCCAATCCTTGAAAAAGCTGACCGCTCCAACGGCGCGAGTTGTTCGCAATGGGCAAATGGTGGAAATTCCCGCACGGGAACTGGTCTGCGGGGATGTTTTGCTCGTGGAAAGCGGAACACGCATTGCCGCAGACGCGAGAGTCTATGAGGTTTCTACGCTGCAAGTGGATGAATCCATGCTCACGGGCGAATCGCTTGCTGTTACCAAAAAGCCAGACGCTGTGCTGGATGAATACGCGCCTATTGGCGACCGCATCAATATGCTCTTTGCGGGAACAATCGTGCAGCGTGGGCGTGGGAAGGCGATTGTTACTGGCACGGGGCTGATGACGGAGTTTAGCAAAATTTCTACCGAAATCCAAAACGCCGATGAGAATGAATCGCCCTTACAAGAACGCTTGGAAGGCTTTGGGAAATACCTCAGTATCGGCATTGTTGCTATTGTTGTGCTGATTTTTGTTGTTGGCTGGCTGCGCGGAAATTCGCCCCTCACGATGGCTCTTACCGCGATTGGTCTTGCCGTTTCCGCCATTCCCGAAGGCTTGCCAATGTCCGTCACCATCACGCTTTCGATTGGTATGCGCCTCATGGCAAAGCGGAATGCGGTCATTCGCAAACTCGTTGCCGTCGAAACGCTGGGCAGCACGAATGTGATTTGCTCAGACAAAACAGGAACGCTGACGCGCAATCAAATGACGACCGTGAAACTCTTCACTGGCGGCGCAGAATGGAGCGTTTCGGGGACGGGCTACGATAAAAAAGGGGAAATTAAAGACATTGCGGGAAATGCCGCAAACACCGCACAAAATCTCGCTTTGCAATGGTTTTTGCGTACAGGGCTATTGTGTACGGAAACGCGCTTGAAAGACGCTGGTAATGACGCACCTGCCTTTGAAATCGTCGGCGACCCAACCGAAGCTGCTTTGCTCGTGCTGGCGCATAAAGCGGGCGTGGATGGCGAGCGTGAGGATTGGCGCGTGTCGGTGGATTTGCCGTTTGAATCCGAGCGGCAATTTATGGGCGTAACGGCGCAGAAAGGTGATAAATACTACATTCTCCTCAAAGGCTCAATGGAACGCCTCTTGGCACGTTCTCCGAAGATGATGGCGGCAGATGGCTCGTTACAGCCGATAGATGCGGAATTGTTGCAACATCAAACAGAAAAATTTGCCTCAGAAGGGCTTCGCGTCTTGTTGTTGGCAATGAAGGAAGTACCGCACGCACCAACGGAAGAGGAACTTGAAAACGCTCAGGACTTAGTATTTGTCGGGCTTGCAGCGATTGTGGACCCAGCCCGTGCCGAAGCCCGCGATGCGATAGAAGAATGCCGCAACGCAGGAATTCGTGTGAAAATGATTACCGGCGACCACGCAAAAACCGCACAGGCAATCGCCTACGACCTCCGTTTGGCGGGCGACGAAAAGCCTGACGTGCTGGCAGGACGCGAACTCGAAGCCATGAGCGACGAAGAACTCTACAAGCGCGTGGAAACAACCGACGTGTACGCCCGCGTCTCGCCAACGGACAAACTGCGTATCGTGAAGCAATTACAAAAATACAATCTCGTCGTTGCAATGACAGGCGACGGCGTGAATGACGCACCAGCACTAAAGCAAGCAGACATCGGCATTGCAATGGGGTCGGGAACAGACGTTGCGAAGGACGTTTCGGGCATGGTGATAATGGATGATAATTTCGTCAGCATCGCAGCCGCCGTGCGGCGCGGGCGCGTGATTTTCTCGAACTTGCGGCATATTTTGATTTACATTTTGACTACAAGTTTGGGCGGCGTTTTGACAGTGGCAAGCTCGGTATTCCTCGGAATCCCGCTTCCCGTCCTGCCTGCACAGCTTTTGTGGATAAATCTTGTTACCGATGGCACTTCTACCTTTCCGCTCGCTTTCGAGAAAGAACACGGCAACGTGATGAAGTACAAACCCCGCAAGCGTGATGAAGCCTTGCTTTCGCCGCGCATGATTGGACACATCATCTTCTGCGGTATTTGTATGATGCTGGGAACGCTGGCTTTGTTTTACTACAACGTGAACATCATGCAATACCCGCTCGTGAAAGCGCAAACAGCCGCATTCTGTACGCTCGCGCTGTTCCAAATCTGGAACGTTCAAAACTCGCGTTCGCTTGAACGCTCACTTTTCTGGAACTTGCCTGGACGGAAAACAGGCGAAAGTGTAGAAAAAATCAGCTTCTCCGATAACTTGCCGCTTTTGGGCGTGATGATTTTTGCAATGGTCATGCAAATTGGCGCAGTCGAAATTCCTTGGATTGATGGACTTCTGGACACGCCATACTCGCTCTCCATGCAAGACTGGATGCGGATTTTGGCGGTTTCGTTCTCTATTATTGTTGTCGTGGAAATAGAGAAATTGGTCTTGGCATTGAAAAACAAATTTGTTGGAAAATAAGTATCAATTGCCGCCGAAAATATGAGTAAAGTCGTTATCGTTTATTGCCATCCCAATCTGAAAAGTTTCACCTCTTCTGTCTGTCAAGCCGTGCAGAAAGGTTTAACAGAGAGCGGTTGTCCGTTTGAGGTAGTGGACTTGTACGCAGAGAATTTCGACCCAGTGCTAATTGTCAATGAGGAACATCGCCGCAGAGACCTCGACAGCGTTTCATATACCAAAGGTTACCGAGAACAAATTACGAATGCTCACACGTTGATTTTTGTCTATCCTGTGTGGTGGGGCGGTTTTCCAGCATTGCTCAAAGGATTTATTGATAGGGTTTTTGTCTCTGGCGTAACGTATTCTTTTAGTGGAAAACATCGCAAAGCCGTGTTCCCAAACGGTTTGATGAAGGGAAAGGATGCGCATTTTTTCTATACCTTGGATTCGCCATTGATTGTTGCAATGCTCGACCCAGGCTGGTTCTCCAATTACTTTACTGTTTTTAAATACTGCGGATTTCAACAGGTACGGCGTTATTATTTGTCTCGATTAAAACTTACTGATGAACAGCAGCGAACAGAATGGCTCGCAAAGGTTTCTGCAAATGCAAAGAAGATTGGTCAAACAATGAAGAAATAGCTTCGAGGGGAAACGTGAGCGTGAAAATTTTATCGAATACAAAGGAAAAATCCTCGCGCGGGTGCATTTTTTTTGATAATTTTACCCCGTAAATCTAACATTCACTGTTCATTTTGCAGGGTAAAACGAGCAAAAAATGATACAACGATTCGCACAAGAACGTGTCCGAGAATACTTGGAGAGCTTTCCCGTTACAGGCGTAATTGGTCCGCGTCAGGTTGGGAAAACCACGCTTGCGCGGCAGATTGAGCGCGAATGGCGTGAGCGTGGGCGCGAGGTTGTTTTTTTGGATATGGAGTTGCCTGCCGATGAAGTAAAGTTGAAAGAACCCTATTTGTTTTTAGAGCCGTTGCGGGAATCGCTGGTTATTATTGACGAAGTGCAGCGTGTTCCAGAGCTTTTTCCTGTGTTTCGTGCGCTGATTGACCGTTGGCGCGTGGATGGTCGTTTTCTGCTTTTGGGTTCCGCCGCACCGACGCTTCTCACCTCGTCGTCGGAGTCGTTGGCGGGGCGCATTGGCTACTGCGAGCTTCCGCCCTTGTTGCTGGGCGAAATTATTGCGCAGGAGACTGAGGAACTGCGCGAGTACGAGGCTCGACGAGAACATCTCCTGCGAGGCGGCTTCCCACCGAGCTTTCTCGCTTCATCTGCGAAAAAAAGTATGCTCTGGCGGCGTGAATTTTTGCGCTCGTACATTGAGCGCGATTTGCCCCTTCTGGGCTTGCCCGCCGACCCGAAACTGACGCGCAATCTCCTCACGATGCTCGCGCATTATCACGGACAAATCTGGAATATGCAGCCCATCGCTGCATCGCTCGGCATTTCTACGCCAACGCTTGCACGGTACGTGGGTTTTCTTGAACATTCCTTCCTCGTATCCATGCTGCCACCGTATTTCGCAAATACCAAAAAACGTTTGGTGAAATCGCCAAAAATCTACATCCGCGATAGCGGCGTTCTTGCGTCGCTTCTCGGCATACATTCGTGGGAGCAACTGAGCGGACACCCGCAACTGGGCGCGTTCTGGGAAGGCTACGCGATTGAGCAGATACGCGGCGCACTCAGCGACGGACAGGAATTGATGTTCTACCGCACACAAGATGGCGCGGAATCTGACCTTGTTGTTTGTGAGTACGGTCAGCCCCTGTTTGCGATTGAAATAAAATACACGAGTGCGCCCAAAATGACAAAAGGTCTGCAAAACGTTATTGCAGACCTCGCAACGAAAGAAAATTTTATTGTGATACCGCAAGGAACAAGGTATTATGCGGCAGAGACAGTGCAAGTATTGTCGCTCACCGAAATGTTGGCATTGCTCCAACGCCGAGCGAATGAGGCGCACACGTAGCAATTTATGGTAATGTAGGCATCTTGTCTGTACCTCTGAACATCGCATAAAAACTCACAGACAAGAGTGTCTGCGCTACTAAAGCCGGAAGATTTCGATACTTTATTTTCACTCGTTCCTTATAGTTCTTCACTCACCTGAATATTCGTTTCCGCCAATTCTTTTCCATTCACAATCACCACAAGACGATGCTCACCAGCGTAGTGTTTGCGCGTGGTTCGCTGTTGAAAGGAGATTTTGCGCGTGATGGAAATTGTCTCTCCTGCATTATACGGCTTCTCGTGAATAAAAAACACCTTGCGAACCGCTTCACCACTTGCCTTGACGTAATACACGCCGTATTCCACACGAATATCGCCACCCTTTTCCGAAACAATATCAAACGAAAATGTTGTGCTTTCGCCAATCGCTACCGAAGCCGCGTGAAACCTGAGTTTGGAGACATGAGCAGATGTTTTTTCAGAAAATCCAAACAGCGCGAGAGCTGCAGGATTACCACGCTTGAGCAAGGTGCGGAGCGCGTGTTTAATAATGCGGTCGGTGTCAGTATTTGCACCCTTCCAGCGTGATGCAATTTCTAAAACGAGGTCAGGATGGTCTTTCGCAATATCGTTCAGATTATTGGCAACGCTGCGGCGTACATACTCGCTTTCGTCAGCTTTGAGGCGTTCCAAAATGGGGAGAATTGGCGCGGGGTCGCGTTGGAAGGCTTTGAGTGCCGTTCCCCATGGCAAGCGCGGGCGGCAACCTTCGCTGGCAAGTCTGCGCACGTGGTGGTTCGGATGCGCCGCCCAGTCCAGCATTCGCGCCATGATACACTCTGGATTCCGCATAATAAACGGGCGAATAGCAAACTCGGAAGAAGAAAACTGCGTGAAGAGTTCTAAGGCTGAAAGCGAGATTTCTTCTTGCTCCAAGCCGTACTGTTCAACAAAATCAGGAAAAAATAAATACGGAAAACCGACGCAGGATGGCGCAATCGCACGAAGGATGTGCAATGCTTTTTCGTAATCGCTTGGCAAAAATTCCCGCAAACAGACGGTAATATGCCGCATTCGCTCCTTTAATTCGCGGTTTTCCCAATCGTTATCAAGAATACTTTTAACGAAATTTTGCGTAGGAAATGTGGGCATTTGTTCCTGAAGCACATTCGCCAAAGAGCGCACTAATTCTGGGTTGTAAACGTTTTTGAGTTTGAAATCTTCCATGATTGCGGTCAAAGAAAATAAACATGAACGGTAACTTGTTAGGTCGTAATTTTTTTGGACGCAGATGAAGATGATTGAATGGATGAAGATGATGAAAATGCAGAGAACATCAACAATAGATGAAATCTGCATTTATTCTCTTTTTTTCATCAATATCATCTTGATCCATTCAATCATCTTCATCTGCGTCCCCTCTTCATTGCTGAAACCTGACCAGTTACCACGAACATTTGACTACATCAGCATTCCCGCCACTGTTGCTGAAAGATACGAAGCTAATGTCCCGCACACAAGCGCACGGACACCAAGTTTTGCAAGGTCGGTGCGGCGCGAGGGCGCAAGTTCGCCGATGCCGCCAATTTGAATCGCAATCGAGCTTAAATTTGCAAAGCCACACAGCGCGAAGCTCGCAATAGCAACCGCTTTCGGCGTGAGTACCTCCTTCGCAAGCATCCTTGACATATCCGAGTACGCAACAAATTCATTGATAACGAATTTCGTTCCCAGAAGCGAGCCAACCCTCATCACATCTTGCGCGGGAACGCCCATGACAAATGCAAATCCTGAAAAAATCAATCCAAGCAAATCCTTCAAACTCAGCGTCGCAAGATTGATGCCGATTGCCTGCCACGACCATCCAAACGTATTCGCGCAAAACGCTCCAATGCTGGAGAGAAACATATCTACGAGCGCAATCACCGCAATAAAGCCAATCAACATCGCAATCACGTTGATAGAAACTTTCATGCCATCCGATGCGCCATGCGCGATTGCATCCACGAGATTCGCGTTTTGTTTTTTGATTTCGAGCTTTACTTCACCTTTTGTTTCGGATTCTTCGGTTTCGGGATAGACAATTTTAGAAATTACCAACGCCGCCGGAGCCGCCATAAGACTTGCTGCAATAAGGTATGGCGCAGGAACGCCCATCGAAATATACACCGCCATTACGCCGCCCGCAATGCACGCCATTGAGCCAGCCATCGAAGCCAAAAGCTCAGAATTGGTCATGCCTGTAACGTAAGGTTTTATCATAATTTGCGCTTCTACTTGTCCTACAAACGCGCTCGCCACGTTGGAGAGAGCCTCCGAGCCGCTTACGCCCATGAGGTAATACACGCCCCGCGCAATCACCGCAACCACGCGCTGCATGAGTCCGATGTGGTAGGCAATGCTCACCAATACGGACACGAAAATAATCGTCGGCGTAACTTTCAGCGCGAAAATAAAGCTCGACCCTGCACCAAAGATTTTGTCCAAAACCTCAGGTTTGACGAGGATGCCAAAGACAAACTCCGCGCCTTTATTTGCCGCACCCAGCAAATGCTCCACACCTGCACCAACGGCGGCAAAAATTTGCTGACCAATCGGCACTTTGAGAATAAAAATTGCCAGCGCAAGTTGCAAGCCCAAACCCGTGAAAACAAGCCGTTTGTTGATAGCTTTGCGGTTATTGGAAAGTAAAAAAGCGATGCCGAGAATAACGACGATGCCAAGTAGTCCGGTAAAACGTTCCATGAAAATACCTTTGGAGTGAAAGATGGAGAACTTCCCACGTGCCGTACAAAACTCTTGAGCATCGTGTAAAATCAGGCTTCAGTGGTACAGACATTCTTGTCTGTGTTTCCTACCTGAACATCGCACCAATACTCACAGACAGGAATGTCTGTGCCGCTACTGAAGACTTTTGTTTGATACGGAGGAGAATCTCAGAAAAACACAACAAACCACCTACAAAAGGTGGAAATGAAATTGAAATTGGTCGGAAAATACGATAATTGCTGGGATTTGTACAGAAAAAATTATTCAGAAAATTGTAACTGCTCCGACTTTCCGTCGGGCGGCTGTTCTCACAAGAGCAGTAGCCGTCTGGTGAGTGCTGTTCAAGCGAGTGATTTACCCGCCTGACGGGATGACCTGTATTGGCACGGAAAATGGGGAAGGCACAAAAAAATAGTGCGCCCCAGCTTGTTGCTGAAACGCACCATTTGTGGTTAGTATCTCTTCCTGCTAGAGATACCTTTTCCCCTTATATCAAGTTTCTTTGTTTTTTCAGAAATTTTTCTTGATAATTTTCTTTGATTTTTTCTTCAAGACGAATGCAAATATACGACTATTGAACCGATTTCAAAGATATTTTTTTAGAACAGGAGTAGAAAATCGTTAAGTCGTTTGTGTATCGTTTGTTCGTGTTTGCTTTTCTACAAAGCAAAATTCAATAAACGTCTGGAAAGAACAAAAACGATACATCTGTTACGTGAACGAGACAAATATACAACACTTGGATAGACTAGGGAAGTGACAAGTGTCATTAAATTTTACGAATGTGTCATTTTCAAAATGAGATATACCTTTGAAGCAAGGTTTGACAAGGTGTAGAAGGTTTTTTGCCTTTGAGCATTAACGATAAATTTTTTTTATTACGATAAAATATCTGCAAAAGAGTGTGTCTTTTTGCTCTTTCTGACAAGAAGCTCTAAAAACTGCAAAAAAACTCCATGAAAATTCCTGAAACAATGCTATTTTAAGCGACTTTTGACCACACATACCACCTTTTTTACGTATTGTGCAATCGTTCTCATTGTATTCATTCTCGCATTTTTTACCTTCATTACTGTTGCTATGAAGTTTACTGAACCGTTGTCGCTCTTTGTACACCGCATAAATACTCGCTTGGGGCGATGGGTTGTTACTGGTAGTGTTGTTTGTTCAACGCTGTTCTTTTTCGCGAGTGGGTATTTGTACACAGATGGTATTGATACATTTTTTCTCACACGTGCTTTCGCTCAAAGCCGCACCACGCCTGAGACACAAGAGCGCGTGCGAGGCTTAAATCCTATTAAGCCCATTACTCAATATGTGTTTGACAAATGGCAAAGCTCCGAAGGTTTTCAACAAAGCGGTCTGCGAGCAATGCTCCAAACCAAGGACGGATACTTGTGGTTGGCTACATCTGAAGGTTTAGTGCGCTTCGATGGTGCGCGTTTTGTGGTTTTTGATAAATCTAATTTACCTGTCAAAAGCAGCTCTATTACAGCACTTGCCGAAGGAAAAAATGGTGAGATTTGGGTTGGAACAGAGTACGGTGTGCTGCGCATCAATAATGGCGCATTTACGCTCTTTACGGTAAAAGAAGGCTTGCCTGACAACGTGATTTTAACGCTCGCGCACGATTCTAACGGCGATGTTTGGATTGGCACTGAGGCAGGTTTGGCAAAAGAAGAGAATGGGAAATTTAAAGTCTTTACGACCAGCAACGGCTTAACGAGCAATGTCGTCTTGTCGCTGGCAGCCGACGCAGGTGCTGGGGGCATGTGGATTGGTACTTCGGGCGGTGGTGTCAATCATTTTATCAACGGACAAATCGAAAGTTTTATCGCGATTGACGGGCAATATCGCCCCTACATCCCTGATGATGCCTTAGTTGGTGATAATGTAAACTCACTACTCGTGACCAAAAGTGGTACGCTCTGGGTTGGTTCGGCGGAAGGCTTGTTTCGCATTGAAAACAACGCACTCGTGGCGTTTTACAACTCAACAACGGGATTAGTCAAAGATGACATTCGCGCTCTCGTGCTTGACCGCGAAAAAAGCCTCTGGATTGGCGTAAATGGTGGTGGTATCAGCCGCATCACTGCTGATGGTACGATTTCTTCCTTTACTTCACAACAGGGTTTGATTGCCGACGAAGTGCTTTCGCTCTTGGAAGACCGCGAAGGTGCGTTGTGGATTGGCACTGATGCAGGAGGATTAGCGCGTTTCAAAGACCGTCGTTTCACATCCTATACCTCAAAAGACGGCTTGACGAATAATAATGTTTCGGTTGTGACCGAAGGCGCAGATGGCAGCATTTGGATGGGAACCAATGGCGGTTTGAACAAGTTTTCCTTCGGCACATGGTCGAATTTTACCACACAAAATGGTTTGCTGAACAACATCGTTACCGCGCTCTGGAGCGACCGCGCAGGCAGCGTCTGGATTGGTTCGCGCTTAGGATTGCAAAAATACGACGGCACGACGTTTACGAATTATACGAAAAATGAAGGCTTGCCCGACAATTCCGTACAAGTAGTAATGGAGGATAAGCAAGGCGTGATGTGGGCTGGCACAGAAGGCGGTTTGGCAAAATTTACCAATAACCAATGGACAACCGTTGCCAATAAAACAGGCTTGCCAAACGCAAACATTCGGGTTCTGCTGGAAGATAGCAAAGGCGCGATGTGGGTGGGAACACGCGGTGGTGGCTTGTCTTCGATGGTGAATGGCACATTTACAAACTATACCTTACGCGATGGTTTGGCGAGTAATTTTATTTGGTCGCTGTATGAAGATGCTATCGGCGACATTTGGATTGGCACAGGCGGCGGCTTGTCGCGCTGGAAAGATGGCAAGTTTACGACCATCACAACGCACAACGGTTTGTTTTCCGATATTATTTTCTCGGTGCAGGAAGACGAGGCTGGCTGGCTCTGGCTCAGTTCCAACAAAGGAATTTTCCGTGTTCGTAAAGGCGAAGTGAACGAGGTTCTCGACCGCAAAGACCGCAAAATGGTCAATTGTATCGTGTACGGCGTGATTGACGGCATGAAAACTGTTGTTTGCAATGGTGGTTCGCAGCCTTCGGTGTGGAAATCGAAACAAGGACAGTTTTATTACCCGACTATCAAGGGTTTGTCAATTGTTGAGCCGCTTACGATTCCCTACAACCCGCTTCCACCGCCCGTTCTCCTTGAGCGCGTCATTGCCGATGGGAAATTCTTACGTTTGCCCGGAGTATCACTGCTCCAAACAAATGATGCTTCGACGCAGGATGAATTCACGGGCGTTGTGTCGGAAAAGCTCGATAGCAGCAATGGAAATAAAGTTGTGGAACTGGCTCCGGGCATTGAAAAATTCGAGTTCCATTACACCGCCACAAGTTTGCTGATGCCAGAGCGTGTGCGCTTCAAATTCAAACTCGAAGGGTTTGATGAAGATTGGGTAGATGCTGGAACGCGGCGTACAGCCTTCTATACAAGCCTTCCGCGTGGCAAAGAATATCGCTTCCACGTGATTGCTTCTAACAACGACGGTGTGTGGAACGACGTAGGCGCAAGCACGAGCTTTTACCTCAAGCCATATTTTTACGAAACGCCGTGGTTTCTGGGCTTGTGCGGTCTTGTGGTGATTGTTGGCGGAATTGCGGCATACATCTTGCGGGTTCGGCATGTTGAGAAGAAAAACCGTGAATTGGAGCGCATTGTAGCCGAGCGCACCGAAGAAGTCCGCAAGCAAGCAAAAGAAATTGAACGCGCAAATGGTGAATTGAAAGAAAAAAATGAACGCTTGAAGGTGTTGAGCGGTATTGGGCGCGAACTTACATCGTCGCTTACCTTTGAAACCATCGTAACGACGGTGTATCAGCGTTTTTATGAAGTCATGGATGCGACGATATTCAACATTGGTATTATTCGCCCTTGGAACAACATGCTTGAGTACAAAATGTCCATTGACAAGGGAATGCGCCTACCGACATACGAAATACCGATGGATGACAAAAACCAGCTTCCCGTCTGGTGTATTGAGCATGGCGAGGAAGTGATTATTCAAGACATTGAACGCGACGGAAAAAACTTTATTCCCGATTTCCGCAAGACCATCAATCCGCTTGAAGGCTTGATGCCAGAGATTGATAGCGATTATCCGAAATCACTTATTTTGATGCCGCTCAAGGTGCGCAATGAGGTTATTGGCGTGCTGTCGGTACAGAGTTTCAAGCGCGGCGCATATACGCAGAACCATATTGAAATTGCGCGAACTTTGTCGAATTACGTGGCGATTGCCATGTCGAATTCGGAGCAGTTTGAGGAATTACAACGCAAACAGCGCATCATTGCTGAGTTCAATAAGCATATTACCGATAGTATCAATTATGCAAAGCGCATCCAAACCGCGATGCTGCCCGACGAAGACCATATTTCGGAAGCTCTTTCGGATTACTTTATCCTCTTCCGCCCACGCGATGTTGTTTCTGGCGATTTCTATTGGTACTCCGACAAGGGCGATAGAATCTACATTGCGGCGGTGGATTGTACGGGACACGGCGTACCAGGCGCGTTTATGAGTTTGATTGGTAATTCGCTCTTGAACGAAGTGATGAACAAGCAGCACAAACCCGAACCTGGAATGCTACTGTCCGAGCTACACAAAGGCGTACAGCGTTCTTTGCGCCAAACCGAAACCAATAACCGCGACGGCATGGACATTACGCTCTGTATGATTGATAAATCCACGCGGACGATTGAATTTGCGGGAGCAATGAACTCCTTGTACATCATGAAGCAAGGCGAATTTTTGGAGATAAAAGCAGATAAAAAGCCTATTGGCGGCACGGAAACCGACGACCGCGTGTTTACAAATCACACCATTGATGTTTCCGACGCGCCCGAAGGTTCGGTGATGCTCTATCTCAGTTCCGACGGTTTCAAAGACCAATTTGGTGGCGAAAAAGGGAAGAAATTTAGCTCGAAACGTTTTATCGAAATTTTGGGAAATGCCTATTCTAAGCCATGCGCCGAGCAAAAAGAAATGTTTGCTGGCTCAATGGACGAATGGATGGGAACAGCACACAAGCAGCTCGACGATATGTTGGTGATTGGTGTACGGGTGTAGGTTGAGTTCGGTTGAATATAATTAAGCAACAACGCGATGTGAGTATCAATTGAGTATCAATGACGAATCTTTCTTTACAGTATCAGCAGTATTTACCGCCACTTCAAGCGCATGAACTCCTCACCTATGAGGGCGTTTTTACGCATGAAGTCGTCGTGCAGTTCACCCAAGAACTGGCGGCGGTAATGGGCGGCGAAAAGCCGAAAAAGCTCTTTGTGACGACGATTGAGCTTATCCAAAATATTAAAAATTATTCTGCCGAAACAGTTGATGTTACTGGAAATTCGCCCGTCGGGGTCGGATTTGCGGGAGTGTATTCTGGCGAGGATGAATTTATCAGTGTTTCAGGCAATCTCGTGAAGACGGCACATGTAGAGCGCATAAAAGCGCACTGCTCGAAAGTGCGAGGACGGACGGTGCAGGAATTACGAGCCTTGTATAATGAGCAACTCAAAGAGCCACCGCCCGAAGGCAGTAAGGGCGCGGGTTTGGGCTTTATTGACATTGCAATAAAAACAGGAGGGCAAGTAGATTTTGAATTTACACCCATCAACGATGACGTAACTTTTTTCACCATTTCTGCGTTTATCAACAAACTTTAATCTCATTTGTATTCTACTATGGAATCTTTACACCTCACAAAAACGACGGAAACTCCAGCTGTTCACATGGACGTAAAGGCAGGAACCGTCGAACTTGAAGGCAATTCGTATCCCGAAAATGCGTTTGAATTTTATCAGCAAATTTTCGATTGGATAGATGGCTATTTTTCCACTGGTGCAGGGCAGATGAAAGCTATCTTTCGTTTGAATTATTTCAATACCAGTTCGGCGAAATGTATGCTCAATTTCATGACGCTTTTGCAAAAGTACCACGCCGCAGAAAAGAGCATTTCTATTGAATGGCACTACGAAGAGGACGACGACGATATGCTGGAAATTGGGAAAGCCTTTTCGGTAGATTTTACCATGCCGTTCCAAATCCTTTCCTACGTGGACTAGAAGCAAGGATGAAGTCCGAAGTGTGAGGGATGAAGCGATGTTCAGAATGTTTGCTTCATCCTTTTCCATTCCTTTCTTTTTTCATCAGTAGTTATGCCATTTCGTCTCCGAGAACGCCTCGCCCAAAGCATCATGCCGCGTATTGCGGAAGAAGAATATTTTGCGGATGAACAGGTGCGAACACGTTTGCACGCACTTATTCGCGAAGAGGGAATCGGCGGGGTGTGCGTGTTTGCGGGCGATGCTCTAAAAACCGCACAAATGCTTGCGGAATTGCAGCAAATCGCAGCACGGAGTTTCCGACCGCCTTTGCTTGTCAGCGCAGACTTCGAGCATGGCGTAGCAATGCGTCTTGCGGGCGGAACCGCCTTCCCACACGCAATGGCACTTGGTTCTGCGGATGATGTGACAATGACCGAGCGCGTTGCACACGCAATTGCACGCGAAGCAAAAGCACTTGGCATTCATTGGAATTTCGCTCCTGTCGGCGATGTAAACTGCAATCCCCAAAATCCTATCATCAATATCCGCTCCTTTGGTGAAACGCCCGACCTCGTTGCTCGGCACGTTCAGGCATACATTCGCGGCACGCAAGCCGCACAAATCCTTGCTTCGGTGAAACATTTTCCCGGACACGGCGATACCGCAACCGATTCCCATCTCGCTCTACCCACTCTTCCTTTCGAGCGAAAGCGTCTTGAAAACCTTGAGTTTCTCCCGTTTCGAGCGGCAATTGCCGAAGGCGTGCGCTCGGTAATGGTGGGGCATCTTTCCGTACCACGTTTGGATGAATCCGGCACACCAGCCTCGCTCTCTCGGCAAGTAATGACGGGGTGTTTGCGTGATGAGCTTGGTTTTACGGGAATCATTGTTACCGACGCATTGGATATGCACGCTATTACTACAAACTTCAGCAATGAAGCGGCTGCCGTAGAAGCGTATCGCTCTGGTGCAGATGTGGTGCTGCTTCCGCCCGACCCGCTTGCTGCCTTGAACGCATTGGAAGAAGCGGTGGTGCGAGGTGAAATGAGCGAAGCAAAGGTGAATGCGTCTGCCCGTGCGGTGTTGGAAGCAAAGGAATGGTGCGGATTGCTGAAACTGCCCGCAGAATGGACGTTTGAAACATTGGAAACAGAAACAATTGAGCGCGTGCGTCGTCGCACGGAAGACCTTCCACAAATAAGCAAGCAAGACCAAAGCCTTCTCGCGCTTGATGCAATGAAAAATGCGTTGCGGTGGTTTGGTGCGCAGGAAGAGCTTCAGCCCTTGCTGAAATTTACGCAGATTGCAGGTTTCGCGCTCTTGCCCGATGTGGAAACGGTACAAGGAAATCTCAGTGTTTCCGCCGCAACCAACTTTTTTCGGTATCTTGGGCAGAATTATCCAAAAGATTGCGATTTTGCCTTTGTTGATGAAAACATCAGCAATGATGAAGTTTCCGAGCTTATTTCGGCAACACACGAAGCAGAAGCAATTATCTTCGCAATTTTTGTGCGTCCCGTCGCCGAGCAAGGTTCAATCAGCCTTTCCGAGCGATTTCACGAAATCGCACGAATGCTTGCTGCTGGAAAACCAAGCGTTGCGGTGCTGTTTGGTAATCCATATCTCCGCGAAACATTTCCCGCAAACGCCTATTTGTGCGCCTTCTCGCACTCCGAACCCGCGCTCGGCGCAGCCGCGTTTGAGCTTGTGCAGCGCAAGGAATAACGCGTCGGAGTGAGGCTCTCGCTTCTTTGCGAGGGTCTCACCTTCTCCCGTGTAACGCATCGTCGGAGTGAGGCTCTCGCTTCTTTGCGAGGGTCTCACTTTTTCCCGTGTAGAGTGAGAGCCTCAATAAGAATTGAGACCCTCACGTAATGCCAGTATTGACAAGAGCTTTGGTAAGAACTCAAACAATTTTTTTTATGAAATCCCGTCAATCTATCCTTCCCGCACTATTGCTTGTGTTGCTGTTCTTCGTGAGTAGCAAGCGGCTTTCTGCGCAAGGGTTCGATTGGCAATACTCCTCGCGTCTTCCAACGGGCTATCCTTCGCTCTTTGTAGGCATTTTGGGCAATGGCGCACAAAGTCTGCACGCTACCACCATGCGCGTCAGCGAGACCACGCCGCGTGTGTTGGATTGTGGATGCTCATTCAGCACCGCCCGAAGTATTGATTGGTCAGGCGGAATACTGGGTGAATACTGGCTTCCTCAGTCGAATATTGCTCTGTATGTCGCTCTCCTTGCCGAGCAGCGCAATGCGGTTTTTGTATCGGATTCAGTGGTGTTTGCACGCAATCCTAACCTCTATCCTTCAAACTTTGTTTCGCGCTATACTCTCGCGACACAGGTGCTGAACGCAAGCGTTGAAGCGGGTGTGCGAGTGAAATTTGCTCCTTTGCCGCTTTTTGCGGGTGCCGCCTTGCAGGGCGCATATAGGGTGCAAGATTCTATTGGTTTGGCGGAAAATGCCAATGGTACGGTGAGGGAACGTTTGCCCACTGATTTTGTGAAACTACATCCTGTGAATATCAGTGCGAAAGCCTTTGTTGGGGCGGATATTCCCCTTGCAAATAGTGTTTTTATTTCCCCTTCGCTCTTTATCGCCAGTCCATTGGGAAGTTTATTGATGGGAACGGAATGGACGCGCTTCAGTTTTGGTTTGCAAGTCGCATTGATGCTGGGTTTTTTGCCGTAAATTATATATTGCTATTGTGTAACTGGTCAGGTTTTTGAACGCAGATTGCCATGATTTCCATGATGAAGAGGATTGCAGAGAAGAATATTCCTTTTCTTCCCAGTCTTCATCTGCGAGAATCACGGAAATCATGGAAATCCGTGTCCTAAAAATCATGACCTGACCAGTTGCATTATTTTCTTGTCAACCTTTCTCACCTTCAGAACGTCTAAGAAGTATTGCACAACGAAAACGCCGTTATCGCTCATGGTTGCCTCACATCCGCCCGAAACATCGTTTGATAAAACAACCGCTCCAAGCGCAGAAGCACATTTGCTACAACGCTTGAAAGCGAGTGATGGTACGGCGTTTCGGGAATTTGTTCGCTTGTACCAACGCCGATTGTACACCCTTGCCTTTCAACTTTTAGGCAATCGCGAAGACGCAGAAGACCTTGTGCAAGAAGCGTTTATCAAAGCGCATGGAGCTTTGGCGCAGTTTCATGGTGCATCGTCCTTGTACACGTGGCTACACCGAATTGCGGTGAATTTGTACATAGATTATACGCGCAGTGGTCGGTACCGAGCCATTCAGCAATGGGACGACACTCGCGACGACAATACCAACAAAGCGCAATGGCACACGCCACAACCATCGCCAGAAGCCAGTTACCAAGCCGTATTGCAGCAAGAGCATATCGAACTCGCCTTGCACAAACTCACAGCACAGCAGCGTGCAGTCTTTGTTTTGCGGCATTATCAGGATTTATCGCTGGAAGAAGTTGCTGACGAGCTGCACGTTACGGTCGGAACGGTGAAAACCTTGCTTTTCCGCGCTGTGCGAGAATTGCGCGAGCATTTGGCGGTATATCGCTACTAAAATCAGGCTTCAGTGGCACAGACATTCTTGTCTGTGTTGTCGCCTGAAAACCGTACCAAATACGCACAGATAAGAATGTCTGTGCCACTTGTTGATTTTTTATTGGGTACAAAGACCCAGTTATTATTTTAGAACAGATACTATGAACACCGCATCACATCAAGAATCATCCGAAAGAATGCAACTGCGCTCCGAAGCAGAACGTCTCACCGAGCAAGCATTCACCGATGGTTTAGGCAATTTGTCTGAAAAAGAGCAATTACGTCTTGCCGAACTTTGGGGCAATTTTCCCGACATCAAGCAAGAATACGACGCAATGCACGATACAGTGCGCCGCATGAATACGGCTCGCGCAGGTGCAAACGCACATTCAGAAACAGACTGGCATTCGCTGGAAAACCGCATCGTTGCACGCGCTGAAGGTGCAAAAAGCAATCTAAATACTGCTCCGAAAGCAAATAATCTTACCCTCATTCAACGCCTCAAAACCAGCACCAATACTTCCTTTGGGACGATAGTGCGCATTGCGGCAGTATTTTTTGTTGGTATTGCTGTTGGTCGTTTTATGCCGTTGTTGCACAATGGCTCAAATTCCGCACAAAATCAGGTGTTTGCCCTTACTTCTGTACAACAGTATTCTTCACAGTATCCTTCGCAACACGCAAGCGAGCAAGCGGAAATGCGTATGTACTTGAAAGACGCACATTTGCTTATGCTCGGCGTTATGGCAATGAATGCCGAATGTGGCTTGGCAAATCCGCATACACTCGCTTCTCAGCGTGAGCGGTGCGTGGAGCTACTGGCACGCTCTTCCAGCGTACAAGCGCGTTTCACGCCTTCCGAGCGTCAGCGTATGGCGCACGTCATGGGCGAAATTGAATCTGCACTAGCAGAACTCGCCGATGTGCAGCCCGCATCCTGCAATGCCACGCAAATTCGCCAGCTTCAAGCCCGCACCGATTACGCGCTCTGCGAGGTTTCAAGCGTCTTACGAGAAAGCGCGATGCAGTAGGCAGAAAAAGATGAAATCTGAAGTACGAAGGATGAAGTTTGCAATGAGCCTACACCGTACTTCAGCCCTCAGCTTTCGTCCTTCCTCCTTTACTCGAATATCCATTTTTTTCACTTTTCTTCAAAATACTATGAAAAACTTCGCACAAACACTGGCTTCTGCGGCACTTGTTCTTGTCGTGGCGGCTACAAGCGCGTTTGCACAACCAAAAGTCGAAATCAAAGGTGGCGACACGTTTGATTGGGGTACGGTCAATGACGTATCGAAGCCACTTGCAGGTCAAGTAGAAATTAAAAACGTTGGTGATAAAGATTTGCTTATTTATCAAACAAAGCCCGCGTGCGGTTGCACCAGCGACGCGCTTGATAAAGGCACCTTGAAGCCAGGCGAAACCACAATGCTACGCTTTTCGGTGAATGTTGGCTCTACGACAGGACAGCTCTTGAAATCTATCACCGTTACCACGAATGCGGCACCGGATTCCGTGAAAGTCGTGTTCTTGAAAGCAAACATCCAACGCCTTTTGACGGTGGACCCGCAATTTATCAGCTTCTATCCGTTGTGGATTGGCAAAGAATCGGCAACAACAGCGAAAATCAAAAACAACAGTAAAGAACCCGTAAAAGTGCTTGAATTCACGGTGAATAACGGTTTGACCGTCGGTAAAAAAGCACCGTTTACGATTCCAGCAAACGGCGAAGTAGATATTCCGATTAAAGTGGTTGGTCCCGCGCAAGCAGGTCCGTTCTACGGTACAGTGCTGGCAAAGACGGACAATAAAGTCTATCCGCTCTTGGAAATTCGCGCCTATGGCGACATCAAACCCGCACCAACACCCGCTCCAGCAAGCTCTCCAGCAATGCTTCCTACTGGTGGCGGTCAGTAATTGTTGATGGTGGAATAAAAGATGACGCAATAAAATCTCTCAAGCCCTGTATTCACGGTGAATGCAGGGCTTTTTTGTGGTATGAAATGAAGCAAATAGTCTTTGTACACGACAAAACCTCTGAGACGCTCGTAAAATCAGGCTTCAGTGGCACAGGCATTCTTGCCTGTGTTTGTCGCTTGAAACTTACACTAATACTCACAGACAAGAATGTCTGTGCCACTATGAAAGAAGTATTGTCATGTACAAAGGCAAATAGTAGTGATAGCCTGACGAAGAAGTCAGACCCTCACTGCTACGTTATTTTAGGGTATCCTCATCGTTTCAAAACTTCACATCCACTTGCACCAAGAGTTGCGCATCGGTATTGCTGTTGATTTGCGTTGCGCCGCTTCCTAGCGTGGAAACATCGAAACGCCGTGTAACTGCGCCGCGTAGCGACACGAGGCAGTCAGGAATAACTGCCGCTTCCACAAGGCAATACGCCCGCACACCCTGACCGTACAAGGCAGGATTGGAGAGCGTTCCAGCGATAGTGCGCTCGTATTGCCACAAAGCAGAATCAAAGCTCTGCGTGGAAAATCCTGCACAGCGCACAAAGACGGCGAGTTGCTCCAAAGGTCTCCATTCCGCACCCACAAACGCTAACACACCTGTTTCCTGTGGCTCGGCATTTTCAAAATTAACTAAAACGCCTTCCAAGCGAGATTGCAAGCGGAGTTCGGGCGAAAGCGTGAAATCTCCGTGCAAGCGCAGCGATGACTTACCGCGAGCAAAAACGATGCGTTGCCGATTGCGTCCTGTACCTTGCGTGAGAGCATCCGTCTTGGTTTCGTGGCGAAGACGGGCTGTGAGGCTGATTGCATCGGACGCTTCCCAGACAGTCTCGGTAAAAAAGTCAATTCCACGTACTTCCACAGGCACGGTTGCAGTGCTGGTAATGCTCGTGTACGCATCCATATACGCCACGCAGCGAAGATTTTCCGCGCCGTTCCAAATTGCGCTGGCGTACAAACCTGCTTCATTCGTAGGTTTTCTATTTTCGCCAAAATTCACCCCGAAAGGCGCACGAAAGCTCGCGGGGAAGTACCGTGCGGAGGTAGCAAATTCCCATTCCTTTGATTTCCCTTGATGAATGAAAAATTCAGCATTGATGCGCCCTCCAAGATGCTGCTGCCCATCCATGCTCATTTCAGCGTTCAAGAGGAATGCACCGCGCCGAAACATACCGTACATGCTCGCGTTCACGCCACGTTGTCCAAAAAAAACTTGTGAGGAGCGCGAAATAATTTCTTTATCATAGTCCACCAAAAATGCTGTCGCACCGAGCGACCATGCGGTTTCCGTGCGTTCTTCCTGTGAATTTTCCACGCCTCGTATTTCCGCACCAAGCCCACCAACACGCTCTTGCAAGCCACCGAGAAGGGAAATCTCTGAGCGCGTGCGAAAAAGTCCGTCGAAGTTCAGCGACGTTGCAACGCCAAGCGCAGTATCAATGCGGGCTGCACGGCTTTGTGAGGAATACCAGCCTTTCACGTCAAATCGAAGAGAATCACGCTTCATCATTCCCGTTGTGCGATTGATGGTTGTGCGCGGAATTGGCAAGGATGTTTGTGCTGCAATGCCGCGAAAATACTGCTGTTCAGTCGAAGAGCGGTAGGGAACAATGCGGAATTTTTGCTGTGTGGTGGGCGTAAGCACATCGGCACTTTTGCCATTGCCATAAATACTCCACAAGGCAGTTCCCATGCCGCTTTCCACGAGAAAATCTCCCAAAATGATATGCGTATTGCCAACATTTGCTCGAAGATATGCACTCGCAAAATCAGTAATCGTACGCTCTCCAGCATCTTTTGCCAGCGTGATATTTCCTTCAATGACTGCGTTTTTTTGTTCTGCGCTGGTGAAATTATTTAACGAATCATTCGGCATAAATAGCGTAGAAGGCGCATCATACCTGATGCTGAGGCGTTGGTACAATTCCAATGGCGAACCTTGAAATTGCTGGCTTGCCGTCGCATCAGATGTGAAGCCGCGTTGTGGTGTTGCAAGAAAACGTGTTCTGGCGCGATACCAGACGTGGAGCGGTGTTTGGGTGCTATCAAGGTTGTTTCGGCTTGCCTTTGAACGCGATGGTTTGTCGGTTGTGCAAGCCTTCAAAACAAGGATTTGGAGAGGAGAAAGTTGGAGGTCGTTGGTGAGTTGTGTTAGGCGTGATGCGGGATTGCGCTGGAAATACTCAACAATACGCTCGGCAGTTTCGCGAGAAAAAACGGCAAGTTCTTCCAGGTCTGACGCGGAAATCTTCTGTAACACGAGTGGATATGCGGCGTAGTATTCCAATGCGTCGAGATTCGGCACATTTGTAGCATTGATAGCGAGAAATTCTAATACCTGCTCTAAACTCGTATTGGTGCGCTTTGTGGGTGATTGTCTTTGTAGTTTTTCTTGTGGTTTTTCTTGCGCATTCCCACGAGTGGTGAATACGCATGTAAAAAAAGGCACAAGAAGCACGAATCGTAGAGGGAAAATAAACGTTTTCATGCGCTATTCCGTCAAAGAATAGGTGGCAAATTATGTAGTTGTGAGGTTGCGTAAACTTCCTCATATTGCATATTGTACGTCAGATTCTGTTGTACGAGGAATATCCTTGCAAGCGCACAGAATCTAGCATAATTCCATGTTCTTCCCAAACAAACTCCTCACAATCTGCATGAAATTGTCGTATAGAAATAGCCTGTTGGTGTTCGTTGTCGGTATCGTGATGAATGCTCTGCAACCCGCACCAAATCTCACTGCTCAGGAATTAAAAGCTACGGTTACGGTCAATCTCGACCAAATGGACGTGCCGAATGAGCGCGAAAATCTCTCGTCCTTACAATTTGAATTGCAGAATTACTTGAATTCCCAATCCTTTACGGGCAAAGAATACAAGAGCGAAGCGGATAAAATCAAGTGGAAAGACGAGCCAGTGGTGATGAATGTGAGCGTGTTTATTATGAGCGGAAGCCAGAATACGGGGCGGTATAACGCCAAAGTGATTGTTACCGCGCAGCGTCCGCTCTTTGGTTCGCAGCAAAAAAGCGTTACCTTTCAATACCTCGACAATAGCTGGTCGTTCCTGTATTCACGCGGTGCGTCGCCCAGTTTTCAGCCACTTCGTTTCGATGAATTGGCAAGTTTTCTGGATTTCTTTGCGTTCATTGCCATTGGTTTAGATATGGATTCGTACAGCGAACTTGCTGGAACGTCCTATTTTCAACGTGCGCAGCAGATTGTGCAAATGGGCGCGAATTACAGCGACCCAAGCGGTCAGAATTTTTCTTCCGCTGGATACCGCGTCAATCCTGATAATCCAAGCATGATTACACGTGCGGGTTTGGTGAATGAATTGCTGGATGTTCGTGTTGAGCCATTTCGTCGCTTGTTAGCGGCATATTACTTGAATGGTATGGATTATCTCAGCGATAAACCCGATGAAGCAAAAGCAAGTATTGACGCGCTTTTCACGAAATTTGCCGACTTCAAAGATAAATACCCATCGCGCAGTATGCTGATGCAAATCATTTCCGATGCGAAATACCGTGAGTTTTGCGATTTGTTCAAGGGAACAACCAAATATCCCAAAGTTTGGGAAAAGCTCAAATATATTGACCCTTCGCATACCTTGCCCTACGAGCAAGCGCAGAAGGGGCGGTAGGTATTGATGCTTGATGGTGGCGCAGACACTCCTGTCTGCGCCACACGACACTCTAAGGGTATTGCACCGATATTCTGGAACGAGTTTTACCAGATTACTGATTTTAGCGTTTGTTACAGGGATAGCGCATGAAATCTTGCTATGCAAACATGTGTTGGTTGCTGATGTTCGTTAGCTGCTCTTTTAGTGGCTTCATTCCTCGTATTCTGGCTCAAACTCCTAAAAATTTTCTAGCTGCTTCCTCTCAATCGTCTCCCCTTCCTGCATTAAAAATAGATAGTTTGCAGCAAATTGTTCAAAAGTATTCGTCTGGCAATGTGCCTGATTCTCTGCGGGTTCTGGCACTTATTGACCTCGCCCGCGAACTCTGGGCAACGGCTCCCAAAGATGCCAGACGGTATGCGTTTGAAGCCTTAGGAATTGCTGAACGAGCTGATTTTAAGCGCGGTATAGCCAATTCGTTGAATACAATCGGCGTAGCATATTTTTATCAAGGATGGTATGATATTGCGCTGGAGTATTACCAGAAATCCCTCATATTGCGCCGAGAGATTCAGGATTCACGCGGGGTTGGAAGCTCATTGAATAATATCGGACTCATTTATTCCACACAGAAAAAGTTCGATGACGCGCTCAAATACTTGTATCAAGCCTTATCGGTCTATCAGCGTATTCCCGCGAAAAGCAGCATGGCTGCGGCGTACAATAATATCGGGATTGTGTATCGCAATAAAAAAATGTATGATTCCGCCCAAGCTATGCACCAAGCGGCACTCAGGGTTTTGGACGGCTCGAATAACAGCAACGGTTTCGCGCTTACCTATACTTCGCTCGGAACACTCTTGCAGGAAACAGGCGAGCAGGGACGCGCATTGGAATACCACAAGCAAGCAATCGCGCTGTATGAGAAGAATGATAACCGCAAAGGCTTGGTAGATGCTCACTTTGGAGCGGCGAAAGCTCTTTTTGCGTTGAAGAAAAATGATGAAGCATTACGGTCGCTGGACGTAGCAATGGTGCTGGCTCAGGGCTTGAATGCCCGAAAAGAATTGCGCGATTGTTACGAGCTTTTGGCGCATATTGAAGAGCGCATCGGTAATTTTTCGGGTGCGTACTACAACGTGCGTCGCTACGAGGCGTTGAAGGATTCGCTCTTTTCGGAAGAGGCTGATACAAAGTCTGCCGAGTTCAATGCGAAATATGATGCGGAACTGAGGGCGAAAGAAATTGCCCTGCTTACGTCCGAGAAAGACCGCCAATCCTTGCTTCGGAATAGTTTGATAATAATGATGCTTCTTGGATTGATTGGTATTGTGTTGTTGGCAAATCGGTTTCGATTGAAAAAACGCTCGGAAGCGGCTCTGCAAGCGGCAAATGGGCAATTGAGCGCGAAAAATGAACTTATCGAACAGCTTCTGGAAAACGTTCTTCCTGCGCCCATTGCACGGCGGATGCAAGCTGGTGAACAGCGCATAGCAGAGCGGTTTAGCGAGGTAACGGTACTCTTTGCCGATATTGTGGGATTTACAAGACTTGCTTCGCAAATCTCTCCTGAGGAGCTTGTAACCTTGTTGGATGCGGTTTTCAGCGATTTCGATGCTCTCGCCGAACGCAATGGTTTAGAAAAAATTAAAACCATTGGCGATGCATATTTGGCAGTGGCGGGCGTACCAGAGCCGTGCGCCGACCACGCAGAGCGCGTTGCACGCTTCGCTCTTGATATTCAGCGTATTATGGGGAATTATAGTATTGATGCGCCTTCTGGCGAAATTCTCCCCGTGCGCGTGCGGATTGGCATTCACACAGGCGCAGTGGTAGCGGGCGTGATTGGCAAAAAGAAATTCTCCTTCGACCTCTGGGGCGAAACCGTAAACATCGCATCGCGCCTACAATCGCACGCAGAAGCGGGAGAGATTCAATGTTCTCAGGTAAGCTATGAAATGCTGCATAAAAAATGTATTTTTGAAGAGCGAGGGGAACTTCATCTCAAGGGAAATCTTCGTACTCGCGCATATTTGCTGAAAGAAATGGCTTCCGCATCGGAAGAACCGTCGTAACATTTTCATTGCAACATTTGAAGTTTAGATAAAACTGCCCGTTCTCACCCTTATCCCCTGCCTTCTCCCAGAGGGAAAAGGTGCTAAGACTAAGAAAATTAAACGTTTCTGAAGCTATCTCCCTCTGGGAGCTAACAAGGGTAGGTATTCCAGAAGGCGCATAAAAACTGATGTTCTGTGTGAGGGTCTCACTTCTTATTGAGGCTCTTACTTTCTTCACAGAGAAGAAGAAGAAGTGAGAGCCTCAATAAGAAGTGAGAGCCTCAATAAGAATTGAGACCCTCACACCTAGTGTAAAATCTTAGTCGTGTATTTTCGATGTGTTGTCATAAACACGAGATTTTATCAGGCTTCCAGTAATATCTACCCTTATCAGCCCTCTGGGAGAGGGTTGGGTGAGGGCAAGCGCAGAAACGAGGTTTTATGCGGGGTACAGAATTTTATCTCAACTTCAAAATATCCTATTCTTTGTTTTGTTCTAAACCTTCTGCTATCACGTATTCACGCTATGTCCCTCACATTCTCAACATCTACACGTAATCGTTTTTCGCTGCGCTACTCCATGGGTGCGCAGATTGGCGCAGCAATGGTTGTGCTGGTGCTATTTTCCTCGTTGCTCGCATTTTTCTTTAGTGCGTGGCGGCAGGAAATAAGCGGACGAGAGCTGATGCTCGCACAGGCGCGCTCTATCGGGCTTCTGGTTGCGGCTGGGAGCAGCGATGGCGTTACGTTTGCTGATAAAAAGCTCCTCGCCCGCGCTGCGCATGGTGTGGAGGGCTTGCAAGATTTTTCATGGCTCATCATCCGCCACAACAACGGCGATACCTTGTACACACGTAATTTTGCCCTTGCACCAAAGGCACTGCAAGCGGGCGCACAGCTTATGCCGCTTGATTCGGTGCGCACATTTATTGAAAATGATGGCGATGTAACGGTTGCCGCGCCAATACGAATGCTGGTGGGAAACGACCGCATTGGCGAGGTTCTCATTGGCGTAAAACCAACGGTAATGAATGCAAATATCGCTCGCTCGCGCATTGTTTCCTTGGTCTGGGGAGCAGTGTTAGCCTTGTTTGCGGGCGGAATGTCGCTTGTGATTGCGCAATGGCTCACAAAGCCGCTTCGTACCTTATTTCACGTAACCGAGCGCGTTGCGGAGGGGGATTTGCGGGAGCGTGCGCCAGAGGTGAAGGGCTGGATGGGAGAAAGCGAGCCGGGTGTTCTCTCTCGTGCCTTTAATTCCATGATGAATCGCTTGGAAGCCGCACAGGAAGACCTTCTGACGGCAAATAAGCAAATGGAAATTGTGAATGATTTTGTTGAGACAGCAAATACTCAATTGGAATTGCGCACAATGGAGCTTTCGAGCGCGAATGACCGGATTCAGGCGCAAAATCTCGCTTTGAAGGAACTCAGCAATGAAAAAGACGAGTTTTTGGGTATTGCCGCGCACGATTTGAAAAACCCACTCACGGGAATTCAAGGGCTTTCTGAGTTGCTGATGAGTAATGTTGCCGCTCCAGAGACCATTCCTACGATTGCGGAAACAATTTTCAAAAGCTCGCTCAAAATGTTTGAACTCATCAAAAATTTGTTGGATGTGAACGCCTTGGAGCGTGGCGGGCAGCAGTTTGTAGCACAGCAATTCAACGTTCATCCGTTGCTGGATAATGCGGTGAATTTGTATAATGGGCGTGGTGCGGAAAAAGGAATTACCGTGCATCTTCAGGAACTCCCCGCACAGACACTGGTGTTTGCAGACTTTCTTGCAGTAGAACAAATTTTAGATAATCTCGTTTCCAATGCCGTAAAATACTCTCCACACGGCAAAAATGTGTGGGTGGGCGCAGAGGAACGGGTTTCGTATGCGAATGCACCAGAGGGCAAAAAAGAACTCGTGATGTTCGTCCGCGATGAAGGACCAGGGCTGTCGGAACAGGATAAAACCAAGCTCTTTGGAAAATTTATGCGACTTTCAGCGCGTCCGACAGGCGGGGAACATTCCACTGGTTTAGGGCTTTCGATTGTGAAAAAAATGGCGGAAGCCATGCAAGGGCGCGTCTGGTGTGAATCTGAATTGGGTAACGGCGCGACTTTTTTTGTGGCTTTGCCGGTTGAGGCGTAGAGTTGTTGTTCAATAGTTCAATAGTTCAATAGATATTATCTACGTTAATTCTCAGTGGCACAGACATTCTTGTCTGTGAGTCTTTATGCGGGTTTGAAGAATCACAGACAAGAATGTCTGTGCCACTAAAGACAGATTTTATGCGCTTTCAGCGTAAGCTCATTTGTAATTTTCCTGACGTAGATAAAGTCTAATGCTTCAAAATATTTCCCAAAAATTCCTTTATACCGCATCACCACTCATGCAATTCACTTTTTCAATAGAACGGTTTCATTCTTGTTCAGCACTACGCTACGCATGGAATCTCGTGTTTGCGTTTTGTGTTGTGTTCTGCTCCTCGTTGCACGTCTTTGCCCAAGACCAAAAAGCAAAGAATTCTACTGATAGTTTACAACGAGCAATTCTGTCTGCTACCGACGATTCTACGCGGGTTCGGCTTTTGAATGCCCTTGCATGGGAATTTCGTGGTGTGCAGACGCTTCGAGCATTGGAATATGGACAGCAAGCTGCGCAACTAGCAGAAAAGATGGGCTGGGACGCAGAACGCATTCGCTCGTACAATTATATCGGCGTGATTTATCGCAACATCAGCAATTACCCGCAAGCAATGTCCTTTTATCTGAAAGCCTTGGAATTGGCGGAGAAAAATCAAAACGAAAAAGAGATTGCGTATGCGTACAATAACATTGGAAATTTGTACCTTATCCAGAAGCAATACACGCTTTCACTTGAAAATACGCTGAAATCACTCGCTTCCTTCCAACGTCTGGGCGATAAGCGTGGTGCGGGCTATGCGCATTTGCGCATGGGAGAAGTGTATGAAAAACAGGGAATGCGGGAGCAAGCAATCGAAAATTATCAGGAGTCCTTGCGTTTGCGCACCGAGCTTGGCGACAAGGAAGGTTTAATCACGCCTTTGAACGGTTTGGCGAATATTTTACGGCAGATGAAAGAGTACGGGAAGTCGCTGGAAAATTATCAAAAATCTATTTCGATTGAGCGAGAATTATCCCACAAAAAGGGCTTGGCTGCGAGCTTGATTGGCGCGGCAACCGTGTATGCTGAACTTGGCAACGTCGCAACGGCACTCGCGTATGCGCAAGAAGCTCTCGGCGCAGCAGAAGGCGCAGGTGCAATGCGCGAAGTAAAAGATGCCCTGAAAATTCTCTACGATGCGCACGCAAAAACGGGAGATTTTCAAGAAGCATTTCGCTGGCAAACACGCTTTTTACGTTTGAAAGATTCGTTGGATAATGACGAGACAAACAAGCAACTAAGCCTTCTCCGCACAGAATATGAAGCCGAAAAGCGCGAGGCGGAAATTCAATCTCTGAACGATGCTCGCCGTTTGCAATCAATCGTTCTCTACGGTTTATTAGCTGGGGTGCTGTTGCTGGCGGTTTTGCTTCTCGTGCTTATTCGCTTCAATAATCAGCGTCGCGAGGCAAATAAAGCATTGCAAGCGCAGAATCGCAAGGTAGAGCAAGAGCGCGAACGCTCCGACCAGCTTCTCTTAAACGTGCTGCCATCGGTCATTGCCGAGCGCATGAAACGTGGCGAAACAACCATTGCCGAGAGCTTCAGCGAAGCAACGGTGCTGTTTGCCGATATTGTGGGGTTTACCGATATTTCCTCGCGAAGCAGTGCTGCCGACGTTGTAAACCTCTTGGATGCTATCTTCTCGGACTTCGACGCGCTTGCTGAAAAGTACGATTTAGAAAAAATAAAAACGATTGGCGATGCCTACATGGTGGTTAGTGGCGTGCCGCTCTACACCCCAGACCACGCCGAGCGTATAGCCCGTTTCGCCCTTGATATGATGACGGTGATGCACAAATACGGCTCTTTTTCCGCAAGTCCCGACGAGCCACAAAAAGTTGCCAATATCCTGCAAATACGCATCGGTATTCACGTCGGGGCGGTGGTGGCGGGCGTGATTGGCAAAAAGAAATTTACCTACGACCTCTGGGGCGATACTGTAAATACCGCATCACGTATGGAGTCGCACGGTGAAGCGGGGAAAATTCATTTGAGCCACGCGGTGTATCATCTCTTGCATGAAATTCCCCTTGCAAACGAGCAAACACCGCGCTTTCTCTTTGAAGAACGTGGTGAAATCAAGGTAAAAGGCAAAGGACAAATGAAAACGTATTATTTGATTGGCACGAATATCCGTGCAATGGGGTAAGCAGCAAGCAATAATCATTCTGCAAATGAGCAAACCCTTCGACAAGCTCAATATGAGAAAGAACGCGGATTTGAGGACCTCAAGAGGATGGTGAGGATGGAAAAACGTCCTCAACATCCGATAGTCTGGGCTTCATCCGCGTTAAAAATAATCATTGCCTCATTCAAGAATCATCTGCCAATACGAGAAAAGAAAAATCGTTGTAAAGCGCGTCTATCCTTCGTATCTTCTTCTTTCGTGTTTTTTCGTTTGCTCTCTCTGTTCTTCTTAAACTCTATGCTTGGTTTGCACGCCATTCGTTACATGCACACATCCCAAATGCCTCACCGTTACTGTGGTGTGGGGCTTTTGCGTGCGTTTGTGGCGGCGTTTTTTCTCTTTGGAAATATCATTGTTCCTGCGCAAGAATCCATCAGCAAAAAACCACACGCCGCATCAAAACAGGCGTTGCAGCAAAGCAGCGATTTTCAAAACATCCGCTTTCGGACGCTTGGCGTGGAAGAGGGAATGTCGCAAAACAGCGTCCTTGCTGCCTTACAAGACAAGCGAGGGTTCATTTGGTCGGGTAGTTACGATGGCTTGAATCGCTACGATGGAACAGGCTTTTTGGTCTTTCGCCACAGCATTTCAGATAAAAAATCATTACCCAAAAACTGGGTGAGTGCGCTTTGCGAGGACGCTTCTGGCACGCTTTGGGTGGGGACAAACGGTGGCGGTCTTGCTCGCTATAATTCTGCAAAGCGAGATTTTACCAGCTTTCGTGCCGATAGCATGTTGCCATCCGATGAAATTACTGCACTTTTTGTGGATAATCAGCAGATGCTCTGGATTGGCACCTCGCGCGGTCTCTGCCGCATGAATACGCGCACCGGAGCAATGACACGATTTTCCGATATATGCACCATGCCCTTGCCAAACCAAGCAATCACCACGCTTTCAAGTGATAGACAGGGAAATCTCTGGATTGGCACACGCGGGGGCTTCGCAGTGTTTCAGCCTCGCACACGCGAACTTCGTTCCTTCGACCTCGCCCAACTGTACGCCCGTCAGCAAGCAGATTTTCTAATGAACGATGGAATAAAACAAGCAAGACAACAAGCAAAAAAACAAGAAACAAAGCAAGAAACAAAGCAAGGAATAGAGCGGTCTCCGGACGCATTGCTCAATCTTGTCCAAGTGTTTTTACAGGATGCCTCTGGAACACTGTGGATTGGCACACGCGGCGGGCTTTTTGCCGCACCACTACCCTTGCACTACAATATCTTCGAGGGCGCACCACATCAAGACTTGACGCTGCGTCTTGTTCCTGTGGATGCTGCCAATCCAACGCGCCTTGCGAGCGGAAATGTGCAATCGCTTTTGGAAGACCGCACGGGGAATTTTTGGGTCGGAACAAAAAATGGATTACATTTATTTGACCGTCAAAGCCTGACTGCTACTCGCTTTCAGAACTCTGAAGACGACGCGTACAGCATGAGCGACAACTTTGTGATGACGATGCTGCAGGACCGTTCTGGCGTGATATGGTTCGGCACGTCGGGCGGTGGTTTTAGCGTGTACGATGTGTTTTCGCACCGCTTTCCTCTTGTCAATTCCTCGCCGCACAGTCCAATTCTCCTCACGGATGACCATTGCAACGCCTTTGCGGAGGACGATACGGACGCGCTGTGGATTGGCACGGAAAAAGGAATTCACCTTGCCGAAAAAGGCAAACGCACAGTGCGCATCTACACGCAAGCAAACACACCGCTTCTCGGCAATGACCATATTCGCGCATTCGCTTTCGACAAGCGGCGACGCGTGATGTGGATTGGCACAGATAATGGCATAAATTCTTTCGATATTGCAAAAAGCGAATGGAAATTATACCGTGCAAACCCCGCCAATACTGCATCGCTGGTGAGCAATCGCATCATTTCTCTTGCGCTGGACGATGCTGCTGGAACGCTTTGGGTGGGAACCTTTGAAGGTGCATCGAGCTTTACTCCGCAGCAAAATCTCTGGCGGCAATTTCGGGCGGAAGGTGCCGCCAATACTCGCGCCTCAGCTCATTCCTCGTCAAGTAATTCATCAAGTAATTCATCAAGTAATTCATTAACCAATAATCTTATTTTTGGTATTGTGCCAGAAAAAGATGGCACAGTCTGGTTTGGTACGGATGGTGGCGGTGTGAATCGGCTGGACGCAAGAACAGGTGCGGTTCTGGAGGCGATTCGTTCTCGGCGCGACGATTCGACAACGCTTCCCAGCGATTACGTATTATTTCTCAGCAATGATGCGGGTGCAGAGCGGCTCCTTATCGGCACGGATGGTGGCTTTAGTGTGTACGATAAACGCACGAAAACACTGAAAAACTATGGCGCGAAGGACGGCTTGCCCAATGAAATTATCAATGCTGTGCTGCCCGATGAACTTGGTCAATACTGGATGAGTACGAATAAAGGCGTATCGTGCCTGAACCCCAAAAGCCGCACCGTACGGAACTTCGACCGCAATGACGGTTTGCAAAGTAATGAATTTAATACAGGTGCATATTTGCGCCGCAACGACGGAAGCCTGATTTTTGGCGGCATTCAGGGGTTTAATATCATTCAAGCGGGGACAATTCCTCACAATTCGTATTCGCCACCCGTTGTATTGACGGGCTTTCGGAAGTTCAATAAAACGGCGGCACTCGACACTGCTATTGAACAAGCGCGTGAAATCACGCTTCCGTATTCTGATAACACCTTAACCTTTGAATTTGCCGCGCTTTCGTACACATTTCCAGAGCGAAATTCGTACAAGTATATGCTGGAAGGTTTGGGTAATGAGAGCGACGATGCGTGGATTGATGCGGGGACGCGCCACGAGGCGACGTACACGAATCTGGATGGCGGAACCTACACCTTTCGCGTGATTGCGGCAAACAATGACGGTAAATGGAGCGAGAACGAAGCACGGGTGCGCCTTGTGATAGTGCCTCCGCTGTGGCGTGCATGGTGGTTCCGTCTTGGGCTGGTGCTAGGAGTTGCCGTGCTTGCCGCTGGAATGTATTGGCAACGCTTGCAGCGCATAAAGCGTCGCAATGCAGAATTGGAGCGGCTTGTGGGTGTTCGCACTGCCGAGTTGAAGGCATCGGAATCGCAACTTGTGGCTGCAAATGGGGAAATTACGCGGCAGCTAGGCATTTTAAGCGAACAGACGGTGGAAATTGAGTTGGCAAATTCCGAATTGCAAACAATGAATGTGGAACTGGGAACATTGAACGAGGAAAAAAACATGCTTTTGGGCGTGGTTGCACATGACCTGAAAACGCCACTTTCGGGCGTGATTTTGGCAACCTCGAATCTGGAGGCATACTGGGAACGCATGAATCGCGAGCAGATATTCGACCGCATAAAATCTATCAAGCAGACCTCCTTGAACATGGTGAATTTTATTGAGGATTTGCTGGATGTAAGCGCGATAGATTCTGGCAATATCCGTCTGCACATTGAGGCGATTTCTCTTAAAGAACTTGCGGAAAAATGCGCGGACGGACTCGCTGAATACGCCGCCTCGAAGCATATCCGATTAGTGGTAAACGAGCGGCAACCGTCTGGAGCAACTCCTCCCACACACGAGCAATCTACACACGAGCAATCTACACACGAGCAATGGCGGGCTGTTGCGGACTACCGCCGCACGGGACAAATACTCGATAATCTGCTCTCGAATGCGATAAAATTCTCCCCGAAAAACAGTACCGTTACGTTAGAAATTGCTCGCACGCCAGTCTGCAAGGAGGATGCGCGGGATGTACGAAAAGAAATCGTGATTGCGGTAAAGGACGAAGGTCCGGGAATTAGCGCGGAAGACCAAGCGCAGCTTTTCGGGAAATTCGCCCGTCTCTCGGCAAAGCCGACAGGAGGCGAGCATTCAAGCGGTTTGGGGCTGGCAATTGTGCGCCGTCTTGCTGGCGCAATGCAGGGGCGAGTGTGGTGCGAATCAGAAGTGGGGAAGGGCGCGACGTTTTTTGTGGCATTGCCAGCGGCGGCTGGAGAGAAGGCTGTTTCTTGAGTTGTATTTGTATGCTTGCTCTGGTCGTGACATAAACCAGTGCGCCGGAGGCGAGTATGTGGTGAAGTTCCTTTGTACACGACAAAACTTCTTCAGCAGTGGCACAGACATTCTTGTCTGTGAGTGTTGGTGCGGGATTCGGGTGAGAAACACAGACAGAAAGTCTCAAGCCACTGAAGCCTGATTCTACGAGCTTTTCAGAGGTTTTGTCGTGTACAAAGGTGAAGTTCACATTTTATGCGGTGCGTAGGGTAGTGAGGGAAAGGCAATTATTCAGCAGGGCGTGGATTTTTTTACTGTATGGATTGGAAATCCCATGAAAGAGTGCTATTTTCAGGGCTTCAATTCATAGTATCCCTTTTTAGGTCTATTTTTTTGGAGAACACTGTATGGCAAATATCGCAGATATCGAAGGCGTTGGCGAAGGTTACGCCGCAAAACTGAAGACGGCAGGAGTAGCCACTGTGGAAGCACTTTTGGAGCAAGGCGCAAGTGGAAAAGGTCGTGCCGCACTTGCTGACAGCACAGGCATTTCAGAAAAGCTCATTTTGAAATGGGTGAATCATGCGGATTTGTTCCGTATTACGGGTGTAGCTGGGCAATATGCCGAGCTTTTGGAGGCTTCTGGCGTAGATACCGTACCAGAACTCGCCCAGCGCAATGCGGAAAATCTTGCTGCAAAAATGGCAGAAGTAAACGCCGCGAAAAATCTCACCAATGCCGTTCCTTCGGCTGCAACTGTTGCAAAATGGGTTGCCGAAGCGAAGACATTGGAGCGTAAAATTACACACTAAAGAGAAGGATGAAGTCTGAGCGCAACGCTTAGAGAGGGATGAGGGCTGAAAGTATTACCGTTTCTTGCTTTAAGCAGAGATCGCTTCCTCTCCGCATTTCATTTCCAAAAATACAAAAGCCCGTCAAGCAAGTCTTGACGGGCTTTTTGCATTTTGAAACGTGCGACGTTTCGTTTAATCTTTCGAGTTCTCAATTTCCTTGATAAGACCAGAAGCAATCGTTACGATTTTTTTGACGTTTTCTTGCGCAATCGGTTTACCTTTCTCGACGTTCACCAAATTCTTGATTTCCGTAAGCTGCGGTCCGAGTTTGCGCACGGTGCCGTTGTTTTTCGCCGCTTGGCTAACGTTGCCTAATTCGCTAATCAAATAGTCAATCAATTTCGGATTTGCGAGAATGGTTGTTGCTCCAGCGTTGTAGTTGTTGGAAAGTGCTTTTGCCGTTGCATGCAAGCCTTCAAGCCAGCCACCAACGACGACCAACACAGAAGCATCGCGGTCGAGGCGGTTCAATTTGCGCTTGGTTTCTTCTTGCTGTTTATCGAGCATATTGCGCACTTCCGTCCAGTTTGCCGCTTTCACGAGGTCGAGCATTTTTTGATTGAGGCTTGCATCTACCTCCACGCCAAGTTTCGCACTGAGTTCGCCCATGGTGAGTGCCATTTGCAAGAAGTTATTGTCGTCTTTCGCTTGGGAGGCTACAAAGGCATCGCTTACGCGTGAACCAAGATTGAGCGCGATAAGATAGCGGCTATTGTAGGTGCTGGTTTTGCTGTACGTTGAAAGATTTTTCCAGCTTACTTGTGATTTCGACAAAGAATCCAACGCACGAAACACCAGTCGTGCTGAGGGAACAAAGACTTTTTCTTGAGTTTGTGCCGAGAGCGGGGAAGCTCCCAAAAGTTCAACAATGCCTGTCGCCAAAACAGCAAGAACAAAAGCTGCAAGGGTACGAGCGATATTGGAACTGCGTTTCATAGAACATCACCGTAAATTGTGAAATGAAATATTGCGAATTTGCGTTGGAAGAACGTATCTGTGGGCGTTCTGAAGATTAGAGTTGCAGAACACGGAAAAAAGTTTAATGCAAACAAGGAACACATCAAAAATTACCCCACAGAAACGCAAATATAACACTTTTGCGAGAACTGAGGAAGAAACTTTTTGTTCATCGCTCGTTTGCTCGCGCTATGGAGCTGGGCGGGAAATCAAGGAAAATGCGTATTTTTGTGGAGAGAAACTCTCCTCATTTTACCAAGAAGTAACGCTATGACAACAACACTAGAAGATTTACAAGCATTGGTGGCGCAAAGTATCTTGAGTACCGAAGCGTTCAAAGCACAATTGGCAGCCTCGCAAGAAGCCGCTGACCGTCGCATGGAGTCCGCTGCCGAAGACACACGACAACTCAAATTGAGTACCGAAGCGTTCAAAGCGCAAATGGCAGCCTCGCAAGAAGCCGCCGACCGCCGCATGGAAGCCGCTGCTGAGGATTCGCGCCGTCTCAAACAACGCATAGACGACCTCGGCAAGCAGATGGGCGGCTTGGGAAATAAATTTGGATATTTCACCGAAGGTTTACTTTTACCATCGGTCGAAACAATGCTGCGTGAGCGATTTGGCGTTACGAATTTTTCCACGCGTGTAAAAACCCGTCGTGGCGAGGAATGGCAGGAGTTGGACGGATTTGGTTTTGTCAATGGTGAGAAAAATATCGGTTTTGTGGTGGAAGTAAAAAGTATATTGGAAAAACGCAGCATAGAGCAAACACTCAAGCAAATACGCCTCTTCGGGGAGTTTCATCCTGAGTACAAAGGGATGACGCTCTATGGCGTGATAGCGGCAGTGGATGTGGTCTCGAAAGCGCAACAGGAGGCGGTATTCGCATCGGGATTGTACTTGGTAACGGTGAATGATGATGTCGCGGAGTTTGCTGCTTTGCCTCAAGGATTTATGCCATTTGCGAGTGTGGTGTAAGAAAACAAAAAAGCCCGCACAAATCAAGTATTCATGCGAGCTTTCTCATTTTTCTCCTGCAAATTTCCTGAAGAAATTTCATCCCTCAGTTTTCATATTTCATTCTTCTCTTTAGTTGCTCGGCGCAGCTTGGCGTTTTTTGGGGCGAATGCGTTGGAATAAGGTACTTAGAGTATCACGCAAACCAAGCATTCCCAACGTGCCGAAGGACGCAACAACCGACATCAGCAGCAACACTACGCTGTTGAAAATAGGCGTTGGTACGGCTTTGAACCAAGGGCTAATGAGTGCGAGTGCCGGCATCATTTTTTCCGTTACGAGCAGGGGATAATCCCACAAGCTAATATCGGTAATGCGATGGTGCTGCTTTTTCTCAACGGCGGTAATCAAATCCTGATGTTTGTCATTGGAAATACGTACAAGCCGCGCCACTTCTTGGTTGCCATATTCTTTCTGGAATTGCGCTCTGTGTGCATCGGTCATGGAATCCAGCATGGGTTTGAATTGTTGGAAATCTTTCAAGAGCATTTCCGCTTTTTCTATGCGCTCGCTGAGGGCAGCCCGTCGCGCTACATAGTTCATGCTGTCTGATTTTATCTTGCTGTCGTAGTACGCAACGGTGTTTTTCTTCTCCATTTCTGCTGCGTCTAATTCGTTGTATTGCGACAAGGTTTTCTGCGCCTCTTCTTGCAATTCCGCAATACGCTTCTTGAGTTCTTGCGGGTTTCCAGCACTGCGCTTTACCATTTGGCGGTTTGCGTCAATTGCCGAATCCAGCGAAGACTTCATACGCTGCATGGAATCAAGCCGCGCACGGCGGTCGGTAATTTTCTGTTCGAGTTCGACGAGCTTTGTTGTGCGATTGGTGGTATCCGTCTGAACTTGTGCTGAAAATGCTGCATCAAGCGAGTCCTGTTCCTGTTGTGCTTTGTCTGCTTCATCGGAAAGATTATTTGCGCGTTGGAGTTGCTTGGCGAGCGCGTCGGCTTTGGGCTGGAAGCGATTGTACGAATACTGAATCGTCAGCAAACCTTCATACGCCCAGCGCGAGGGAACAAACTGGCACACCTCAGGAATTTCGCGGTCTTTGTGGATTTTGAGGTGGTCCATTTGGCTATATGGAATGAGCGCACCAGCAAAAATAATCTGCGGGATAAGCAGCAAGGGAACGATGTTGAACGCCGCTTTGGTCGAGAGATTTGGTATTGCCGAGATGAACAAGCCCAGTGCTATGCCATTGAACGAAACAATAGTAAGGAAACCGAGATATTGGAAAAATAATTCCTGCAAGCCTAAAATCGGGAACGACACCGCCAAGAACAAGATATTCTGCACGGTACAGAAAACAAAGAGCGTCAAAAACTTTGAAGCGTAATAGGCGGTATTCCGAATGTTCATCATGCGTTCGCGCAAGAGAATTGCGGCATCCTTGATGATTTCATCCACGCTGTTCGTCATGGCGAGGAACATTGAGATAATCGTTGCAAGGAAGATGAAGACGCGTAAGTTATCGTTTTGGTAGAGATTGTATTCCGAAGCCGCGCTCGGCAAGAGGCGCAGAATCAGGCTCACTGCAATCGCCAAGAGCGGTGCTTCAAAGAAGGTAATGACGAGGTTCGAGCGGTCACGGACTTTGTTTTTGAAATTCCGCGAAAGCAAGGTGCTGAATTGCCGCCATTTATCGGCAAACGAGCTTTCGTTTGCGGGCGGAAGCGGGACGCGGTTGCTGTCTTCAACAGTAATGCGTTTTACGGTGGAGCGATATTCATTGAAGCGGTCTTTCCAGTATTCTGGCGAGTATTTCCGCTGTGGAAGCGGCACGCCGTCAATGTCTCGAAGGGGTTCTTCAAGGACTTCCAAGAGCATATCTGGTTCGGTCTGTTCCACGAAAGGACGCTGCGCGGCAACCGTGATGACATCGAACTGTTTATTGTTCAAAAGGTCGGAGGATTGGATATGCGCCGAGTGCGCTTTGAAGTAGGCGAGAGCCATCATGGAATCGCCAAAGAACGCCATTTTACCGCCCTTATCGAGGAACAAGGTTTTGTCGAACATCTTGTAAATTTTTGAGCTTGGCTGGTGAATAACCACAAACACGATTTTTCCTTGCAAGGACAAACGGCGCAATAGCTCAATAATTTTCTCGGAATCTTTTGATGACAAGCCCGATGTAGGTTCGTCGAGGAAATACACATCCGCGCCAGAGAGCAGCTCCAAACCAATGTTCAAGCGTTTGCGCTGACCGCCCGAAAGCGTGCGCTGTGTGGGGCTTCCGGCGGGAATATCACGCTTTTCGTGGAGGTCAATATCCACCAGCACGTCTTCGACGAGGACTTTTATTTCGTCGTCGCTTTTGCGCGGGTAGCGGAGTTTTGCGTTGTAAAAGAGGTTTTCAAAGACCGTTAAATTCTCGAACAGCAAGTCGTCTTGCGGTACATAGCCTAAGTGGTCGCGCAGCGACGGGTAGAGCTTGTGCAGATTATACGCATTCAGTTCCACCGTGCCGTTGGTGGGCTTGTTGTAGCCGTTGATGATGTTGAGGAGCGTGGATTTACCGCAGCCTGAGGGTCCCATGACCGCAACCAAATCGCCGTAGTCAATTTCAAAGGTCAAATCGTCCAGACCCCGCGAACCGTCTTGGAATTGGTAGGTAATTTGGCGACAAATAAAGTCCTTGAAACGGAATGGCTCGACCGAGCAGATACCGGTGCTGAAATTCAAAATGAGAACAAATTTATCAATCAGAACAACGCTACGGTCGGCTATTTGTGCGGGTTTCTTCAGAATTTTGGAATTGTGGAAGATATTATACGGGCAGCCTTTCGGCTCCAACGTAAGTACCGATGAGCCATCCAGAGCTTTCGAGCGCACGATGCGGCAACTCCACTCTTTTGGTGCTTCGTCCTTTAGCACAATTGTACATTTTTTGTGATTGCCAATCGTGTATTCCAGTTTTTCCTCTTCAAGCGAGAACGTATCGCTTGCCAAGCCTTGTTGGAAGGCGATTTTACGAAGATTGATAGGGCAGTTATCAACGGAAATATCGTCGTTCAAATTCACATAAATTTGGTCGTCAATCGGCATTCCGTTTACGCTCAAATTGGTCATTGGCGTAAGCGGACGCAGCGTAATCATGAGCTTGTTAAACTCAATCGTGAGAATGTCTTCATAGCTTGACATTTGCGAAATGATAAACTCTTCTTTGCCTTCCAAATTCATACCTTTTGCCACGTATAGCGTTACAGGCAGGAGGAATTTGCTCTTGAGTTGGAAGTAAAAGTTAAGGTCTTCAAAGTTGATGGTGTAATCACCAATGCTAATGTTTTGATTGTGCTGCACTTTGTTTGCGAGCATCGGCAAAAGCTGCTTCGACATGGAAGTCGCGCTGCCAATCACTACTGGGTGTGGACCGCTTTTCAAGAGCGCGACAAAGATGCTGTTCATTTTCAGCAACTCAAGATGCAGACGCGGAAAGGGCATCACGATATCGGCATAGCCCGGAATATCTGCAATACGAAGCGATTCAATGCTTGCGGGCTTTCCTGTTTCAATATCGGCAGCTTCTGGCACATCGAAGATTTTTTCAATGTACGCAATATCCTCAATGGTAATGCCGATTTCCTGCCCAATAGCGCGTGCTGTCTCGCGTTCAGCCTCTTCCATTTTATCGGAAGCAGCAAGCTCGTACACCTTCATCAAAATAAAGATGCGGTTTTCGTAGGAAAAGCCTTCGCGGATTTGCCGTGCTGCCGATTCTACCTCTGCGCCAGTTTCCACGTATTTCTCAAACTGCTCGTAGAGATAGTCGGAAATGGGCGGTAAATAGAGCGAATCGAGGTAATTGCTTACGTAAGCACGTTCAGCATCGGAGACAATACCATCGGCAAGCGTCAGAACGCTAAAGAGCTTGATAGTATTGACAATGAGCGAGTTCTCAAAACTCTGCTGAATCGCATCACCAGTGGGGGTGCCGGTTACGGGTGCATGTGTATCGCTGGTTGCCATAGCAAACACCATTCGGGATTAAATGAGGAAAGAGTGTAGGTCGTTTTATTATATTTTCCCGTTCTACCGTTTAGAAACGGTAGAACGGGAGAGAGACTGCCTAAGAGATACCATTTTGAAACAATTCCACCAAGCAAAGGCAGCAATAATACAGAAAAATAGGAAATCAAACAGGGAAAAGGTGATGAATCCTTCCTAATCCCGTGAAAAGTTCGTATTTTTGTCGTGTTTGCATTACAAAAATGCACATTTTCAAGAACATTGTACGAGAAATCTTTGATGAAAGGTTTGTTGGCATAATTTTTGAATGAATCACTTGTAGTGAAAAATTCTATGACCAACGAAGCTACTCATCAATCTGAGTAAAGTTTATGCAAAAAATATGCCAAAATATGCGAGAGAAGATGTACAAGAATAAACATCGTATTCGTGCGTGGATGCTTATCTGCGCGAGTTTGTTCTTCACGACATCGCCTCATCTGGTAATGGTCGTTCACGCGCAAGTTCCATCGCAAGAATTGCCCGAAATGACGGATTCCGCGATGCGAATGCGACCGGGTGTCGGAATCATTGCGGGTGGAAATTTGAACCAGCACCTTGCCAGCTTTTCCCAGCTCCCGGGCGTTCCGGTGCGAACACAGCCACGTGCGCCGATTACCTTTGGTAATAGCTTTGGGTACGGCTTCACTGCTGGTCTTGTGGGCGATTTCCCGATTTCACCCGCCTTTGGTATCGGTGCGCGATTGCTTTTTTCCTCACTCGGTGCTTCGGTTACGGCAGGGGAGAAAGAGCGGGTAGGATTCCTAACAAACAATGGTGCGAATGTGGTCTTTGCGAATGCGAACATTGGGTGGGATATTTCGCCAACACTCAATCTTATTTCCGCGCAAGTGATGGCAATTATTCGTCCAATAGAATCCGTACCAGATTTTCGCATTATGCTTGGCGTGGAAGCGGGAACGTACCTTACTCCCAGCTTTCGGCAAAAGGAAACAATTCTTTCGCTCGACAGCCTCAGTCTGGCGCAAAACCCCGATTTGAAATACAACAACGAGCAAATTACGCGGAATGATACTTCTGGCGCGCTTACATCGCCTGTGCCGCAATTGTACGCTGTTGCTGGGCTTGCGTATGATATTCCCGTCAAATTCGGTCGCGCTCGCATGATGATTTCTCCCGAACTCACCTACGCCTATGCTTTCACGCCCGCCGTTACTGGTGTTCAGTGGAATGTGAACGTTGCACGGGTCGGCGTAACGGCTCGTTTCGTTATTCCCGAACCACCGATTCCACCACCACCACCACCGCCACCACCACCACCACCACCGCCACCGCCACCAAAATTGGACGGCGAAATTGCTGCTTTCCGCGTGGATAGTAATGGCGCGGAGTTTCCGCTTGTTCGCTTCAAGGTGGAAGAAGTTACCTCGAAGCAGTTATACCCGATTTTGCCGTTTATTTTCTTCGAGACTAAAAACGATTCGCTTCCCACGCGCTACAAGCGGTACAACAAGCCAGACCCGAATAGTATAGATTTTACGGGGGAATTGGAAAACTTTCAGAATAAATTTTACAATTCTGACATGATGAGCGTGTACTACAACGTTTTGAACGTGATTGGGCAACGCTTGAAAGAAAAACAGAATGCGAAAATAACGCTGACGGGCTGTAACGACGGGCTTCCGGGCTATGAAAAGGGTAATCTGGGACTATCGCTTGGGCGAGCGGAAGCGGTGCGGCAATATCTAAAAGATTCTTGGGATATTGACCCCAAGCGCGTTACGGTCAAGTCTCGCGAATTGCCTGAATATGCTACGTCGTCGGTGGATACGTTGGAAGGCGCGGAAGAAAATCGTCGTGTGGAAATCACTACCAACGACCCAACCGTCCTTGAGCCGCTTCTTATTTTCGATACACTTTCGGTCGCGGAAGTACCGAAAATTCGTGTTCGCATGAAAAGTTTTTCGGAGGCTGGTTTAACACAAACCTTTATGCGTGCGGAACAATCCACCGAAACGGGACCAAAACTTCTCAAAGATGTTGCCTTTGAGGGTGCGCCGCCAGCCTACTACGACTGGAACGTGAAAGACGAGCCGCAGAGTATGCCCAAAGCCGATGGCGAGTTGAAATTTGAATTGGAATTGCGCGATAAAGCTGGTCAAACCTACATTCCCGATGGTGCAGTGCCAGTAGATCAGCTTAGTATCAAGAAGAAAAAAGCGCAAGGCATCAAGGACAAATCGGTGGACGTGTTCCGTCTTATTTCGTTCCCGTTCAACTCCGTGCAGATGGGTAAATTGAACGATGAAACGGTGAAAAAGTACATCAATCCGTACTTGACGGGCGAATCGAAGGTCGTCGCAACGGGCTACACGGACAAACTCGGCAAAGAAGAAGTAAATCAAAAACTCTCCGACGGACGCGCTGGTAGCGTTGCAAAGTCGCTGAAAGCAGGAAAGGTAAGCTCGCTCGGCGTGGGCAACCGCCGCCCCTTGTACAGCAACGATTTGCCAGAGGGACGCTTCTACAATCGTACTGTAGAGGTTCGTGTGGAAACACCAGTGGATTACAACAAATAGTTTTTGGTGGAAATGTGGAAATATTGCGATAAAAATATTTTGATGAAAATATTTTGATAAAAATGTTCAAAAGCCGCTTAGAATCTTGTTTTTAAGCGGCTTTTTTATTGGACTTTCTTTGAGAGAAATCGTATATTCGTTTGCGAGCATCGTTCTTGCTCTTTCGCCATTTTTTAGGACAATTTTTTGAACACGACAATGAGCAATTCACCCGTACTTCACGACGAACTGCTGTCCATGCCGCCGCATCTCCGCATGGTGGAGGATATGCTTATTCCCGACATTGAAACCTTAATTACGGAGGATGATGAGCCTGTGGATAATGTCTTTTCTGCCAAACAACAGCGTTTCCTCGTCGAAACGTTGTATGCAAATACAGCACTCTGGAACCCAGATTCTGTGCCGTTTATCGCCGATGCGAATGTCGGTGTTTTTATCTCACCAACCGAGCCGCCGCTTGTTCCCGATGCGTTTTTGAGTATGAATATCAAAATGCCAGAGGTGTTTGATTATACGAAAATCCGCTCCTATTTTGTGTGGGTTTTCGCCAAAACGCCCGATATTGTTGTGGAAATCGTCTCGAACCGCAAAGGTGGGGAAATGAAGCGCAAAATGACGGAATATGCCAAGCTGCACATCCCATTCTATGCGGTGTTCGACCCCTTTGATGTTTTTCGCGGCGAGCGTCTGCAAATCTATACTCTCAATGGCACAGGCTATAAGCCGCTCCAAGATTTTTGGATGGAAGATATTGGCTTAGGGCTGCGTCTGTGGGAAGGTGAATATGAAGGAATGCACTCGGAATGGCTGCGCTGGTGCGACGTGAAAGGTAATGTCCTCCAAAGTGGCAAAGAACTTTCTGGAGCGGCTATCACTCGCGCAGAGCAGGAGAAAGCTCGTGCAGAGCAGGAGAAAGCCCGCGCAGAGCAGGAGAAAGCCCGCGCAGAAGAGGAGAAAGCTCGCGCCCAATCCGCCCTCAGCGAGTTAGATGTCGAGCGCGACAAAAGTCGTCGTTTGGCAGAGAAACTTCGCGCACTTGGGCTGAGTCCCGATGATGTCTAGTAAGTACGGTGATTCCTTATTTTTTCAAAGACTATTCAAGAAGTATTATGGAAGTCCAACACACAACCAAACGCATTGTGCGTGATGGGAAGGCGTACAACGAATTGAAAGTAACGACGATTGAAACCGTTGAAATTCCCATTCCCGACACGTCGCATCTTATTACGGAGGATGAAAACCCTGTGGATAATATTTTTTCTGAACAACAACAGCGCCTACTTGTCGAAACGCTTCGCAATAGCTCTGAGGCGTGGAACGAGGCGGGGCGAACATTTGTCGTGATGGCAAATGTAGGTCTTTTTGCCAGTCTGAAGAATCCAGCAATCGTACCTGATGTATTACTCAGCATGGACGTAGAACTCCCGCATGACGAGGAACAGCGCGTTGATTACGCATATTTACGTTCATATTTTTCGTGGGAATTTGGCAAAATGCCCGATGTCGTGATTGAAATTGTCTCGAATCGCAAAGGCAAGGAAATGAGTAAAAAAATGCTGGACTACGCACAGATGCACATTCCATACTATGTCGTATTCGACCCCTTTGGCGAAATGACGAAGGAAATGGATGGCGAATCTTTACTCATTTACGAGCTGCATGGCTCATCGTATTTGCCAATGAAAGATTTTTGGTTGGAGTCGGTCGGACTTGGTATTCGCCTTTGGGATGGCGTGTACGAAGATGCTCGCACACACTGGCTTCGCTGGTGTGATGCACGCGGAAAGGTTATTCCCACAGGTAAGGAACGCGGCGATGCGGAGCAGGCACGTGCGGAGCAGGAAAAATCTCGTGCAGAGCAGGAAAAGTCTCGTGCCGATACCGCCGAATCACGTGCAGAGCGTCTTGCCGAGCAGCTTCGCGCATTAGGCATTCACCCTGAAGTGTAGCCTTATTTCTCCGCCTCCGACAGTATTGCAAACCCACGATGTTCGTTTACAGAGCATTGTGGGTTTTTTCATAAAATTATGACTTTTGGTAACTGGCTTTTCTCCAAAGATTTTCGTAACTTACGCCTTCTCAGATGCGCTCCAATGCGCTGCACCTTGCCGCGTATTTCCTTGGTATTCTTTGTGCGAGATGTGCAGTCCATTCAAACATATTTTGCCCATGAAAGACCGCTACCTCAATCCCTTTACCGATTTCGGTTTCAAAAAGCTCTTCGGCGAGGAGGCGCAGAAAATCTTGCTTATAGATTTTCTGAACGCACTTCTGCCGCCGAAGCACCGCATCCGCGATGTGCAGTACACTCGCAATGAGTATATGGGTGGCAACGCCGATGCGCGTCGTGCAATCATGGATATTACCTGCACGAGTGATACGGGCGAACGCTTCATTGTGGAATTGCAGAAAGCAAAACAAAATTATTTCAAAGAACGCAGTGTGTATTATTCAACCTTTCCCATTCGAGAGCAGGGCGAACGCGGGAATTGGAACTTCGAGTTAGCGGCAGTCTATTGCGTCGGCGTGTTGGATTTTGTGTTCGATGAGGACAAAGGAAGCACCGAATACTTGCACACTGTCCAACTCAAGAACCAGCAAAATCGTGTCTTCTACGATAAATTGACGTTTATCTATCTCGAAATGCCGAATTTCACGAAGACCGAAGCGGAACTCGTAAGCAATACCGACAAATGGCTCTACTTCCTCAAGTATTTGCCAGACTTTCAGGATATTCCCGCGCCTTTGCAATCATCACTCTTTGAACACGCTTTCCACACGGCGGAGTTGACGCAGTTCAACGACGAGCAACGTGATTACTATGAACAATCGCTTAAAATCTATCGTGATTTGAAGAACACGATGGATTATGCGATTGAGCAAGCTGTGAAGGACGCTGTGAAAGAAGCATCTGTCGAGGCAGAGGCAAGAGGTCTTGAAAAGGGCTTAGAGCAAGGGCGTGAGGAAGCGCGTGAGAACGTGCGCATGGAGAAACTTGCCATTGCTCAAAATTTACGAGAACGCGGTTTGCCAATAAGCGAAATTGCTACCATCACAGGAATGAGCGAAAGCGACCTCGCCACGCTCTAAGCTGGAAGCCGCTCCACTCCAACAACTAACGAACTTTACCGTCTCCACTTTTACGATACTCAAATGAAACGCTTTTCTACACTTCTGCTGTGCTGTTTGTGCGTCTTTTTGCCTGCATTGTTGCCCGCGCAAACGTGGGTGAATGGGCAGCCTGCGACGTGGGTGATTGGGCAGCCAAATTTTACCGCCACTGCTGCCGGAAATGCGAATATCAATCTCAATCAGCCTTACGATGTTGCCGTAGATGCAGTTCGTAATAAACTCTATGTTGCAGATTTCAATAACAACCGTATTTTGCGCTTTGGGCTGCCGATAACAAGCAATAATCAAGCACCCGAAATTGTTTTGGGGCAGGCTGCTTTCGGCACGAGTGCGCCAGGGCTTTCTGCCACCCAATTAAATGCGCCGAGCGGTATTGCGGTGGATCTTGCGGGGAATTTATGGGTGTCTGACCGTAATAATCATCGTGTTATTCGCTTCCCAATGCCTTGGGCGGCAGCGAGTGGCGCGGCAGCAGACGTGGTCAAGGGACAAGCAGACTTTATATCTAATCTAACGGCGACTTCTGCTGCTGGTATGAACCAGCCGCTCAATGTAAAATTCAATGCCGTAGGCGATATGTTTGTTGCCGAAGGGGCAAATAATCGGGTTACCCGCTTTCCTCAAGCAAATCTTGGAATAAGCAGTGATGCGGCTGACCTCGTTTTGGGGCAACCAGGTTTTGTTACAAACGCTGCCGCCCTTACTGCCAATGGTATGAGCGCACCCTCTGGCTTGGCGTTCGACGCAGCCGGAAATCTGTTTGTGGGCGACGGGGCGAATCACCGTGTTCTGCGATTTAATGCAGGCTTTGTTAGCTCCGCAGCCGCAAACGGTGTCCTTGGGCAAATAAACTTTATGTCCAACGTTGCTACCTGTACCATCTCGCAGATGAATTTTTGCTCCTATCTCGCTACGGATGCTGCGAACAATCTTTACGTTGGCGACCGCGATAATGCTCGTGTTCTGATTTTTAATAATGCCGCAGCGAAGCCCAATGGTGCAAATGCAGATAATGTTCTCGGTCAGCAAATTTTTACCACTAACACCAATCCCACACCACAATGCCGTGAATATTTTGCCAATGGCGCGGGCGGCAGTGCATATGGTCTGTGCTTCTCCGGGACGCAGCTTTTTGTATGCGACCGCTTAAATAATCGCATTCTTGTGTTCGACCAAAACCTCCCCTCCATCACCAGCATCTCCCCAAACATTGCCGCTAACATCGCCTCTACGCTTCAGCCTATCACGCCGACCTTTAATCAAGCCATGAATCTTCTTACCGCAATAAATTTTCGTGCCTTTGGCGGAATGTCGGGCTTGAAGAATGGCACGTTTGCAGGCGGTGGTATGACCACGCCGTCCTTCACACCCGCAGCCGCAAGCCCGTACTTTGGTGGTGAAAAAGTAGAGTTTACTATTGCCACAGGTGCGACGCTTGGCGATGGCGCAAGTAGTAGTGCGGGGAATAAGCCATTTTTGAACGGTTTTCGTCCTTTGGCACGAGCTACACCCTTTGTGTCGAGCTATCGCACGAGTGCGGCTGTGCCTGCGGGCGGCGTAAACTTCGTCCTTTCCACCTACGCAACCATCGGCGGGGATGCAGTAGCAATAGCCCCGGCAGATTTCGACGGCGACGGTTATGTAGATTTCGCTGCTGCCTCAAATTCCGCAGGGCGCGTTGCGGTGCGACGGAACATGAACTATGGGAATTTTGCAAAGACGGTAGCGGCGGGGGAGTTCTTGGATATTGCGGCGGCGGGACTTCTCGACCTCAAAGCTGCCGATATGGACAACGATGGTAAGCCTGATTGGATTTATACCGATGGAGCGACGCTCTTTATCCGACAAAACACAAGTACACCCGGAAACTTAACCGCAGCTGTTTTGGCTCCCGGCATTACCGCAACAGGAGCGCAAAAGATAGAAACAGGGGATTTCGATGGTGATGGCGATATTGACGTGGCAGTGATTACATCGGCACCATCTATCATAATTTATCGGAATCTTTGGGTCAATCCGCCAAATGCACCGCTTTTTGCCTTAGCAGTACATTCTACAACAACCTTACCTAATCCACCAACAGCCCTTGCCAAAGGTGATTTCAATAACGATGCCTCGTTGGATATCGCTGTGGGTTTCTCTGTGAATAACATTCTGACCTATCACAACGATGGCGGCGGGAGGATGATTCAAACGCCCGTGAACCAGATACTACCTAGTCCACCAATCCAATTAGTTACAGGAAACATTGACAACGTACCTGGAACAGATATCCTTGCTTTCGTACCAATGGCACCGTCGAGGGCTTACTTCTTACCAAATACCGCACTTGGTTCGTTTGTTACAGCTACTCCTTACACCACTCCTGGCATTGCAGGAACGGTCGGCGGTATAGAACTTGGCGATATTGATGGTTCAGGCTCGCTGGATGTGGTAAGCGCGAGTCTTGATAATGCTCCCACTCCCAGCCGAATGGCGTGGTTCAGAAATAACGGTGTCGGCGTGTTTGGTGCGGCGGGACTTGCGGGAGGAACGGTGGGCTTGGTTAATTCCAATGCGTCGTGCATCAACCTCTGCGACCTCGACGGCGACGGCGATTTGGACGCGCTCGTTGGCTACAACGCTGGCGCAGCATTCCCATATGTGGCGGTCTTGCGCAATGAGCAGCAGCCAACCCCTACAACGTTCGGACCCGTCATCAACGCGCAAAATGTCAATCGTACAAGCGCACCGATGAGCCAAACCTTTTCAACGAGCATGACCACTGGAACGGCATCACTCGTAGATGCAATTACACCTGCGCCATTGCAGGGCGGACCAATACGCATTTTTGGCAATATGACTGGCGGGCGCAGTCGCATTGGCGTGGGCGGCACGTGGGCGGGTTCGGGAACAAACAACGCAACCTTCACGCCGAATAATCTTACTGGACCGTCATCGGCGAATCAGTTTTATCCAGGCGAGCTTGTGAGCGTGAGTATTCCAAATTTCCAGACTAATGCCGTAAAGAGCCTCCGTTTTGTGCCGATTACAAGCGGTACGGCAACGAATATTGGCGGACACGTGCGGCAGTTTCGGACGAATACGGCTGTGGGACCAGGCAGATTTGACGGTCAGGTACCTGGCTCGCCTTTTGCAGCGGGAACAGGCACATATTCCGTTGCCCTTGGTGATGTGGACGGCGACGGCGACCTTGATGTTGTTGCGTCAAATTTTGGAAGTGCAAACGTAACTGTATTGCTCAATAATGGCTCTGGTGTGTATTCGCCAGTTGCTGGTTCGCCTTTTGCGGTAGGTGCAAGTCCTCAATTTGTTGCTTTGGGCGATGTGGACAATGATGGCGACCTCGACCTTGCTACATCAAGTTTTGGGAGTGTCAACATAACCGTTCTTCTCAACAATGGTGCTGGTTCGTACACACCAGCACCAGGTTCACCCTTTGGGGCGGGTGGTACGACAACTTCCGTTGCCTTCGGCGATGCAGACGGCGACGGCGACCTTGATATCGCGGCGGCAAAAAGTGGCGTGAACAATGTAACTCTTTTGCTTAACAACGGCACGGGTTCATACACAGCAGCACCAGGCTCGCCCTTTGCAGCAGGAACAGCACCAGTTGTGGCTTCTTTCGGCGATGTGGATAGCGATGGCGACCTCGACCTCGCAATAGCAAATGCTACAAGCAATGATGTAACGCTCTTGCTCAATAGTGGCGCGGGTTTGTATTCTCCCGCAGCAGGTTCTCCGTTTGCCGTGGGGACAAACCCACAATTCATTTCCTTGGGCGATGTGGACGGCATGAACGGACTTGACATTGTAACGGCGAATTTTGGAAGCAATAACGTAAGCGTACTACTCAACAACGGCAGTGGTTTATATACGCCCGTTGCAGGTTCGCCTTTTGCCACAGGAGGTACGACCCCTCGCTCTACTTCCTTAGGCGATGTGGACGGCGACGGCGATCTCGACCTTGCCGTAGCAAATAGTGGCAATGCAGCACTTCTACTGAACGATGGTAACGGTTCTTTCACGCCAGCAAGCGGCTCGCCTTTTCTCGCAGGAACAGGCTTGCGGTCAGTCAATTTTGGTGATGTCGATGGCGACGGCGACCTCGACCTCGCTGTGGCAAATCAAGGAAGCAACAACGTTTCCATTCTTCTCAACGCCCGTCCGCCCCGCATCAATCCTATCGGACCACCACTCCCACTTCCCATCGGCAATCGCTGGGACTATCAACGCGAAGTCGGTCCTCAGCGCAACAGCCATACCCAGACCTTTGGCGCATTTCCCGTGCGAGTGACGTTCGACCAGCCAGTAACATCAGCAACAGCAGCCTTTCCAAACGTGTTACCGCCCTCGCCTATGGCAACAACTCCTGGTGCAATTCGCATTCATGGCAGCATGACCGGACACCGCTCCACGCTTTCAGCACTGGGGACATGGAACTATATCGCTGCCACAAGAACTGCCGAATACATACCGCCTGCTGCGAACCCCTTCCGTGCTGGTGAAACGGTCATGGTAACAGTTACGAATGCGCAAGCAAGTACGCCTGGAGGGCAAGTATTTTCTACCTCGCCGACGGTGTACGCCTTTACGGTCGCGCCGAGCGGCGGTAATGGACGATTTGTGGATTCGCGCAGGTGGGACGACGCTGGTGTTGCACAGTGTGTGGCTCTTGCAGACTTCGATTTGGATGGCAAAATTGATATGATGCAAGGAAGTTCCAATGGTTTGAATCTGCGATTGCAAAATAATCCGTTGGGAAATCCTACGTCCTTTGCCAATCCAGCAACGAATATTTTTGGAGCAAGTGTTCCCCAGTGTATTTCAGCAGATTTCGATAGCGATGGTAGACCAGATATTGCCTTTATTGATGTGGGGGCGGGATCCGTCGTCCTTCGACGGAATAATCCGCTTGGAAGTTTTGCTACGCCATTGGCAACCTTTACGCCTGGTGGAGTTTTGGATAGAATTGTCGCCGCCGATTTTGATGGCGATGGCGATATGGACATAGCAGCTGCCTCAAATACTGGTCTTTTTATTTATCTTAATGACGGAAACGGTGCAACGTTTAGCCTTGCCGTCAATCTTGCTGTTTCTACGCGAGGTGTTGTTGCGTTGGATGCCGACAACGACGGCGATATGGATTTGGCGACGTGCAATGGTACACTTGTGCGAATTTGGCTGAATAGGGGCGCAAATACGGGGCTGAATTCCTTGTTTAATGCAACTCTGCCGTTGACATATTTTACGATGAATTCTACGGACATAGCAACGGGTGATTTTAATAATGATGGCTATACAGACCTTGCTGTTGGTACACTCGCAAACAATAATTTCTATACTCTTACAAATCAAGCCAATGGTACTGGTACCTTTAATTTTGCCGTAACGTATAATACTGGTTCGCCTGGTGTTACGCCGCTTGTCGGCGATTTCGATGGTGATGGCGTGCTGGATATTGTCGCATGGAAGCCAGGCGACGCGCCCGATACGCGAGTGCTGTTCTACAAAGGTGCGGGCGGTGCTGCCTTCAACTTACCCATTTCGATGGAACTCCTCGAAGCAACCTCGCAAGTAGCAATAACCTCGCAACCCGCCGTGGGCGACATTGATGGCGACGGCGACCTCGACCTCGCCATTCCGCTTTTGGATGGCAGACGCACCGCCATTCTCTTCAACCACCAGCCCGAACTCAAAGTACAAGCCACCTCGCCGCTCGCAAACGCAAGCAGTGTCGCGCTTCCGGTGGCAATTACCACGATATTCAACCAAAACGTAACCACCAATACCGCCTCGCTTCCACCAACTGGACCGCTCCGTGTTTTCGGCAACATGACGGGTGGGCGTTCTCGTGCAGGTGGCGGCACGTGGTCGTCTCCTGCTCCGCCAATCAATCAAGCCACATTTAGTGCGAATACTCTTTCGCCGTTTACCTCCATTCGTTATTATCCGGGTGAAAAAGTAGAATTTATCGCTTCGACGCACACGTACATAGCCGCGCCGCCAGGCGTAACAAACACTGTACCGATGACCACAGGAACCGTGCGGCAGTTTTGGACAAAAGCTGGTACGGGACCAGCGACATTTTTCCAACATTTTCAATCGCCCATTCCGACACCAAGTAATACAAGTATAATTCTTACTGCTGATTTCAATAGAGATGGTCGCATGGACTTTGTTACCTCAGAAAGTAATACCACACTGCGAGTGTATTTTGGAAATGCGAATGGAACATTTACAGCAGCTGGTACCGTGACTACACCCGGCACTGCTCCCGCAGACCGAAGAATGGCACTTGGTGATATGGACAACGATGGCGATGTGGATATTATCCATTCAAACGCTCTTGGTGCTGCGCAGATTACCATTCATCAAAATAACGGTGCTGGTATTTTTCCTGTTGCGACCACCATCAATGTTCCCACCGATTTTGTAAACCCTCGTGGATTAGCGATTGGTGATGTAAACGGCGATGGTGCGCTTGATATTGGTGTTTCCTATAATTCCAATAACATCGGTATTCATCTGAATATTGGTGATGGAAATATGCAGCCCGCACAAGTGTATGTGCAGGGAGTGAACCCTCGCGAAGAGACTGCCTTTGCCGACATGGACAACGACGGCGATTTAGATTGGGTCATTACCAACGGTATTGCAAACTCTGTCTCTATTCGCTTAAATAACGGTGCAGGAAATTTTGACATCCAAGCTGCTGGCTCGCCCTACGTGACAACCGTCACCAATCCAACCAATATCCAGCTCATGGATATTAACAACGACAGCCGTATTGATGCGGTCGTGGGCGGTCCAAATGCGAATGTGAATATTTTCTTGAATACAGGAATGCCCACCATTTTTCCCGCCGCCGCAACGCTCGCAATCCCGACTACTTCAAACCGTCCTTTGCTGGGCGACTTTAACGGCGACGCGCAGCAGGATATTACCGTGCTTCAGCGCACTCCGGGCAATTTCGTGGTGGGGCTGGGCAATAATTCGGGAACATTTCCTGCGTTATCCGCACCAAATCAAGTTGGTACGGTGAACCTCAGTCAAGCCATCGCCGACGTGGACAACGACGGCGATTTGGATATTTTGATTGCCGCCGACAACACCGTTCAAGTTTGGCTGAACGCCACGCAGCCGCGTTTTGTGTGTAATAGCATGGTAGATTGCGGTCCGCCGACATATACGCCCATGATTACGCCGCAGCGCAACGTGCATACTGCCATTACAAGCTCATTATTCACATGGCAATTCACCGAGCCGATGACCACCGCAACCGCCTCCTTCCCAACAGCCGCGCCACCCGCAGGAACAGAGGGACCCATCCGCGTCTTCGGCAATATGCGCGCTAGCCGCAGCGTGAATGGCGGCGGTTCTGGACCATGGACGTACACTGCTCTTTCGCCAAACACCACCGCGACGCTTATGCCGCTTCGAGCAATGTTGCCAGGCGAGGAAATGATGGTCAGCGTTACCAATGCCCGCGCTGCAAGCGGCATTGCTGTGCGTCCCTACGTGTATAGCTTCCGCGCCCGCGCAGGTATGGGACCGGGACAATTTCACGAAGTACAGCGTCCCTTTGTAGGTGCAGGAGCCTTACCAACACTGACCTGTGTAGGCGATTTCGACCAAGATAATGATGTGGATATTGCGGTGTTCAATTCGGGAGCAAATGGCAGAATCTACATCAATAATGCAGGAGTCTTTACGCCAGGAGCAAATTTAGCTGTTACTGGAGCGAATCCAAGTGCGGTTATCGGCGGAGATTTTGACAATGATGGTGATGTTGATATGATTGTTTCGTATGCAGGCTCAACGTTTGTGGAGTTATGGACAAATGCTGGCGGAGTATTCACATTAGCAAGCTCTCCAACAGTCGGCTGTTTAGGAAACGGTCTCGCGGCTCTTGATGCCGATGCCGACGGCGACCTCGACCTTGCCGTTTCGATTTGTGGCGGCAATGTACAGTTTATGACAAATAATGGTTTGGGTACGTTTACCTCTGGCTTGCTGCTTGGAACAGGAGGAAATCCAAGAACTATTCAGGCAGGAGATTTTGACAATGATGGTGATATGGATATAGCAGTCGAAAATTCTCTTGCAAGCAATATTACGGTGTATGTGAATAGTGGTTTGGGAACATTTTCCGCTGGACCTACTCTCGCAGGCGGGAGATTCTGCATTGTTGATGCAAATAATGACAGAAACAATGACATTGTTGCTATTGGTGCGCTCGGCGTGATAACGGCATATTTGAATAATGGAAATGCTCTCTTCACCGCCGCAATATCGCCCGCGCTTGGCGACCCCGCCAATGCTATCATTCCAGCCGATGTTGATGGTGATGGCGATATGGATATTGCCGTGTCGCTGAATGCAGGGCAGGTAGGCATTGGCATCAATAATGGCATGGGTTCGTTTGCGGCGGGACTTCCTGGAAGCGTTGCCGCAGCACCTCAGCATCTGGCAGCAGGAGATTTTGACGGTGATGGTGATATGGATTTGGTCGTTCCCAATCAAGGAAATAACGATATTTCTATTCTCTTCAACGCCACACAACCACGCCTCGTCTGCACAAGCTCCACCGATTGCGGTCCGCCAACCTACACCCGCGCAATTTCTCCGCAGCGCAGTACCAACACCGCACCAAACCAAGCGGCAATGACCTGGCAATTCACCGAGCAAATTACCGCCGCAACGTACTCCGCTATTGGCGCGGCGCAAGGTCCTCTCCGCATTTTCGGTATGATGACGGGGCAGCGCAATACCGCAAGCGGCGGCGCGTGGAGTTACGCAATGGCAGCGACAACCGCAAGTTTCAATCTTTCCCGCCGTTTCTTGAATGGCGAAGAAGTGATGGTAACGATGACCTCTGCGCAAGCCTCGCTTGCTCGCGTGAATGTGCGCCCCTTCGTGTACAGCTACCGCGTCCGTGCAGGAATTGGACCCGCTATTTTTGGTAATCAAGAATTTTCGCCCTACGCAAGCGGCACGAACCCGCAGGATGTCGCGCTTGGCGACATCAACGGCGACGGGCGCGTGGATATGCTCACGGCGACCGCTTCAGGTATTGTGCGGCGTTTGAACGACGGTACAGGAAATTTCACTGCAAACAACATCACCATTCCTACCATTGCAAGCCCAGCCGCCATCGCACTTGGCGATGCTGACAACGACGGCGACCTTGATATTGCCGTCGCGGGCGGCGCAAGCGTGAGCGTGCTGCTGAACAACGGCATGGGCGTATTTACAACCATGTCGGGCTTTCCGCTCGCCGTTGGTGGAAATATGGTTGATATTGCCTGGGGCGACATGAACGCCGACGGCGACCTCGACCTCGTGCTTGCCGACCGCGCCGCAAGCCAAATCCGCCTTGTGAACAACAACATTGATGCCGCCGCATTCACGCTCGGCGCAGCAACGGGTATTTCAGGAACGCCCGCAAATCTTGCTGTCGCCGACCTCGACAACGACGGCGACCTCGACGTAGCAGCCGCCAACAACGGCGGTACAAGCGGCTTGGCAATCGCACTAAACGACGGCAATGGCAATCTCAGTCTCATGCCCGGAACGCCGATTGTTACGCCATCCGCGCCCGAAGGCGTTGCCGTTGGCGACCTCGACAACGACGGCGATAACGACATTGCCCTTGTAACCACCACGCCCGACAACGCGCTTATCTACCGCAATACCATGGGCGCATTCACGCTCGCAAGCACACATGCCGTTGGCGCAAGCCCTAGCGATGTTGGGCTTGGCGACGTGGACGGCGACGGCGACCTCGACCTTGTTTCTATCAACAATGGTGCAAATACTGCCACTCTTTGGAAAAATGACGGTTCGGGCTTTTTCAGTCAAACGGCAAGCGGCTCTCCATATGGCTTGGGAATGCAGCCTTTTGGCGTAGCATTTGCCGACCTCGACGGCGATGGCGACCTCGATTTTGCGAGCGCGAATTCCGCTTCAAACACAACCTCAGTGATGATGAATCAAGGCGATGCTGGATTGGCGTTCAGCCTCACCAATGCTGGATTCACCAATCTTTTCAACAATAACAATCCCGTTATTGTCAGCCGCACACAAACGCCGTTCACGATTGGCTCATTCTTAGGCAAAACAAATCTTTCCAATACCTCAGCTACGCTGCAATATAGTATTCAAGCGGCTGGTGGCGGAAATGCACAATTCAGCATTACTGGCTCATCGCAAGGCACCATCAACAATGCGAGCAGCATTAGCACCATTGCGACGTTTGTGTGGAGAAATGCTCCCGTGCGTGGCGGTGTAACAACGGCAGTGATTACGGTTTCGCCGACCTTTGCGGGTCTTTTGAATGCAACGCAAATTACAGTAACAGTTATTGCGGAATCCGCATTCCCGCGTGCTTTGGCATTTTCGCAAAGCTCCAGTACTGGCACGCAGGGCGTGAATTTTGGTGCCTTCAATCAAGGGCAATTGCTCTCCGCAAGCGGACGACCTATGAACCTCGCTTTTGGCGCGTGGAACGGCTGGAACGAGCTTGCTGCAACCGACGCAACCCTCCGTCTCCGCGCTTTCAACACGCAAGGACAAGAAGGCAACTTCACGCTGAATGGTACGCCAAATCTGCTTTCTGGCATTGCCAATGCTGCAACGGGCATTTTTAATAATCTTCGCATTGTTTGGTTGAATGCACCTGAAACAGCCGTCTCCACGCAAGTAACACTGCGCCTTGTGAGCGAAGGACCTGCGATATTGTCCGCTACCAACGTAACGCTCACCTTGCTCCGCGAGCCACTTGAGCCACAAGTCATTTCCTTCTCACCAAGCACCGGCGCGACGGGAACAATAGTAACCGTGCGTGGTACAGGCTTGATGGGTTTAACGGGTGCCGCTGTTGCGGGCGTGCCTGTGCAGAGCTTTACGGTGAATTCCGCCAATCAAGTTTCGCTTGTGGTCGCTGCCGGAACATCAGGAACTATCGTGCTGACGAACAGTTTTGGTTTTGGCGAATCAATTGGAACATTCAACTTTGTGGAATTTCCAACCTTACTTGGCATTCAGCCACCAAGCGCGTGCGCAGGGCAGACGCTCACTATCACAGGCACGAACATTGCCGATGTACAACAAGTATTTGTCGGCTCAGTGCCAGCTGCTTCTTTCCGCGTGAATGAGCGTGGGCAGGTGGAAGCTGTTGTTCCGCAAAATGCCGATAACGGCATTGTAACGCTGCAAAACCGCGCTGGTACTGCTGTGCTGAATATTATGCTTATTCAAACGCCCATCATTACTGGTATTTCTCCAAGTATTGTCGGTACAGGCGGCACGCTGACGGTTACGGGGCGGAATTTGCAATTCACCCAAGCAGCACAGCTTTTCCCGAATACCTTGCAAATTCTCTCGCAAAGTGCGACCACAATGACGCTACGAGTTTCCACGCAAGCGCAGGTCATTACTGCGCCCTTGCGCTTGGAATCTGGTAATGGATGCCTCGTCCTTTCTACACAAGCCATCGCCATTGCTGCACCGCCAACGCTTACCGCCGTAAACACGAGCAGCCCAGAAGTAGGACAAACACTGGTTTTGACGGGAACGAATTTTGTTCCAGGAATGACCATCACGCTGGGCGACGTAACGGCAGCAACCGTCGAAGTGGTCTCGCCAACGGAGGTGCGTGTGAGCTTTAGCACGAATGCGCTCGTTGTGGCTTCCACAGGGGCTGTGCTACAAGCAACTACGCCATTTGGAACAGCAACGCTCCAAAATACGCTTGTTCGCTTGCTTCCAGCAACGGTTATTCCTGCCAACATAGATTTTACGCCCGACACAGGTACAATTGGTTCAACGATTGTTATCACGGGGCGTGGCTTTGTGGATGTAACGGCGGTAAGTTTTGGTGGCACTCCAGCGCAAAGTTTCCGTGTTGAGTCGCCAAGCCGCATTGTTGCTATTGTTGGGGCGGGTGGTTCGGGAACAGTGCGTGTGCGCTCTACAACGGGAACGGGCGAATCTATGCGGACTTTCACGTATCTCACGCCGCAGCAGTTGGATTCTCTGGCGGCAGTGAATTTCTACCGCGCAACCAATGGCGCGACGTGGACAACGAGCGCGAACTGGCTTGTGCCGCAGCAACCGCTTAATCGCTGGTTCGGCTTGACCATTGCGCAAAGTGGCGCGAATGCTGGACGGATTATTGCCGTGAATTTGCCAGGTAATAACGTCTCGGTTCCCGCACAAAATGTCGGTTCTTCAGGTGGCGGTGGTAGTGCAAGTTCGGCAGTTTCTGTTACCAATGCAATTATCGCGTTGTCGCAAATGACGGCATTGCAAACGGTGAATTTATCGAACAATACTTTACAAGGAACGCTCGGTAGCGTAGTTGCTGGTTTGCGGAGCGTCCGCTCGCTGAACCTCGCCAATACAGGCTTGTCGGGTAGAATTCCCGTCGAACTTGGCACCTTGGACAGTTTGGAAGTTCTGAAACTGGACTCGAACCGCTTCGATGGGACGCTTGGCGATGTTTTCTGTACCGTGTTTGGTCAAAGCGTCCGCAATTACGCGCTGCGCGAGATTCGTGTTGCCTCGAACATGCTCACGGGCGAGATTCCACCATGTATTGTGCAGTTTACGCGCTTGCAGATTTTGCGTTTGGAAGATAATCAATTTATTAACCGCATCCCTGAAGGTATCAACCGTCTGGCGAATTTGCGCGAGTTTGTCGTGGCGCGAAACCGCTTGTCAGGCGAGCTTCCGCGCAGTTTGGATTCCACTACGTTTGCCGTATTCGCAGGAAAACAAACCAGTGAAACAAACGCGCTTACGCAATTGGAACTCTTCGACGTAAGTAATAATCAGCTCTCTGGCACAATTCCGAATGGTATTGCGCAATCACGCGGCATGAAAATTCTTTTACTTCATAACAATCAATTTTCTGGCAGCTTGCCGCAAACTATTCCCGCACTTACCGCGCTCGAAATCTTCAATGCCGCACAAAATCAGCTTTCGGGCGAATTGTGGGAAAATGTCGGGGCAATGCGCTCGCTACGCGAATTCTCCGTGCGGAACAATCGTATAAGCGGCATCATTCCTAGCTCATTTGTGCAGATTCCTTCGCTCCAGCGTTTGGAACTTGACAACAACAGCTTTGCGGGCAATGCACCGACCGAACTTGCGCGAATGGCGAGCTTGCGCGTGCTGGGCTTGTCGCAAAATCGTTTGCGCACGGTGCCGAGTTTGAACGCACTCCGCCAAACGCTTGATTCTACGCGCCTTGAGCGGAATATGCTCACCTTTGAAAGTATTGAAACAAGTGTACAGTTGCGGAATTTTACCTATTCGCCACAAGATAGTGTTGGTGAGGCTTCTAGCCGATTTGTGCTGGTAGGCAGTCCCATCACCTTCAACTTCAGCGTTGGCGGCGCATTCAATCGTTATCAATGGTTTAGAAACGGCGTGGCTGCTACCGATGCGCAGGAATCGCCAGAGTTTACGCTCACAAGGGCAGCACTGGCGGGGAATTCAGGCGTGTACGAATGCCGCATTACGAACAGCTTGGCGCGGGATTTGACCTTGTACGCCCGTCCGCTTACCGTCCGCGTAGATACCGCCGAACCCACGAATGAAGCGGTGTTGGCGAATCAAGTGGCTGCGCCACGACTTGTTTTCCCGTATCCGGCGGGGCGCAATATGCCGTATGAGTTGCCGCTTACATGGCGGCGTGCGCTCGGCGCGGCGGTGTACGAAGCGCAATTCTCGCTTCTGTCTGATTTCTCCGTGCTTGCGAGCAACGCAACGATTTCCTCGACAACGCTGTCGGTGAGCGGTCTCCGCCCAGGAACGCGCTACTACTGGCGTGTGCGGGGCATTGGCGCGGAAGGGCAGCGCAGCGCGTGGTCGTCGGACTTCTTTACAACAGGAACAAACGACAGACCAATGCAAATGACCTCAATTGATTTTGGGCGCGTGTCGCTGGCGGATTCTGTCGAAGGCGAAGCATTGGTGGTGAATTTCTCCAATGTGTCGCAAACACTACAAGATATCGGTCTTGAAGACCGTAACTTGAGCTTCGCGATACTAGACAATGTTCAGCAAGTGATTATTCCAGCCGGAAAATATCTGACCGTGCGCGTCCGCTTTGCACCTCGCTCGACGGGCGTGAAACTGGCAACAACACTGCTGCGCTATAACGAATCCTTGCGCCCAGAGCGGATTGATTCGGTCGTGAATATCTTGCAGGGAACAGGCGTTGCGCTGAAATTGACTGATGTTGATTTTGGCATTGTGCGAGCAGGCGGAACGACGCTGAAAAGCGCGTTGTTGATAAACACCAGCCCGCGCCCAGTAACAGTGCAGCAAGCCCGCGCCCGCGACAACGACCGTATTTTCAGCGTGGAAGGCTATTTGGGCAATCGTTCTTTTACCATCCAAGCACTTGATACGCTCTTGCTTCTTGTTCGCTGCTCGCCGCCGAATGCAGGACGGAAATTTAATGGGGTGCTGGTCTTGGGTGATAACGATTCGGTTCGTGCTGAAATCCGCGCCGATGCTCGTGCTTTCAAAGAAGGCGATGTGGTGATGCGCTTTGGCGTGCGTCCGAAGGAGAAGCAGGAATCTATCGCTCCAGGCGGCTTGGTGGATGTAGAATTGTTTGGTAAAATTGATATGGGCAAAACCAGCGACCTCATTCGTGCGTTTGACAATTTGCTGCAATATCAAGCTCGATTCAATATGGATCCGAATGTACTGATACTGGACACGACCGAGCGTCGCGCCCAGCAACGGCGGTACATTGGCGTTGTCAATCGTGTGTTTGTGAACATTCCTCCTGCAACGTTTGATATTTCCACACTGCGAAATATTTCCGAAACAAAGCGTGATTTCGTCCTTACTTCCCTCAAAGGTCGCTCTGTAAGCGGCTCAACAGCAACAACTACGCTGGAAGTAGAGCAAGCAGAGTGGTCGGCAAGCGCACCAAATTTATTTGTGGAATCACCAATAAACAGCACGTTTACCGCTCGACCCTGCGAGGCAGGTGGAGTGCGGCTTACAACCACAGCACAGCCAAATAGCGTGGCTATTGCGCGACCAAATCCCGTGAAAGATGTAGCGGAAATACAGTACGCCTTGCGCGAGGATGGAAATATCGCCTTTGTGATGGTAGATATGTCTGGCAAGCAAGTATCGGTGCTGGCTGAGGGCTATGCCGAAGCAGGAGAATACAGCATGATGCTGGATGTGAAGGCAGTTCCGTCTGGCACGTATTTCCTTGTCTTGCAGACGCAAAGTGGCGTAGTGCGGCGGCGCGTGGAGGTAGTGAAGTAATATCAAACACAGCGATTATCACGCCTGTCGGGAAGACCTGACCAGTTACAATATTTCTTGGAAATGAGAGAAGATACGTCGCCCAAATGCAAGATTGTATGAACCTTTCACGTATAAACCATTGTGAAATCCGATTCGCTTTTTTACAAGATTTTTCAAGTATGTCCTGAGACGCTTTTTGCACTCTTGCAAGAAGATACCTCGCAAGCGCGTGATTACACGTTCCATTCGGTTGAAATCAAAAACTTAGCGTTTCGGATTGATGGTATTCTCAGCACGGACGATTATCAAGGACGCTTTTTTCTTGTTGAGGTGCAGTTTCAGCGAGATACAAAGTTCTATTCACGCCTCTTTGCCGAACTGATGCTCTTCCTCCGCGAGCAGGAAACAAGCGGCGAGTGGCGTATTTTGGTGATATTTCCCACACGCAGCGTGGACACAGGCATTCCGCCCGCGTACCGAGAACTTGCGCACTCAGAGCGGCTTCACATCGCGTATTTGGATGAATTGTCCGATGCTATGCTGCATGAGTATCCGCTCTCGCTTTTGCGGCTTATCCGCATGGAAGGTTCGGTGAAGGAAACAGTTGAGGAGGCGCATCAAGCACTCGCAAATGCTCGCAAAACCTTGAATGATTTTGGAATTGAGCGAGAAATTGAAGAAATTATCGTTGGCATTATTTCAGTAAAATTCCCCATTCTTACGCTGAAGGAGATAAAAGCAATGATTGAACCAACATGGCAACAGTTCTCAAAAACGCAGGTGTATCAAGATATTGTTGCACTTGGCGAAGCTATTGGTGAAAAACGCGGTGAAAAACGTGGTGAAAAACGCGGTGAAAAACGAGCGCAAGAATCATTTGCTATCAGCCTCATTCGCTCGAATTTCTCTGATGAGGATATTTGCAAACATACCAATCTACCGCTTGCGCGGGTACAAGAACTTCGCGAAATCAATCAAAGAAAAAGCTGAAAATACTCACAGGACTTACGTTCTACCACCGCAAGATAGTATTTTTACGGCTTGAAATAACGACACAGAGCAGCGTTATGCAGCCGATGTGTAGGAGTGGTGAAGTACAATCATTACACTGAAATAAAAACGCCACGAGCCTTGTGTTCTCAAGAGTCGTGGCGTTTTTATTTGAAGGTGAGAATTACGCGTTTTCAAGCTGCATTTTGATTTGCTCCAGCAAATACAACCAATTTTGGGTTGATTTCTCCTGCTCTTCGGATGTCTTGCAATTGGTTTGTGTGATGGTGAGCGTATGCGCCCCATCGCTTGTGCCATCAATGGTGTACGATACAAGTGCGTGATGTTCTGGCGTATCTGGTGTGCCAGAAAGATTACTCCAATAGCTATACTGCACGTGGTGAAGCGGCTTCACCGCCGTAATCACGCCTTTGTCTTCGTAGGGTTTACCTTCCCACTCGCCTTTGAAAGAAATTGTACTGCCAAGCTGCCAATCACAGGTAATTTCGGTACCGAACATATATTCTCGAATACGGTCGGGATTGGTAAGCGAGTCCCAAATACGCGCTCGGTCAGCGTGGAGACTTGTACTGGCGCGGGCTGTGAGTGTTTCGTGTGTTGGTGTAGGCATAGCATTTTTCAAAAAAAACGACAATCGTTGGTTATGCTACAAACTTACATTGTCGCTCCTGACAACGGTATGTCAGGAGTATTTTTACTTTATTACCGTTATTTTTTTAGCTTGAATGGTGGACGCAGAGCGAGCAATAATTTGATACACACCGCTCGGCAAATCTTCCACCGAAAGCGAGTATTGATGAGGCTCTGAAGAGACGACACCTTCAAAAATTTTCTTGACTGTCCGCCCTAGAACATCAACTACTTCCATCGTTACAAATCCTGCTTCTTTTGCTCGGTATTTCACCAAACCTGCATTGCTTAATGGGCTTGGTGTACAGGAAAGCGCGGATTCGGAAGGTGTATGCGCCAGTCCGAGCGGAGACAGCGCAGAGAGGGGAACGCGCCACAGACTGTCATTTGCAAGTACAAATAGGTAATCATTCACAACAGATATTTGACGAACTTGAGGAAATTTTCTAATACGTAAACGATTCCATATTGAGCCATTATCATCAGAAGCCCATATCTCATCGCTGGGAGCTAACGCAGCAAAGACCCTATTTGCTTTTTTCGCAAAACTATGAACCCAGCTATTTCTCTCAGGCAATGCCATTTTTACTTTTTCCCAAGTATCTCCGTAATTCCTCGACCGATACAATCCTTGCTCTGTACCAACAAGCATTGTTCCTGACTGTGTTTCGATAATTGAACGCGGCATAACTTTTACACTATCAGAAGAAAGTTGACATTCTAGAGGTCCTGATGTATCATGCCCCATTCGTAATAATCGTGTCGAACCAATCATCATAAATGTTGCTCCCGTCACAGAATAAATACTTTTATTTCCCTCAACAGACGTATTGATACCGATTGTACCGTACTCTCTGAATTTTTTTGACTTTAAATCTGTACAAAAGAAATACAGTGATTTTGTGCCGCGATGTGTGAAATTTGGACCTTCTTCACGAATAGAAAAAATAGAATCGTTTTTATAGCTCATTGCTACTCCCGAATAGTATCTATAACTATCAAAAACTCCATACGACAATGTTGTTACCGTTTCCCAAGTACGACCAAAGTTGATTGAAGATACAAGATTGTAGCCTCCGCCACCAACCAACTGTTTTCCTGAAACAGCACCAACCCGGCAAGACATAGATTTAATCCATGATTGACCATTATCCAAAGAATAAAAGCCAGAACCGCAAGCAGTGTATATTCTTGAAGAATTTGGGTAGCTGGTATAGTTCAATACTTGTAGAAAAATCAAACTATCCGAAGCCTCAATAGCCCACGCTGCTTCGTTATTCTGTTTAATGGTAGTGGAATCATTCCACAAGACAAGTTCCACCTGCGCTTGTGCCTCAAACACAAGCAATAGCAAGGCAGACAGGGTAAGGAGGAGTTTTTTGTATAGCATACACAGGTGAAATTTATTTGAGAAACATCATCACTTTATCTGCGAAAAATCCACATCCAAAATCGGATATTCTTTCCAATCTTTGTAGTCGAAGTGCCACCATTCAATAGAAAATACTTTATATCCTTGCTCTTCCATTTTTTCTTTCAAAAGGTCGCGAAGGCGCGTCTGTTCTGGTGTTCCGCCTGTGTAGGCGGGATAGGCGCGGTCGGTCATTTCGTCGTATTCGCTGGGCATGGGGATTTCTTTGCCTGTTTTGAGGTCGTACAAGGATAAATCCACCGCGCAGCCGCGATTATGCCGCGAACCCGCTTTCGGATTTGCTACAAACTTCTTCAGCGCGGCGGGCGTAACTTCCCAAAAGAGTTTCGTTACGCGCCAAGGGCGGTAGCCATCGAAAATGAGCAAGCCGTAGCCTGATTTTTTCAATTCCTGATGCGCTTTCACCAGTGCTTCTGCGGCTGGACGCTGCAAGAATGCTCGTTCTTGTTTGTAGAGCGGTCGCCCGACAAAATTATTCTTTTTTGCGTAGCGCACATCCAACTTGATGGTTTTATCCAGCTTCACAAGCTCGACCAAATCTGCTTTGCGGAAATTTCCTTCTTCTTTTGGTGGGCTTGTGGGAATAATTTCAGTGCTATCTTTCTGCTCTTGATACGCAAGCAATATGCTCCAATATTGTGCCGAAAAAAATAGAACCCCAACAAGGACAAGTGCGGAGAAACGAGATTGTATCATGGTTTCAGGAGGATTAAATGAAACATACAATGAACAAATACGAATGAGATAAGAATCTAAATTAGCATTTTTACCTCATTCTGACTATGACTTTTTGGTAGAGACGATGATGACTATTCGGTGCATGAAGTCGTGTCTTTTCGGTAGATGTTTGGCGAGGAAAAAAAGTTGAATTTAGCGGTGTAATTCATCTTTTAGCTCTATTGTTTTTTCAAGGGAACTCCGATGGAAACACGGATAATTTCGAGAATCGCTCTGCGTAGCAAGCCGCAACGATTCTCCTCGCTCGCTGTTGTGCAATATTGCGCCAGCCTACTGACCGCATCAATGCTGGTCTCCTCGTCACTGTTCGTTGTTGGGTGTAGCGACACAGCCGATTTATCTGCATTGAACAACGACGCGCTCGCCGCTCGCCGCCCGCAGCAACCGCCCCAGCCGCCTGAAGGCGCAGACGACCGCTTACAAGGCGGTGCCACAACTGTTTTCAATACAACCGAAGAGGCATTCGGGCAAGCCGCACCAAATCTGTCTCAGCAAAGCCTTCGTTTGCACGATGCCGGTGATTCTGCCTTTGCGGTGGAATATACAGCGCGTCCCACGCCTGGTCATCCGAGCGGCTTGGGACCGCTTTTTAACCATGTTTCGTGCGAAGGTTGCCACATTGCCGATGGTCGCGGACAGCCGATTGTACCTGCGGGAGAGAACAACTCGCTGTTGCTCCGCGTTGGCATTGCTGGAATGGATGCACACGGTGAACCTTTACCGCTCACAGGCTTCGGCGGGCAGATTCAAGACCAAGCTGTTACTGGCGTACAGGTGGAATCGAAATTCCGCATTCAGTACACCGAGCAGCGTGGCGCGTTCAATGACGGAATGGCGTATTCACTGCGTATTCCGACCTATGTGCTGCAAAATAGTTACGCGCCCGTTCCTCAGAACGCGCTTATTTCGCCGCGTGTCGCCTCGCCAGTTTTTGGTTTGGGATTGCTCGAAGCATTGGACGAGCAAACCATTCTCGCCAATGCCGACCCCAACGACAATAACCGCGACGGCATTTCGGGCAAAGCAAACTACGTCTGGGATGTGCAAGCGCAGCAGACACGGCTTGGACGCTTCGGGTGGAAGGCGAATCAGCCTCATTTGCAACAGCAAAACGCGGCTGCTTTCAATGGTGACATGGGCGTAACAAGCCAGCTTTTCCCGACCGAAAACTCCGCAGGACAGCCGCAAGCAATCGCCGCACACGCGCCAGAGGTGAACAATCAAACGCTTCGCGCCGTGGACCACTACACACGCACACTCGGCGTTCCAGCGCGTCGCAACACGACCGATGCAGCCGTTCAACGCGGAAAAATCGTCTTTGCTGATGCGAAGTGTAATGCTTGCCACGTGCCGTCTATGCGCACAGGCAATGTGCCGAATCTGCCCGAAATCTCGAACCAAACCATCTTCGCCTACACGGATATGCTCGTGCATGACATGGGCGAAGGCTTGGCGGATAACCGCGCAGATTTCTTGGCAAATGGTCGGGAATGGCGTACTGCGCCGCTTTGGGGCATTGGTCTCACGCAAACGGTGAACAAGCACACGCAACTCCTCCACGACGGTCGCGCTCGCAACTTGACCGAAGCAATTCTCTGGCACGACGGCGAAGCACGGCAATCCAAAGACTATTTCAAAGGCTTGAACAGCAGCGACCGTGCGGCACTCATGAAGTTTTTGGAATCGTTGTAAAGGTTTTTGCTCTCTGTTTTTCAAAAACAAAAACGCCGCTACGCAGCATTACAACTGCATGGCGGCGTTTCTTTTCTACCCATTGGTTAATTTTTTAATGCCCATGCTCATCACCACCTTCACCAGATTTCATCTTCGCAAGCAGTGAATACGCGCCCTTCACGACAATTTTTGCTGTGGCACGATTCAAATTCTCTGGCAGCACCACTTCCACAAAACCGCCCGCAGCCGCACCACGCCTCACTTCGAGCATTTCAAATGCGACGTGTTTACTTCCTTTTTCTTCCGCCTCCGCAGCCACAAAAATATACTCTTTCCCATCCGCGCTCACGAGTGCCGCTTCTGGAACGGCTGGTACCGCCTGTTCGCCAAGCTCAATGAGGGCTTTGAGAGCGGTGTTTGGTAAAAGTTGTCGGTCTGGGTTGTCCAAGTGCGCATGGACGCGCACGGTGCGTTCTTGCGTGATTTCTCGTCCAAGTAAATACACTTTCGCCGTGCGTTCTTGCGTTTCATTTTCGAGCGTAACGCGCACACGTTGTCCCACGCGGAGTTTCGGTGCATCGCGCTCAAAGACGGTCAGTTCGGCGTGCAGATGTGAGGTGTTGATGATGCGGCAAAGAACATCGCTCGGCGCGACAAATTGCCCCAACGTGATGTGTACTTCGCCCACGTAGCCATCAATGGGGGAGGTGATGCTGTATTTCGCGCTCACATCGTTATCGCGGAGTTTTTCGCCCTTCACGCCAATAAGCGCGAGGCGTTGCGTGAGAGCAGCGAAGCGGGATTGCAGACTTTTATATTCCGTCGTGATTTGCTGAAACGTTTTGAGCGCGTTGATATTTTCCTTTTGCAATTCCTCCTGCCGCTTAAACTCTGCTTCGGCAAACTCCAAACGACTGCGCGTTTCCAGATATTCCTGATGAAGCATTGCCACGTCCTGATGCTCCAGCACCGCCAGCACTTGCCCCTTGCGCACCCGAAGCCCCTGCAAAAGCGGCGTTGAGCGAATGTACGCACCAATGCGCGGCGAAACCGCAACAAGGTTTTGCGGCGGTACATCCAACATCCCGTTTACTTTGATAACGCTACTCAGATTTTTCATTTCCACCGCACCGAGTTCTATGCCCGCCATGCGGTATTGGTCGGGGGTAAATTCGACCATAGCTTTTTGTTCGGTATGGTTGTGTTCGTGGTCTGATTGCTGTGGTTGTTGCTCTGCGGGCGCGTCTTTTTTGCCGCAAGAAGCAAGGATTAGTGCGGTGGCGAGGCAGGTGAGTACACGTTTGAGGGATGAGTTCATACGATTCAAAATGAAAATGGAATTTGAGATGATTGTTGGGGAACGCGGATTTTGAGGACTTTGGAGGACTTCTCAGGACTCTAGCGTATTTAAACTTTGAGTCCTCAAAATCCTCTTGAGTCCTCAAAATCCGCGTTCCTTCATCAAGAATCCGACCAGTAGCAAATCTACTCAGAACTCGCATCACTACGCCGTTTCTCAGACCACGATTCTACCAGCACGTACAGCACGGGCAAGACCAACAGCGTGAGCAACGTCGCCGACACCAAACCGCCAATAACGACCGTTGCAAGCGGTTTCTGGACTTCCGCACCGCTTGAGTTGGAAAGTGCCATTGGTAAAAAACCGAGCGAGGCAACCGCAGCCGTCATCAGCACTGGACGCAAGCGTACTCGCGTTCCGTGCAGGACGATATCGCGTAGGTCGGTCATGCCGTCGGTTTTGAGACGATTGAAATACGCAATCAGCACAATTCCATTCAAGACCGACACGCCGAAAAGCGCGATAAAACCTATGCCCGCAGAGATTGAAAACGGCATTCCGCGCAGCGACAATGCCACAACGCCGCCAATCGCGGAAAGCGGAATGGCAGTGAAAATAAGCACACCAAATTTAACCGAACCGAAGGTAAAATACAGCAGCGTAAAAATGAGCAACAGTGCGATTGGCACAGCAACGGAAAGCCGTTTTTTCGCTTCGATGAGATTTTCAAAACTGCCGCCGTAGGTGATAAAATAGCCCGTTGGCAGCTTGGTTTGTGTTTTAATTTTCGTTTGCAATTCTTCGACAATGCTCTCCACATCACGGTTGCGGACGTTAAAGCCAATCGTGATGCGGCGTTTCGCGTCCTCGTGCTGAATTTGATTCGGTCCAAGCTCAATCTGCACCGAAGCCACTTCGCGTAAGGGAATATGATTGCCGCTCGGCGTTGAAATGATGAGGTTTTGCACGTCATCCAGTGATGTTCTGTGCGCGGTGTCGAGGCGTACAACGAGGTCGTAGCGGCGTTCATTTTCAAACATCAAGCCCGCGCTTTCGCCCGCAAATGCTGTGCGAATTGCTGTGTTTACGTCGTCCACCGCCACGCCGTACCGCGCCAAGGCATCGCGCTGAAACTGCACCACGATTTGCGGCAGCCCCGTAACGCGCTCGACATAGACATCTTCCGCGCCTTTGCACGTCCCCACGATTGCGCCGATTTTGCTTGCTTGCGCGGCAAGGACATCCAAATTTTCGCCATACAATTTCAGCACTACATCTTGCCTCGCGCCCGTCATCAGCTCGTTGAAGCGCATTTGGATTGGCTGTTGAAATCCGAACTCCACGCCCGGAATTGTCTCAACGGTTTGTTGCATTTTTTCGGCAAGCTCATCCCGCGCAGACGCGCTTGTCCACTGGCTTCTGGGCTTGAGAATTATCATTAAGTCGGCGGATTCTATCGGCATAGGGTCGGTGGGAATTTCGCTGGAGCCAATTTTCCCAACAACCTGTTCCACTTCAGGAAAATTGTTCACCAGCAATGCACCCGCTTTGAGCGCGTTGTCAATGCTATATTCGAGCGAAGAGCCAGTCATTACGCGGGTTTCAACGGCAAAATCTCCTTCGTCGAGCGTTGGGATAAATTCACCGCCTAAGGACAAAAACAGCACGAGTGCGCCCGCGAACATTGCCACCGACGCGCCAACAACCACCGTTTTATTGCGCAACGACCATTGCAAAATTGGTTCGTACAAACGCTGCAACGTAGTCATCATGCGGTCTGCAAAGGTTTCTTTCGGAGTCGTGTCTTTGCTCAAAAACAGCGCGGAAACCATCGGAATATACGTGAGCGAAAGAATGAACGCGCCCAAAATGGCGAAGGAAACCGTTTCCGCCATCGGTCGAAACATCTTGCCTTCTACGCCGACGAGCGCGAGAATGGGCAAATAGACAATGAGAATGATAATCTCTCCAAACGCAGCAGAGGAGCGGATGCTGGAGGCGGCATCATACACTTCCGCGTCCATTTCTGTTTGCGTGAGATGTAGATTTAAATGAAGATTCTGTGCGGCTTGCAGGGCGCGTGTGCGCACGTGGAGATGATGCAAAGTGGCTTCCACGATAATCACCGCGCCGTCCACGATTATACCAAAATCAATCGCACCCAGCGACATCAAATTGCCCGACACGCCAAAAACATTCATCAGCGAAATGGCAAACAGCAGCGAAAGCGGAATCGTCGAAGCAACCACCAAACCCGCACGAACACTGCCGAGGAACAATCCCAACACAAACAACACAATTAGCGCACCTTCGGCAAGATTGGTTACAACCGTAGAAATCGCGCTGTTTACGAGCTTTGTGCGGTCGAGAAAGGGGACAATTTCTATGCCTTCGGGCAAGGACGTTTCAATCTCTGCAATGCGCTTTTTCACGCGACCAATGACTTTCGAGGAATTTTCCCCTTTGAGCATCATCACAATTCCGCCAACGGCTTCACCGCTTGTTCCTTTACTGCTTGTTTCTTTACTGCTTGCTTGGTTCGGTGCAACGCGCGTCATTGCGCCGTAGCGAATCGCGCTGCCAAACTGCACCGTTGCTACGTCGCGTATCAGAATTGGAATGCCATTTGGATTGGTTTTGACGACAATTTTCCCCAAATCCTCCGTATTTTTTGCCAAGCCTTCGGTGCGGATGAAGTAGGCTTGCGGTTTGTGGGCGGCATCAATGTACGCGCCGCCCGCGTTTTGGTTGTTGTGCTGCAATGCCGTGAACACCTCTTGAATGCTGATGTTCATAGCGCAAAGTCGGTCGGGGTCGAGCGCGATTTCGTATTGCTTCAAGCGTCCGCCGAAGCTGCTTACGTCGGCTACGCCTTCGGTGCCGAGCAGTTGGCGGCGCACCTGCCAATCTTGAATGGAGCGCAATTCCATGAGTGAAAACTTGTCCGCGAAACCCGCTTTGGGCTGAAGAATGTACTGATAAATTTCGCCTAAACCCGTCGTCACGGGAGCCATTTCAGGCGAACCAATCCCTTTCGGAATGTTCGCCTCCGCTTCTTTCATGCGTTCCGAAACTTGCTGACGCGCCCAGTAAATATCAACATTTTCCTTGAAAACGATGGTAACAACCGACAGACCAAAGCGCGAAAAAGAGCGTATTTCCTCGCGTTCAGGGATATTTGCCAATGCCGTTTCGACGGGAAAGGTTATCAAACGCTCAATTTCCTGAGCTGCGAGCGCGGGACTGCGCGTGATAATCTGTACTTGGTTGTTGGTAATATCCGGCACGGCATCAATCGGCAGTTGCGTCAGCGAGTACGCGCCCCACGCCACAAGCGCGAGCGTGAGAAGCGCAATGATGAGCTTATTGCGAATGGAAAAATGAATGATGCGGTCGAGCATAGTTTGTATTGTATCTGGTCGGGTATCAAGAAATCATCCACGAATCGCACGAATCCTCACGAATGAAGAGGTTCGAGCAATATTTTTCAAAACATATTGTATCTGGTCAGGTTTGAGAACACAGATTACCATGATTTCCATGATGAAGAGGATTTTAGTCGGTTTTCATCTGTGAGAATTATGGAAATCATGGAAATCATGGAAATCTGTGTCAAAAAAATCAAGACATGGACAGTTACAACGTGTTCTTGATTCGTGTCAATTCGTGCGATTCGTGGACATTTGGGAATCTGACCATTCGCATTACATTGTTACACATTTAATGAATTTTTCCGCGAGAAAAGCTGCCTCCAAAGCCGATACAACGGCGCAGCATTCACAAGCGGCAAATCTCGCCCAACGCGAATAATCAGAAACACTCCCACCAATGCCAAGATAATATCCGCTTGCCACATCGCAAGACGAGGTTCTATCAAGCCTCGGTCGGCAAAGCGTTCGCCCGTCATCAGCAATGCCCAATAGACCACGTAAAATCCAATCGTAATTAAGCCCGAAACGCCGAGATTTCCTCGCTTGGTGACAATCCCAAGCGGGCAGCCAATCAGCACAAACACAAAACACGCAAGCGGAATCACGTACTTTTTGTGGATTTCCACCACGTATTTATCCGCATTTAGTTCGCGGTCGCGGATGGAAAAAACGTCATTGTCGAGCGTTGAAAACATCCCTGTTATGCGGCTTTCGGCTCGCCATGCGGCTTCTTTGCGGGAAAGTGGCTTGGGAGCGGGAAGCGTGGCGGTGCTTGAATTGGTAAGATTGCCGCTCAATGAAGGTGATGGACTAGTTTTGATGCGCTTTGCAAGCCTCTTTCTTTTGGGTGAATGTTTGGGAGCAGGAAGAACGTTTGTTGCTATCGTACTTTTCGTTTCGGCAATAGGAATCGCGCGGAGTTCAGATGCAGATAATGGTGCTAATTTTGAGGAGTCTTTTTTGACAGCAATAACCTGTGTGCGGCTTATTTCGTTGGTGTGCGTGGCAATCATCATTTTCACGCGCTCGCGGGATTGTGCCGAGTTTTCCAAACTTTCCTGCACGACCTTCTGCATTTCGCGGATTTTCATGGTGCGGTCGCCGCGCGAGGTGAGGCTTGCGTCGGAGCGCGAGAAGTCGAAGCCGCTTGCATCCATGAGGACGCGGTGTTTGGAGAAACTCACGCGGCGGTAATCGGCGGGATTTTGCTGGTTCAGTTGGTGGAGTTCGCCGCTTTTCAGCATCAGAACGACTTTTCGGTAATCGCTGGAAAAGTTGATGTAGCCAGTATCTGCCGAGAGGACGCTCATTTGGTCGAATTTGGTGTTGTCGTAAATCGTTACACCCAGCATCATTCCTTGCGTGGTGTCGAGTGCGCGCGAGAGAATGCTGTATCCTTCGAGTTGCGTGGAAAATTGCCCTTTGTCCAGCACGAAGGTCGGTTTTTTACGCTCAATGTCCATACGCAGCGTGAGTGCGCGGTGATTTGCTTCAGGAAGAACTTCATCATTGAACCAAAACAAGCCCGCAGACAGCACCAAACCAAGCAGTATGACGGGAAACATCATTTGCAATAAACTCGCGCCGCCAGCGCGAATCATGGTAATTTCATTCGTGGAGGAGAGATTGCCAAATGCCATCAGCGTTGCAACCAAGATACCAAGCGGCACGGCAATCGTTACTATCCACGCCATGTTCAGCGCGATGAGTTGGATAATTACCCAAAGCGTCAAACCTTTACCAACAATTTGCGGAAGAAAAACGATGAGGAAATTGAGCAGGAAAACAAAGGCAACGGTGAGCGTTCCGAAGAGAAACGGTCCCGTGTGGGCGCGGAGAATGTAGAGGGAAAGGAGCATTGATGGGCTAGACAAGAGAAATACGCGAAAGATGCTGCTCGATACGCTTGACATCACGTAAAATAGTGCTGCGGCTCTTTTCTTCTTCAACGTGCTGTTTGAGCGTTTCGACCAGCATTTCTAAACGCGCTTTTTCACGCGCAAGGCTGTAATGAGCGCGAAATTCAGGGTCTTCAAGTTGTGTTTGCAGATATTGGTCAAAATTTGTCATGGTGTTTGAATGGAAGATTTAAGAAATATTTTGACGTAAAAATTCACTACGATACCGCTCGGCTTTTTCAAGTTCAACGCGAGGAGTGGTGCGGGTTTTCTTAATGAAACCATGCGTAAAAATAATCCGTTTTCCTGCAAAATAAAAAAATAAACTTCGTGAAATGCGATTTGTATGTCGCACACGCAATTCTAAAATGCCATTGCCTAGATATTTCGTAAGTGCGTCTGCTATTGGGCTAGCTGACGATTTTGCTACGCGAAATTCCTCAATATACGCAAGTATTTCCGCTCGTTCTTGGGTATTCAATTCCTCCAAAAAAGAGATAAATGGAGTTGAAGCACTTTGCATCTTCACGAATTCAACACTGTACTCCGCTTTTGCATCGCTTGGTGAAGGAGAATTTTTCTTTGCCATATAAGATTCCTAAACCTCCACTCGTCCCTGCAACGCCCGTGAAACCGTCGCTTCGTCGGCAAATTCCAAATCGCTGCCCATTGGAATACCGCGAGCAAGGCGGGAAACCTTGACGTGGAGCGGCTTCAGGAGTTTTATCAAATACTGCGTTGTTACTTCGCCTTCCACGTTGGGATTCGTCGCCAAGATAATTTCCTGCACCTCGCCTGAACTCAGGCGTTGGAGCAATTCCTTGATTTTTAGGTCGTTTGGACCAATGCCCTCAAGCGGGTTGAGTGCGCCATGCAGCACGTGGTACAAGCCCTGATACTCGTTGGTGCGCTCAATCGCAAAGAGGTCGCTGGGTTCTTCCACGGCGCAAATGATGGTGCGATTGCGCTTGTTCGAGGTGCAGATATTACATGGGTCGGATTCGGTCAAATTGCAGCACTGCGAGCAATAGCGCACTTTTTCCTTCATGTCCAAAAGTGCGTGTGCGAGTTTTTGCACATCTTCTTTTGGTTGGCGGAGAAGATGCAAGGCGAGACGTTGTGCGGTTTTGCGCCCGATGGTGGGCAAGGAGGACAGCGATTCTATTGCGGATTCGATTGCTTCGGAGGTGTAGAGCATATTTGCTTGAACGTGAGATTCTATGCGGTGTGTAGAGATGTTTCTTTTGATAATATCGTTGTAAGGTGGAATGGTGTGAGGCTTTCGCTTCTTCGTGAGGGTCTCACTTCACCAAGGTTTACTTCAAGAAATCCATTCCCGGAATATTGGGAAACAAACCGCTAATTTTCTTCAATTCCGATTCCGACAGCGCACGTGCTTCCTCAAAACCCTTATTCACCGCCGCTACAACGAGGTCTTGGACCATTTGTGCGTCATCGGGCTTGAGAATTGCGGGGTCAATGCGCACCGAAACCAGCTCCATTGCGCCGTTCATCGTTACGCTGACCATGCCCGCGCCAGATTCCGCCGTTACGGTTTTGCGCGAGAGATCTTCTTGTGTTTTTGCAACATCAGCTTGGATTTTTTTCATTTGTTCCATCATGTTGCCGAGATTCATATTGCCAAAGTTCATAGCAGAAAGTGAGATAGATGAGAAAAGGGAAAGAAAGAGCAACGAAAATACGCAATCACAGCGTTTTCCGTCGCATTTTTTTGGAAAAATATGTGGAAATATTTTGGATTTTTTACGATAAAAGTGCGCTGAATGTAGATTTGCATTGTATTTTTGCGTAATCTTGTGGTACAGATAAAATCAAACACATTCTCGAATGCAACAAACACACGTCAGCAACGTCATTTGCTACATAGTACAACGCAAGAAACGATGCACGACTTGTACAAGAACAGCACCAGACGCGTGATAACAACGTGATACTTGAACGTAATAGAGAACGAACAATACTCAAAATTTTTCAAAAATTTTTCTTCAAATTCCGGAGGTGAACAATGGGTATATTCAGCCGAATGTCGGATATTTTCAAGGCGAATGTGAACGACACACTTGATAAAGCCGAAGACCCCGAAAAAATGCTCAAGCAAATGGTTATTGAGATGGAGGAATCTGTCAATAAAGCCACGCTTGCTGTTGGTAATGCAATTGCGAATGAAAAAACGCTCGAGCGCAAGCTCTTGAAAGCACGCGAAGAATCAAACAACTGGCAACAAAAGGCAATGCAAGCCGTGAATGCTGGGCGCGACGACCTTGCGAAAGCTGCTCTTGAGAAAAAATCGCTCTACGACCGCAATACCAAAGACCTTGAACCGACGTATCAGCAAGCCAAAGATACGGCAGTGAAAATGCGTGCGCAGCTCGACACCTTGAAGTCTAAGCTCGACGAAGCGCGTACTCGCCAAAATACGCTCATTGCTCGCTCGCAAGCAGCAAAGGCACAAAAACAAATTGCCCAAGCCTTTAGCGGCGTTGGTGGCGATGCCTTTAGCAAGTTTGATAAATTTGAATCGAAAGTGGAACAATTGGAATCTCAAGCCGATGCCTTTGGTCAGCTTGCTGGAGACAACACCGCATTGGAAGACCAATTCAAGCAGCTCGACCGCACCGGTACGGATGCTGATTTGCTTGCTTTGAAAGCCAGCATGGGCAAACTTCCGGCAGCCTCTTCCGATTCTGGAAGCTCGGCTTCTGCTGCCGAAGACCCCGCCGTGCAAGAATTGAAGCGGCAAATGGGACAACTTCCGCCCGCAAGCGGACACTAATTCCTCTTTCTTTTTGAACGAACATTTCTCAATCATAATGACAACTCAAGATTTTCTCACAAAAACTCATGCTTCTTCTACGCCAGAAGAAATGATACATGAAACAGCAAAGCGCGTCGAAGCGATGCTGAAAGACACGTACCCCGATTATGCGAGCTTTGGTGATGGTTCGTTTACCATTCGTCAAGGTTCGAGCGTCGTCAGTGTGGTTGTGCGTCCCTTTACCGAATCGGAAACCTGCGTGGAATGTACCGCAAATGTCGTTTCTGGCGCGGAGATTTCCCCTGCAATTATGAAGTTCTTGCTTCGTAAAAATGCAGAACTCCACTTCGGCGGATTTGGTCTGTTGTTCGACGGTACCATCACGTATTCGTACTCCTTTCCGGGTATGCACTTGGATAAAGAAGAATTTCACACCGCACTCGCGTCGGTGGCAATTATTTCCGATTATTACGATGATGAAATCGTCGCAGCAGCAGGCGGCAAGCGAGCTTCCGACCTGAATATCGTGGATTTGGAAGCCTAAACACTTCATCGAATAGTGAAAAATTATCTCAAAAAACCCGCTTGAAATCTTGTTTTCAAGCGGGTTTTTTCGTGCCTGTCCTGCAATGTTTTCATCCTTCACGGCAAGTGAATCTTTTTTTGTAACCATGCGTACATCAAAAGGCTTTTATTGAAATGAGTTACAACGATTGAACTGCTACTGAAACGACAAACAACGCTTGGGTGGTAACTCGGAAATCACGTTTTTGCTGATGTGCTGAAGATTGAAGTGTTTTAAACTGAGGTGTTCTACAATTGAGGTGTTCTATGAGTGAAATCCAAACTATGTCGGGAACGATAATCGGAGCTGCATGCTTTGGCGGAGCAATTTTTTGGCTGTATCTCCGACATTCTCAATCCCGCAAGCAAGAGCTGGAGTGGCTTGTCCGCTTGCGCACGATGGAGCTACAAAATATGAATAATAGCTTAGTGCAAGCGAATAGCGAAATTGAGAAGCACATCCAGACCGTAAGCGAGCAGGCATGGGAGATTGCGACCATCAACACCCAACTCCAAGCTCGCAATACCGAGCTGGAGACGCTGAACCGCGAGCGCAATGAATTTTTGGGAATTGCAGCACACGACCTTAAAAATCCGCTCACGAGCATTGTTCTTTCAACGGAAATGCTGAAAGAGAATATGGCAAATATGCCTGAAGAGCGCATCAATGAACGCTTGCGGCAAATCGAATCAACGGCAATGCGCATGCGTACTATCATTTCCGACTTGTTGGATATGAACGCATTGGAATCGGGAAAGCTCAAACTCCGCATGGATGCTTGCGATACGGTTATGCTCGTCGAAGAAGTTGTTGCCGAATATGAGGAACGTGCTGCCGAAAAAGCAATTTCGTTAGAACTGAGATACGATGCGGCACTCATGGAGCAATCGTATATTTACGCCGACTTTGCAAAAACGCGAGAAGTTGTAGAAAATATTGTGTCGAATGCAGTGAAATACTCACCTCTTGGAAAGCGAGTATTGGTCAGCCTGACAAGCGATTTGTACACGGTAAAAATTGCCGTCAAAGACGAAGGACCAGGCTTGACCGAAGAAGATAAATCGCGTCTTTTCGAGCGTTTCACGCGCCTTTCCGCCACGCCGACAGGAGGCGAGCATTCAAGCGGCTTGGGGCTATCTATCGCTAAAAAATTAGTGGAAGCCATGAACGGCAAGATTTGGTGCGAATCCGAAGTCGGCAACGGTTTTTCAACGGGGGCGACGTTTATTGTTGAATTTTCGTGCGCCAAAACGCTGGAAGCCTCACCAATAGAATCTTTAACGATGGCTGCCTAAACACTCTGCCTAAACACTCTGCCTAAACACCCTGCCTAAATACTCTTCCCGTCCTGCGCTTTCCGAAGCGGTGAACGGGTTTCTAGGAAAGTAGCTATCATCCAAACAGCGCAGACGAATTTTGTCTGCGCTGTTTTTTTGTGCTGAGTGGTATATTGCTCTGGTGCAGCGTATTTTCATTTCTCATAAGCTCCAAACATCATGCAAAACCGCGTTTTTGGTTACAAAGAAGCAACAGCACTTATTGTTGCCGCAATGGTCGGAACAGGCGTATTTACGTCGCTTGGGCTGCAAGTACAGGCAATTCCTTCCACCTCAGCCGTCCTGCTTCTCTGGATTTTAGGCGGCATTGCTTCGCTTTGCGGCGCACTTGCGTATGCGGAACTCGGTACCGCGTTGCCACGCTCTGGAGGGGAATACCACTTGCTTTCCAAAATTTATCATCCCACACTCGGCTTCATTGCTGGGCTTTCGACGATTGTGGCGGGAATTGCTGCGCCCGTAGCGGTTGCGGCGGTTGCCTTTGGAAAATACGCAAGCAATGTTGCGGTCAATTTTACCACACTCGCACCCGAAACACTAGGAACGGTGCTGAGTGTAGGCGTTGTTGTTCTGGTTGCGGTGGTGCATTCTTCCCATATTCGTCTGGGTGCGTTATTGCACAGTGGCATTACTTTTTTCAATTTCGCACTTATTCTTTCCTTTATTGTGGCGGCGTTGGTGTGGGGACAAAATACGTCGGTGGAAATTGTACCAAATGCGAAAGATGTAGATTTTATGCTCTCTCCAAGCTATGCGGTCAGTTTTGTGTTTGTCATTTATGCGTATTTGGGATGGAATTCTTCTATTTATGTGTTGGATGAAGTCAAAGACCCGCAGAAAACCTTGCCGCGCTCGGTGCTGTCGGGTGTACTGCTCGTGATGGCGTTATATCTTTTGTTGAACTATGCTTTCCTACGCACCGCACCAATGCAGGAGTTTGCGGGAAAAATTGACGTGGGGAATTACGCAGCAACGGCACTGTTCGGTACAAAGGGCGCAATGATTATGAATGCCTTGATTTCATGCGCTCTTCTGGCGACGGTGAGTTCGTACACCATTCTCGCGCCGCGTGTGTGGCGGGTGATGGGGGAGGACTATCCATTGTTCAGTTTTGCTGCAAAACTTGCCCCAAATGGCGCACCAATACAAGCGTTTACGCTCCAAGCGGCGATTGCCATTTTCATGGTGCTTACCTCGACCTTTGAAACAATTCTGCTCTATGCGGGATTTCTGCTGAATTTGTTCAATCTTTTGGCTGTTGTCGGTGTGATTGTGTTGCGTATCAAAATGCCTGATGCACCGCGTCCGTACAAGGCGTGGGGCTATCCAATTACACCCGTCATTTTTGCCGCAATTAGTTTGTGGATGACCGCGCAAGTCGTGGTGCAGCGTCCGACGGAATCTGCGATGATTGTCTGTACTTTCGCGCTTGGCTACGCGCTGAGTGTATGGAATACTCGGCGTTCGCGTTCGTAGCTCATCACGTATATTGGGCGCGGCACGGATGTTCTTATTCACAAATAAAAAAAAGCCCCTCACTCTGAAACAAAGAAGAGTAAGGGGCTTTTTGTGAGGCTTTGGTGTGAACGTTTCTGCCAATCAAGAACGAATAGCGGTACGGACAGGATGTGCTTCGTCTCGAATTTGAGCGCGAGCATGACCAAGTGCCATACAACATCCGATGAGTGCGAACCACCACCACGATTCCGTTATTCCTTGCAGAGGGGTTGGTCCATTGCGGAAAATCGAAGCAATGATGCCAAAGGCAACACCAAAAATTGCTCCGCCAAGAATACCGAGAACAATCCACTTCAGAATGATATTGAGCATGGTATTGATGCAAAAGAGTTCAAAAGTTCATGGAATTATTTGTTCAATGAGCGGCTTCAAGCGACCAGCCGTCATTCTCGGATTTAGCTCGTGCAACGGCGTATATCAATACTCCGTAGCCCGCTTTTGCCAAGACATCGGCGATGGTATAACCAATCTGCACACCGACGGTAACATTCGCGCCCGTAAGCCCAAAGAACGGAGCCATATAGACGATTGGATAAAAACCCCATGTCGCAAGAATAAGCAACCGCATATTTCTAAATAAAACGCGAACCCGCTCTGGCTGGGTCTCCATAACTTTACCGAGTTCAACCCAGAGAATATACACAATGTACGCAAATGGCAGTGTGCTGATAAAACCCCATACTGCGCGGGTGGTCGTGTCGGAGGAAATTTCACCCGGATAACCAGTAACAATCATCAAAAAGGCTGCAATGGTGAGCTTTGTGAGCATCGGACCACTTTTTTCGCGGCTTAAATTCAACACCAAAATCAGCTCAACAAGAAGAAGCGGTACAGTGAGCATCCAATCCACATACCGATAAGCATCATTAAACGGTACGCCGCTTGCCATGTATTTACCAGCCGTCAAGGTAAACGCATGACCCCAGCTTTCGGCAATGCGGAAATAGTGATATCCAGCAATACCAACAACAAGCGAAGACACAATCATCGAAATTCTATACTTTGGGGCAAGCCGCGACTGACCCATCATAAAGAATACAAACGCCGCCAACATCGTTGCTATCGTGAACGATAGCATATTGAACACAAGGGAATATTGCCCCATAGTCAATTCAGACATAGTAGCCTCCAGAAAACACACGTGGTGAAAAAATTGCAGAATAGCACAGAGCTACGATACGAAATAAATTTAATAAAATCAATATCGTAGAAGAGGTCTATAATAAAAATATAAACGAACTCTTGAGAGCATTAGTTCCTCAGTTCCCCGTAAATACAAAAAATATATGAAAAGATATCTGACAAGGCGTTCAGGGTGTGGGAAAGGATGTTGGCATATTGTGTACCCAAATACTTGCTACTACCCAAGAGGAAATGCTTTGCTTACATCGGCTGAATTGGCTATATTTTGAAGAGTTGGGAGATACGTTTTGTATTCTTGCAACTGTTTTTATTGCCATATTTACCAACAGGATAAGCGTTATGAAGAACATCATTTTTTTGTGCCTTATTATACTTTCGGCAGGGGGAAGTATCGCCTCTGCCCAAACATTGAATCTGATGACAAAAAGCGGTACCACACAAATCAGAACAAGCGATATTGACAGCGTAACTATTCAACCAACAACCGTTACTATCATCAGAAAAGATAGAACCGCTCAAGTCGTCAATATCGCCGACCTCCAGCGAATGACTTTTACCCAGCTTACCAGTGCGAGAGATTCCAAACAATCGTCCGCCGTGAATACGCTGTTATTGTTGAAAGCATTTCCCAATCCTGCAAACGCTACAAGTGTCATTGAATATGAACTGGTGCGCCCTACCGAGGTGGAAATGCAGATTACTGATGTGATGGGCAACATCATCAAAACGCTTAGGCTTGGCACGCAAGTAGCCGGTACGCATCAGGTAGAATGGGACACTCTCAACAATAGCAGCACAAGTGTACCAACAGGTACGTACAGCTGTTTGATACGCACAAATACAGGGGAAACACTTACGCAAAAACTTATCATTATCCACTAAATTTATCACAGGCAACTATGCGATATTCCTTTCTTCGGACGATGCGCTTATTCATTTTCGTATGTGTATTTTTACCAACTGGATATGCTGTTCAAATGGTGAGTGCGCAAACAGTAAATTTCCATAGCAAAGGAACAACCACGTCAATTCGAGCAGCTGACATTCGGAGTATAAAATTTGGAACAAGAATCACGGTTTCAAGCACTGTATCATCTTCAACTTCATCGTATGAATTTAGCGCAGTGGATAGTATTACCGTTACCCCCGCAACAAGTGCGACTCTGGCGTTCGACCTCACCCGTTTACCTTTTGGCGATGCGAAAATTTTACGCAGAGATAGAGGACAAACGCAACCTGTGTTAGGTTCACTCTGGCTCTGCGCCGTTCCTGCCAATGGGACGGGGAATTCCAACGCGAGAGACTGGACAAATAGCGATGGCACGTGGGATTTTACCAGAAAACCAACGGTGGATGGCAGCGTGATGTTGTCCAGCGTCTTTACTGTTACGTTTGATGCTTCCGGGAATCGTGTTGTCACTACAAACGGCATACCGAGTACGCCGACGGGCATTTTCCCGATAAATACAGCCAGCATCGCGTATAGATACGACCGTAACCCCAATGGTATCGAACCGCACAACATGACTTACATTTTACCTGTTCTTCCGCAAGTTGCGGCACGACCTTCTTGTCTCGCCTTTGGTCCTTCTGGTATTTCCTTAACTGGTGGTCATATTTATCATGCCTCTTCCACGCTTGCTACCGATGCTTCTGCGTATGAAATGCTGGACAAATCAGGCGGGCAGCCGGACGGTACGAAAATGTATCACTATCATTTTTTGACACAGAATCATCTTAACGCGCTCGACCCAGGAACGTCAGGGCATTCTGCGCTCATGGGATATATGAATGATGGTTTTGGTATTTATGGTCCCAGAGGTGAAAATGGCGCAATACTTTCCTCGAAAGACCTTGACGAATGCCATGGACACACGCATCCCGTGTTGTGGGATGGCAAAATGGTCAATTTGTACCACTACCACTGGACATACGATTTCCCCTACAACATTGCTTGTTACAAAGGCACTCCCAAATATTAAGAATCCAAAATTGAAGAATATCACTATGAAATTTTTATTGCTCCTCCTTTGCTTTGTCATCTCATGTACCTCTGCAAATGCGCAGCGAAACGTCATTCTTATCATCGCCGATGACTTGGGAACAGATTATTGTGGTTTCTACGAAGACCGCGCCGATACTGCTCCCATGCCCAATATCCGCAAACTTGTGAGTAGAGGCATTCGCTTTCAAAACGCCATGTCGAATCCCGTTTGCTCTCCCACTCGTGCTGGTATTCTCACGGGGCGATATAGCTTTCGG
>JAAFIV010000010.1 GCA_013298775.1 Ignavibacteria bacterium | reverse complement strand
AACAACATAGCTGAGGAAAGGCAATAGTGGCGAAAAATGGCGTATATTCATGTTCTTTTCAGGAATCTGCCATTTTTAACCCGTATTTCCAAACAATTGCCGAAAAACTTTTCATTATGTACTTAGGGACGTAATTTTCTGCCTGAGTTGGGGGCTGTCCGTAATGCAATCATTGAGTGATTTCTCCTTCCAATAGTTTGTCTGATGGACTTGCAAATATCCCGTTTGCCGCACAGCCGCTTCGGTCATTTTGTCGTAATTGCCGAGCATGAGTGAGCGAAGGCTAATGCTGATGACAATAGCAAATGCGACGCTCACAAGTGCAATGAATGACCGGCGTTTTTTACGCCAAACATTGCGCCACGCTAAGGTGAAAAGGTTATTCATGGTTTTGTCTAAAAGGAAAGTATGTGAAAGAAACCTTATTTGACGCGCTTCATCATTTCTTGCGAGAAGAAATCATCGCTGAGTGCGGCAGCCTTGAAGTCGGCAGAGGAAATCGTGATGACTGTTTTTTGGTTGGGTTTTGTTGCGGGAAGCATTTCCAGCGTTGTGGCAATTTTTTTGCCGCCAAGCAGCATAAAACCTGATTTGGCGAGGGTAGAAATGAGTGTGCCGTCTTCGTCGTAATTCTCGGTTTTCCGTTCCAAGAGGTCTTCTTTGCCTATCCAAAGAAGTTTCTTACCCCACACCACGGCTGCACCTTCTTTTGGTTTTGCTTCGATTTTATAGCATTTCGCACCACCTAAATCTTCTTCGGAAACAATGCGATGCGAGTAATCATGCACGACGGAAGCCTCCTTGAGCAAATCTTCGTTGGTGTAATCCGACCCCATCCACGATTGCGACATTTGCGACGGGGAAATTTTCACAACTCGTTCTACCGACGGCAACCACGACCAGCCTTCAGATTTGATGCGGAGAAAACTCACGCCCTTGTCTTTCGCGGGCGCAGTAATGAGCATCATGCCGAAGCGTTCACCTTTGGCAAATGTTTTTGTGCTTATCTCGCGCGTCCATGTTGGGCGGATAAGTTTTATGGTTATGCCAAGCGTGTAGGCATCGCTTCGCTCGTTGTAGTATGCTCTTTCAACGATTTGTGTGGGAGAAATCTGCTGTTGTGCGAAAGTGGTTGCGCTGCCTTGAAGAGCGCAAAATATCAGGGAAATAAGCAAAAATAGAATTTTCATATAGTATGTTGCTTTTTGAACTATTTGTTTAATACTGAACATTGTGTATGTTTACGTGAACTTGATGCAAAGCTACACGAAAGCGTATGAATACACAATCCACAGTTTTTGAGAATTATTCAATACGGAACAACAGGACAAAAAAGTTCCGAAAAAAGGACCGCAAACGAGGTAAATAATGAAAAAGAAAACCCCTGAACCAGTGATAGATAGGCGCGTCCAGCGCACAAAAGCACTTTTGGCGGACGCACTCATGTCGCTGGTGATAGAAAAAGGCTACGAAGCTGTAACGGTACAGGACATCATAGACCGCGCCAATGTTGGGCGTTCTACGTTTTACGCGCACTTTGAGAATAAAGAGCAGTTGCTATTTAACGGTAGAATGCACGTGGAAACAATGCTGTTTGGAGAGGAAGATTCGGGTACAGGCACGATAGATTTTCTTGCCCTTTATCGCCATGCAGCAGAAAACGCGAAGATTGCCAAGGCAATGCTGGGGAAGCAGGGTGGAGATTTGATTTTAAGCCATGTTCAGGCGGTGATTGCCCGTAAACTTTCTCCCCCCGTAAAAAAGACTTCACCGAAAAAAAAACAAGCCTCAAAGGAAGAGCAGATGCGGCATTTTTTAGCAGAAGCAACCGCATCAGCACTGGTACGGCTGATTGTTTGTTGGCTTGATGCAAATATGCCATTTACGATTGAGGAAATGGCGAAAGAGAGCGAACGCTTGGTCTTGGATTTGATGAAACTGTGAGCCTTTGGTCTGGGTTTGCCGAACGGGAAAGGGTAGGTGTTACGCAGGTTGCAAGGCGGTTGTAGTTTGATTTGACTCTCTTTCTTGCGCCCCTTGAGGGCTAGGGAAAACAAGAAGAAACGTCGCACCTTTTCCAAGCTCCGACTCGCACCACACCTTGCCATTCATTGCTTCCATCATGCGTTTGACGATAGACAGCCCAAGTCCCGTTGAATGCTCGTTTCCAGTGGGTTGGGCAGAAAGGCGGACAAACTTGCCAAAGAGTCGCTTCTTGTCGTCTTCGGATAAGCCAGGTCCTTCGTCCTGAACTTCTACGCGAATGCCGTCATTGCTCTTCAACACACGCACCCAAATATTGCGTCCCGACGGGGAGTATTTCACGGCATTAGAAACGATATTGTCCACAACCTGCATCGTTGCTGTGCTGTCGCCGAAGGCTTGCATTGCGTAAAAGGGAGCGTCGAAATGCAGGGTAATTCCTTTTTCGTCGGCGCGATTATGATAATCCGCAATGACATCGGTCACAACAGCAGCCACGTCAAATACCTCGCTCTGAAGCCGCATATTTCCTGTTTCGATAGCGTTAATATCCAGCAGATTTTTGATAATCGTAAACATTTTCTCTATCGCTCGGCTTAGTATTTGTGCGGTTTCCTCGACATCTTTTATCGTCAAGCGGTCATGCGAATGCTCCAACATCGCTACCAATCCGCGCATTCCTGCAAGAGGATTTTTCAAATCGTGCGCCGCAATGCCTAAAAACTCATTCTTTTCGTTGTTGGCTTGTTCTAATTCGTTGTTGATAAGCCGTAATTCCATATTTGCATTGGACAGCTCCAAGTTGGTGCGGCTGACAAGGATGGTTTGTTCTTCCAGCATTTCTTTTTGCTCTTGAATAACCGTATTTGCCTGCAACAGCTCGTTGTTACTGTCTTGTAGCTCCTGAGTCCGCTTGCGTACATTAGCAATCATCATATTGAACGCTTCCGCCAAACGCCCAACTTCATCGCGGCTGCGTATTTGTACCGTAATATCGTGGTTGCCTGCGGCAAAGTGTTGGGCAGCCTGCTCGAGCTTCATAATTGGTTGTGAAAAATGATGCGCAATCCAGAAGGCAAGCAGAGTGCTGCTGAGAAGGGAAATCAGCATCACAGCCCAAACGATATATCCGACCGTTTCCGCGTGTGCTTGCTTTGCTGCCATAATCCGTGCCAATGACGGCTGAATATGCTCCATGACGAGGTTTAATCGTGCATCGCTTTTTTGAATATCACCGAGCAGCGTCGCCGTTTGCTCAAAGGTTTGGATGTAGGACGTGAGGAGCTTTGCAAGCTGTACTTTATCGGAAGAAGCAATATTGGCTTGCTTGATTTGCTGCTGCGCGTGAAGCACAAGCTGGCGAACTTCGCCTATGTACGAGTCATCGCCCCGCATAAAATAGTCTTTTTCGCGGCGGCGCATTTGGAGTATGGTAATTTCAATTTCATTCTGCCCTAACTCGCGGACAAGCTCCTGCGCGGCATGAATAGAGCGACGAAATTCTCCCTCTGCGCCACTATTTTCATTGACCCCTCGTTGCCGCATGTTTTCTTGCAGATGCCGGAATTCCGCTAGATACTGCTGCATTCTACTCCGCAAGTGTTGTGTCGCTTCCTCGCGCTCAAAGTACGCCAAAAGCGATAAACTACGCAGCAGATACTCTTCAACGTCGTCGGCATCGTCAGGGCTGCGGCGATAAATGTACTTGCTTTTGCTGTTATGCGCCTTGAGCAGTTCTGCCTGCAATTCCGCCGCATGAACCGACGCAGATAACGAATGGCGTTGCAGAAATGCACACAAGGCAACCAGCACGGTAAATGCAACCAGAAAAAGCGCGAAGGCAAGTATTTTCATGCGCAAAGGAAGATTTTTCGGTCGCAAAGGAGAGGAAGGTAAAGGCTTCGAGGATTCGAGGTAAAAGAATGAACGTGTGGACATAGCGTACGTATTGGTAAATCAAGAAATGCGTGAAACGAAAACGGCATAGCGGCGAAAAATTTGTAGAGTACGAAACTAGCATTTCTCAGGTAACTACGCCATTACACCAGCATCAAATCTTGATAACATCGCTCTTCTGCCTCTTTGGTCGCAAACGCTCGCTCTCGGTCATGCTTTCCTTTGCAAACGACATTCAACACCCGATTCCACCAGCATCAGTGCGGGTTCCGCATGATAAATATTTCGCAAGATGATGAACGTCTTTCGTCATTTTTTTGTTTCACTTGTTGCTTCACTTTTGAAAAGCAAATATCCTCTTTTAACGTATTTTTGTAAATTTTTGTACACAATGAAACATACATTTTCTACCATGAACATTCTCCTTTTTCGCCCGATAATTCTCGGCGCACTGAGCATTGTTGCGGCTTTTAGCCTCGTTTATGCACTGTGGGCGAATTCCGAAAGCAATTTCAAAAGTGGTACATCTCCACGTTCTGCCAATTCTCCATCTTCAGGCTCAAAAACAATGAACGCGAAGAAAAATCCCGTTGCCTATTTTGAGATTCCCGTGCTTGATATGGAGCGGGCTGTGCGGTTTTATGCCAACGTTTTTGATGCTGATTTTACCCGCGAAAAAATTGATGGTAACGAAATGGCGTTATTTCCACTTGACAAGGTGGGAAGCGGCGTGAGTGGCGCATTGGCAAAAGGGGAAATCTACAAACCAAGCACAACAGGCACATTGGTCTATTTCCACTGCAACGACATAGACGCAACGCTCGGCAAAGCACAGGAACGTGGCGGAAAAATTTTGTATCCGAAAACATCTGTCGGCGCGAATGGCTTCGTGGCTGAGTTGCAGGACTCGGAGGGCAATAGGATTGCGTTGTTGCAATCGAAATAATCAGATACTGACTGCTAATCTGTGCCTTGCCTGTTACGCACGCATCATTTTAGGCGACACGCCAAATTTTTTCTTAAACGCCGTGCTGAAGTGCTGTGGCGAGGAATAGCCGAGTTCGTAGGCGATTTCGCTGACGGACTTCTCTCGCTCCAAGAGCAGCATTTGTGCGCGTTCCAGCCGATGCTCTGCAACAAATCCGAAAACGGTGGTGCCAAATATTTCCTTAAATTCCCGCTTGAGTTTGTATTCATTCAATCCCACAACCCGCGCCAATTCTGGTAGCGTAGGCGGTTCTTCGACGTTCTTTTGCAGATAATCAAGTGCAAAATGTAAACGCTCTTTATCTCCGCGAGAAATACGTCTTGCTAGTATTTGTCTGGCTTGCGAGGTATTTTTGTCCAATATCGTTTGAGAATTGAACGCCTCCGCTTGTAGGACAATCAATTCAAGACACTTCGAGTAGAGAAACATCTTTTTTAGCCCGCCTGCAAACTGGCAATTGAGTATTTGCTGAATCACCACATTCATTTGCTGGGTGAGTGGCAAATGATGCTCGGAAAGATGTATGGAACGCCCCTCAAGAATGTTTTCTGCAAAGCGTTGAAGAGCATCATTGCCGTCGTGCGTGAGGCGAAGCCACGTTGGTTTGTCAATCTTGAATATCATCATTTCTGATTGTGGTGTGTCGCTCCACGTCGCACCTTCGTAGCCTTTGGTGTACACAACGCTATGTTGCCGACCAGTCATCACGTGTGCTTTTTGCCAGCGTGTATTGGTGGCGGTTTGCTGTCCCGAAAGGAGAAAGTCGGCATAAACACCATCAAAATCGTGATTCCAGAGAATCGCACTCCGCTCGTTACTTTCGCACATCCAGCGTTGGCGAAAAATGCCAATGCCGTCGAACAGCCATTGCTGCGAGGTAAATTCTGCTGAGGGGAAAGAAATATTCGCCGTCTGCTCCACAAAAGCCAGCTCGTTTGTTGTGTTGGCGGGATAGCTCTGTTGCTGAATAAGCACCGCATCGCTTGCAGTACGAGTGATAGAATTCATTGTGATTGTTCTCCCGCGTTATTCGTTTTCTATTTTGGTCGTTTTCTATACGTTTTTCTTCTGCAAATGTACGACTTTCAGGGGGAAACCTGCGTATGTTTGCCTGCGAAATTACAAGCATTTCCACAACTTTTTCATTTCCACAATGCTCACAGCATCATTACTCATCGTACTCTTAGGGATTTCTCATATAAGCGTAAACCCAGTAGCAACCGACGATGCAAAGGTACTCATCGCGCTCGATACGCAATATCAACGGGCGGTAAAAAACAACGATGCCGCCACAATGGACAACATTTTAGCGGATGATTTTATCCTTGTTCTAGGCAATGGTGTAACGGAAAATAAGGCAGATTTGCTGCGGGATGCCCGCACGAAGCGCGTAATCTATGAAATCCAAGACGATACCTTGCAAACAGCGCGGGTGTGGGGAAATACGGGCGTGCTTACGGCGTTGCTGACCCTCAAGGGAAAATATAGAGAAACAGGTAAAACCTTTGAACGCCGCTTGTGGTTCAGCGATACCTACGTGCGCACGGATGCTGGCTGGAAATATGTGTTCGGACAAGCGTCGTTGCCGCTTCCAGAGACGAAGTAAGACAATGCAATACGAAAATATCCACTTATTTTTCACGTTATTCAACAAAACTCATGAAACGCTTATCAACATTGGTACGAATAGCAATAGTCTGTGTAATGGTCATCTCAAGTATTCTTGTTGCCGCAAGCTCAGCACAAGTGTCCACACCAGAATCCGTGCCATATCCAGACGGTTACCGCGAATGGATGCACGTGAAGTCTGCGCTGATAACTCCGCAAAGTCGAGGTTTTAAGCGGTTTGGAGGCTTGCACAATATTTATGCAAATGCCAAAGCACTGGAAGGGTATAGAACAGGCGTATTTGCTGATGGCGCAGTGATTGTCGCAGATTTTCTGGAAACACAGGAAAAAGACGGTGATATAAGCGAGGGCAAACGTAGGTTCATTGACGTAATGCAAAAAGACAGCAAACGTTTTGCACAAACAGGAGGCTGGGGATTTGAAGAATTTAGCAGCGATAGCAAAACCGAGCGGACGCTCACTAATCCAACGAAAGAATGTTTCCAATGCCACACAACCAAGCAAGAAAGCGGCTTTGTGTTTAGTTCGATGCGGAAATAAAATGAAAAGTGAAGAAGAGAAGACTTTTGCTAAGTTTTGCAAAATTTTGCAAAGCCGCATAAAAACTGGTGCAGATGGGCGCGAAGGTGTTTGGGTTTCTATCCTTTGCGAAAGCATTGACAAAAAATACTCTTGCATTCAAGACTTTTTATTTTAGCCGCGCAGCCCGCAAAGATACTTGTTTTGTACCTTCTCCAAGCCACTGCGTGCCGACTTCTTCAAAGCCAAATCTATCATGAAAAATGCGTGATGGTTCATTGGGTGGAACAATGTTAAACTCGCACGTAATCAGGGGAATATCCGCGTTTCGCGCAAAGGAAAAAAGGTCGTTATACAGCAACGAACCAAGTTTGCGTCCTTGAAATGCACTGCTGACCACGATGCGGTCCACATAGAGAAATCGCTCGTACCGAGCGGCAAACCACTCGTAATTGTCGTTGCGGTACGGAACGTGGTCTTGCATTGCAAGCAGAAAGGCGGCTACTGTGCCATCGACAGTTGCAACACGGTGATACGCCGAAAGCGTGTGCAGTTCTTGTACACGAACTTCGTCCATCGGGCTGGTATGCTGAACTTCACTGGCGTTCAGAGCAATAATACTTGCAAAATCTGGTGCTTCGGCATGACGAATGAGGGTAGTTTCCATAGCGAAAGTTTTGATTGAGGGAATGGGTTTTGTTTGTGAAAAATAATCCCATAATTTTGTTCAACGTTCATAAAATTACGGGATTATTTTCTTTTCCCACCTTCTCAAGTTTTCAAAAATATTCCGTATCATCACAAACAAAAAAAACGGCTCGAAACACAAGGTTTTAAGCCGTTTTTTTTGTTTGTATCAAAAAGCGCATTAAATCGAAACACCGCCCGAAACCTCAATCCGTTGAGCATTTATCCAATACGCATCCGCCGAGCAGAGGAAAGCTACCACGCCGCCGATGTCGGATGCCAGCCCAACGCGCCCCAGCGCGGTCATGCCAGCAATGTGCTTGTTTACGTGTTCGTTGTCGCGCACGGTTCCGCCCGCGAAGTCTGTTGCAATCGCGCCTGGTGCGACCACGTTTGCGCGGATTTTTCTCGTGCTGAGTTCTTGTGCTTGATATTTCGTGAGGTTCTCGACCGCACTTTTCATTATTGCGTATGCCGAATAATTTGGCGACGCAAACCGCGTCAAACCTGAAGAAATGTTGATAATTCCGCCGCCGTCGTTCATAAGCGGCAGTGCTTTTTGTGTGAGGAAATACGCACTTTTGAGGTGAACATTCACCATATCATCAAACTGCGCTTCGGTGGTGTCCGTAAACGCGCTGTACAAGCCCGTTCCAGCGTTATTGATGATGAAATCAAACTTGTCAGCCGAAAAGACTTTTTTCAAGGAATCTTGGACGTGTTGGAAAAATGAGGAATAGCTTGCCGAATCCGCGACGTTCAAGGGCAACGCGACTGCTTTGCGCCCAATTTGCTGAATCGCGCTTACAACCTCGTTTGCAGCCGCTACGTTGGAGTGATAGGTGAGAATAACATCGAAGCCTTTTTGAGCAAGACTGAGAGCCATATCTTTTCCGAGACCGCGACTGCCGCCCGTTACAAGGGCGATTTGTGTTTGAGTTGCCATTGTGCTTTGTCCTTTGTTGTTTGAATGAACAAAATAATTGTGCTACAAAAATGGCACTATTGCGGAAAAGAGATATTGCGAGATTCAGTGAATTGTTTGCAAAATTCAAATAATGATGAGAAATATTGGTAATGATGCAGCGCATTCGTCAGGGAACGCGGATTTTGAGGACTTTCGAGGACTGGTCAGGACTCTGGAGTGGTCTCAAACATTGCTCCTGAGTCCTCAAAAGTCCTCTTGAGTCCTCAAATCCGCGTTCCCTCATCACAATTCCCGAAACGACAACGGCGAGTAACTCATCTGCTTTTTGAAGAAGTTAGAGAAATGGGCAATTTCCTCAAATCCCAGACAGTACGCTATTTCGGAGACATTCCACGAGGTTTGTTTGAGCAAAATTTTTGCTTCCTGTATGATGCGGCTGGCGATAATTTCGCTCGTAGTTTTGCCCGTAACTTCCCTCAGAACCTTGTTCAAATGATTGACGTGGATATTTAGCGCGGCGGCGTAATCTTTAGCGGTGGTGAGTTGCAGAACGTTCTGCGAAGATTCAATCGGAAACTGGCGTTCCAGCAATTCGATAAACAGCATGGAAATACGCATGGAAGCGTTCTGCGGGGCGGCACTGGTGGGATTGGGCGAGAGCTTTTGTCCGCAATGAATGAGTTCAATGAGGTAAGTGCGTAGCAAATCGTACTTGAAGGCGTAATCCGACGCTATTTCCGTGTGCATTTTTTCGTAAATGCCTTCAAGTTCTTTGAATTGCTGCTCGGTCAGATGATAGACAAAATCAGTATTGGGCTGGAAAATGGGAACGTCATCAATCAGAAAACCACTTTTGGATTTCGCTAAAAATTCTTTGGTGAAAATACAGAATTGACCGCCCTGCTCGCCGCCTTGCGGAATATAGCGATAGGGAACTTTCGGCGTGGCGAAAAGTATTCCAAAGTCTTGTATTTCAACAACTTTATCGGCATATTCGACGTTGTTTCTGCCGCGAATGAGGCTGATTTTGTAATACACTTTGCGGCTGTACGGCATTGTGGTTGTTTTATTTTTCCATACATCCTTGAAATTAAAGACGTTAAAATGCCCTAAATCCTTCATTTGTTGGTCGTTCAAGATGGTATCAAGGTCGTGGCAATTTTCGCCAAATACTTCGCGGTAAAAATCTTTGACGGAAACGGTTGTAAGGGAAGAAGTCATAGTTGTGTGTGGTGGAGAGTTGTAAAAATCAAATATACGGAGCAAATATACAACGAAGTTCAAAACTTCCCGATGTGATAAAACTAGATGTGATAAAACTATTTGCGCCCTGCATTCGTCTCAAAAGAAACAATACAAACCCAAGTGGGAACTCCCTTGCCGCACTCCTGCCATTCATCACAATTCCTTTGCTTTCCGCCCGTGAAACGTGTAACTTTCGCCCGCGAAATGCGTTCTTCTTTTTGAAACAATTTTTATGAAATAAGCTCTGTAGCTATGACCATTTCTGGTGTACTTTTTAGTTCAATGTGTACTTTTTTGGCAATCACCATTTTTGCAACGACCATGAAAACCTTTCTGCGAGCAGCATCGCAAACAAGCCGTACACGCCTATTTCCAAGCGTTCTGAAAAGAATGCTTCTTGCCTGTGCGTTGGCGTTGTGTGCGCCTTCTGTGCCAGAGCGCGTTGCGGCGCAACAGCTTACCTCGTTTGGCAAAATTAAACCGCAATATCAGACCTTTACGTGGAATTACGTTCAATCTCGCAGCTTCGATATTTACTACCACGAAGGCGGCGATTACCTTGCACAATACGCAGGAGTCGCACTCGAAGAAGGTGCGAAAACCACACAGCGCATTCTCGGTTTCGCGTGGAACGAGCGTTTGCCGATGATGCTGTACAATTCGCCCAATGAAGCGCAGCAAACCAACGCGCAGGAAGCACTGATAGAGCGCGGTGTGGGTGGCATTTATGAATTGCGTAAAAACCGCATGATTGCTGCTTTTCGGGGCGATTGGGAAGAGTTTCGCCTTACGCTCAGGCGCGAACTCGCGCTTACGATGGTGAATCTGCTCTACTACGGCGTGAATTTACCTTCGCCTATCAATGGGCAATTCGACCTGCCCGTGTGGTTTAATGAGGGCTTGGCGGAATATATCAGCCGCGAAGGGGTTGATTCCGAAACCGATATGCTCATGCGTGATTTGGTTGTGAATGAACAATTTACCAGCCTGTCCGCGCTTGAAGGCTATGCGCGTGTGAAAGCGGGGCAAGCACTGTTTTCGTACATTGCCGAGAAATATGGCGCGGGAAAAATTTCCGAACTCATTACCCGTGCGCGAGGCATTGGCTCGGTGGATGGCGCGTTTCGGGCAACCTTTGGCGTAAATGTGGACGGTTTTACAACGATTTGGAAGCGGGAATTACGCCAGCAATACACCGCCAATGCTGGACGCTACGACGACATAGAAAAATCCGCTCAACGCCTCGCCGATGCTAGCAAAGACGGTGCGCCAATGTTTGCTCAAACGCTTGCTGCACCTGCCTTCTCGCCCAATGGCGACCGTTTGGCATACCTTTCCGCCCGCGATGGCGCGTGGGCAATCTATGTACAGGATATGCGTACAAAGCGGCAGGACAATATCACGCGCCTCGTTGCAACGGGCGAGGCACTGGACACGAAATACACTGGCTCCGACGGGCTTTCACTTTCGTGGAAGCCAGAATCGGGTGCGAAAGGTGATGCTGCGCAAATTGCCTACATCACGCAAGGTGGCGGCATGGATGGTATTTCGCTCGTAAATCCGCAAAATGGCGCAGTTACGCGATTGGAGCTAAATTACAAGCTCATTCGCTCGCTCGCGTTTTCGCCTGATGGAAAAACGCTGGCGTTTGTGGCAGTAGAAAATGAATTGCCGAATATTTACCTGTACGACCTCGCAAGCAAGAAAACAAGCCGCTTGACGAATGATGTGTTTAGCGAAAATCTGCCAACGTGGTCGCCTGACGGCAAAAATATCTTTTTCGTTTCCGACCGCGCAGGAATTCTCACAACAAACACCTCCAGCGCGACCTTTTCCATCTGGGAGCATGATTCCCGCTCGCTTGATGTGTATGCGTACAACTTTCCCGCGAAAAAAATTGAGCGTATTACAAGCGAAGCAAATTCCCGCAAAACCGCACTCAGTCTGAGCGCGGACGGTAAAAAACTCCTCATCGTTTCCGACCGAAGCGGCATTGCGAACTTGTATGAATGGAACATTGCCGCACGGACACTCACGCCGAAGTCGAATTTTGCCACAGGTGTACAGTCTGTCGGACTTCAGCGCGATGCTTCGCGCCTCGCATTTACCAGCATTCGCAAGGGTTCGTCTGGGCTATTTCTCGTCAATACACCGTTTGACCGCAAAAGTGCCACGCCAGAGCCAACAGAACTCCGCAAGCAAGCAATGGAGCGGGAAGCGATTGCCGAAAAAGCTCTGGGGCGCGTGAATGCTGCTGCTGGTGGAGGCTCGCTACCGTCGGGGCAATCTTCAGAAAATGTCGCAGACACAAGTATTGTCGCGGGTGTGAGCAAAAAAGCTACTCCTGCCAATCAGCCGCAAGAAACCGAAACGCCGAAAAGTTATGGCAAATTCGATGTTGAGTTTTCCAAGCAAAAAATGGTCGAGCAAAATCCTGATGTTGCCGCCAAAGTAGCACAGGAGCTAGTTGCCGAACAAAATGATTACACCAAACCCGGAAAATTACCGTCCTTGCCGTTGCAGTTCAATTTAGAGTTTGATTCCTACAATGTCGTTCCTACCTTTGATACCTTTTTTGGACAGCAGCCAACGGCGGAAATACAGTCTTTTCTTGGAAATTTTGGCGGGTCGGGACAGGCAATTTGGCAAGATATTATGGGCAATAACCGCCTCCAAGTCTATGCAAACATACTCTTTCAGCTTGAGAATAATGATATTGCTCTCTCGTACAGCTATTTGCCAGAATTTTTGGATTATGAAGTGAGTCTGCTTCGCACTTCGCGCAGGATGCCGTTATTTGATTCCCAAACACGCTCGTTTTTGATTGCACGACTCACCTACTGGGGCGGCACAGGTAAAGTAATGATGCCGCTCGCGCCAGGAATGCGTTTGGAAGGGAAGTTGTCCGTGTTCAATACTTTGCGTGAAAGCCTGGACCCAAGCCTCGCTCGGACGTTCAATCGCTCTGATTTGGTGCTGATTCCCGAAGTGCGTTTTGTGCAGGACAATTCTGAAACAGGCTTTTTTGGTTCGGTGAATGGCTCGAAAATGCAAGCGAAAATTGAGTCGGTGCCTGGCTTTGCGGGCTTGACCTTTGTTCGGGGCAGCGCGGATTATCGCCAGTATATTCCGCTCAAAAATGTTGGCGTGATTGCTGCACGAGCTTCCATTGGCACAAATATCGGCTCAAACCCGCAGCAATTCTTTGTTGGTGGGCAGGAGAACTTGATTTTGGGGCGCACCTTTGCAACGGACTTACCGTTTAATCGCGCAGAAGATTTGTATTTTAACTACTTAGTGTCGCCCTTGCGCGGCTTCCCGCTTTTTTCCGCCATCGGACGTAATTTCTTTTCTGCCAACATTGAAGGACGATTTAATCTGTTGCAGCCAGACGGTTCAAGTAATTTGCTGAGTAACATCATCAATGGCTTACAGGCGGTAGGTTTTGTGGATATTGGCTCTGCTTGGACGAATCCTTTCCGCCTCGCACTGGCAGCACAGAAATTCGATGCGTTTGGTAATCCAGCAGGGTACGAAAATGGTGATGTGCTGATGTCCTTCGGCTTCGGCGTGCGCACGTACTTGTTGGGGCAATATCCCGTAAAAATTGACCTTGCCTTCCAAAACTTGCAAACGGGTCTTAGCCGTCCGAGTTTGCTGATTGGTTTTGGGTATAATTTTTAACGAAACGAGGAAAGACAAATGCCGACGAGCGTAAAACTTGACGACCTTCTTGAAGCATTGGTGTGGGTTGATAATGATTATAGTGATTGCAAAGCGTTTATTGACGTGGCAACAGGAGCTATCCTCACCTCAACCACATTTGATGATTCTGAGAGCGAAGAAGACCTGCCAGAGGACATTGACAATGAAGAAAAATACTTGCCCATGCCCACGAGCCGTGATTTAGAGTTGGGTTCGCGTGTTGTTTTTCGCTTTGCCGAGCAGGAATTGAATGCCGATGAAAAGGAGTGGGTTTTTGATATTTTTCGTAGCAAAGGTGCGTATCGTAAGTTCAGGTCTTTTCTCGAAAATCGAAATTACACAAAAAAATGGTATGCTTTTGAAGAAAGCGAGCAACGACGAGCCTTGCAGGAGTGGTGCGAGCAACATGGCTTGGAAATGATTTGAAAAGTAATGCACTAAAAAAAAGCGAGAGAGAATGCGGCATTTGAGCCGTTTTCTCTCTCGCTTTTTTTTGATTTCAATGATTATTGTATCAAAAGTCGCACCTCATCAATGGTAAGTTCAGTCGCTTCTGCAACTTGTTCGAGGCTAAATCCCATTCGGAGCATTCTGTGGGCGATTGCTTCTTGTTTCTGTTGTTCTACTTGTTGCTTCATTTCCTGTAAATCTTTGTAATAGCGTGTTTCCTCGAAGGGTGTGAGCATTGGTTCAAACATGGCAGCAATCTCCTTGTAGTTGAGATGGGGAAGTTTTTCGGAAAGTAATCGCTTCAAAAAGCGCATGAAATCTATGTCGTCGAGCAATGCGGTTTGTTGTACTATTGCTTGTTGTACTGCTGTTGTAACGTCTTTTTCGTTTGATTTGGCAGTAAAAATGTTGAGCAAACTGAGCGGAAATTCTTGCAAAAGTTCGTCAGATACCTCGTCCAAATATACCACTTTTAGGCGTTCCGACGCAAGATATTCCGCCAAATCTTCTGGCACACCCGCATCGGTACTGCGTTGTGGGAAAATTACAATTGCACGCCAGTTCGTGGGTAAATTTTGCTGATACAAATACAGCATAATCTCCGCAAAGACGCGCCGAAATAGGCGTTCATCCTTTTGAAACTGCACTTCCACGAAGTAGAATTTCTCGGAAAAATCTGCTTTGGCAAGCACACCATCGAAGCGGAAGGATAAATCCTTGATTTCCACCGATTGAAAACTGTACGACGATATATCCTGAATGCGCGATGTATCCTCGCCCGCAAGCATGAGCAAAGCCTCAGGCAAAAGCTGGAAGTATTTGTAAAAAAGGGAATCAGATTTCATGCAGTTTGGCAAAGATTGAGTTTTCTTGAAGAAATAATACACCAATAATGATGCTACCATCAGTTTTTACGCTCGCGTAGTCCTCAAAATTATGCTAAATTTTCGTTCTGACCACACAATTTCCGTGCTTTTACGCGGAATGCGGCACAATAGGAATGCTTCTCATTCGTGTTTAGGAGAGAATCAACATTTACGAATTTCTTTGAACATAAGGAACGCAAGGTATGGTGTACGTTACACGCAAAGAACACTTTTCGGCATCGCATCGTTTGTACAATCCCGATTGGTCAGATGAGCGCAATGAAGCCGTATTCGACAAATGCAACAACCCACGCGGACACGGGCATAACTACGTGATGGAAGTAACCGTTGCGGGAATGCCCGACCCAGAAACGGGCTACGTGATAGATTTGAAGCGGCTTCGAGACATTTTGAATGCAGAAATTATTGATAAGGTGGACCACAAACATTTGAACTATGATGTGGACTTCTTGCAGGGAATCATCCCGACGGTAGAGAATCTTGCTGTCATGTTTTGGAGCGCGATTGATGCAAAGCTCCCAAGCGGCAAGTTGCATTCTCTCAAACTGTTTGAGTCCGACAATAATTTTTGCGAATACTTTGGTGAACCAGTGAAAATTAAGAAATTTGCACTGCAAAATGAAAGTGCGTACGCTGAACTTGTGTAAATGTACGCCGAACACGATTGCACCAACATTGCCCGAAACACAGCATTTACCACCCGTGCTGAGACTATAATCACTTCACCATAACGCGCACGACACCAAAGCAATTACCCCCGCAACGAAAGGAACTGAACAATGAGTAAAATGAACGGTTTGAATGGCTTTCATCGCAATACTAACGGAAGCAGCAACGGCACGGCACAAAAAGGCACGTGTGAACATGACCACGACGACCACAACCACGACGAGATTGCTCTTTTGGAGCCTCCCGTCTTTGGTTTTTCTGACGACAACGAAATAGATACTGACCACGTTTCCATACCGCGCAGCGAGAGTCTGCCAGCTTTGCCGAGCATGAGTTCGCTTGGCTACAAGCTCTTCGATGCCAACGGAAACACCGTCCTAACTGCCTACGAGCGCGAAGAAATGAAGCGGCTTGCAGAGCAAAAAGTACAAGAATTATTCGATATTTTGCGTATTGACCGCAACGACCCGAACTCGCGTGATACGCCGAATCGTCTGGCAAAAATGTGGATTGATGAAATCTTCAAAGGTAGATACGAAGCCGCTCCGAAGGTCACAGTCTTCCCGAATCGCAAACAGGTGGATGAACTCGTGATAAGCAAGGGAATTGGCGTGATGTCGGTCTGTTCGCACCATTGGCAAACAATTTCCGGCACCTGCACGATTGGCTACATTCCTGGCGAATCGGTGATTGGTTTGTCCAAGCTCACACGCATTGCTGATTGGTTCTCGCGTCGCGGGCAGATTCAGGAAGAATTGGGCGAGCAGATTGCGGAATATCTGAATACTGTGTTAAAGCCAAAAGCAATCGGTGTGGTGATTAAATCGCGCCACTACTGCATGATTGCTCGCGGCGTGAACAGCGAAGAAGAAAAAGCCTTGATGATTACCACAGCAGTGCGCGGACGCTTGGAGCGGGATGAAACCTTGCGCCGCGAGTTTTTCTCCTTGATTGGCTCGTAAAAAATATTGCCTAAACACAAGTAATAGTGAGACTTTCAATGATTATTGAAAGTCTCACTTTCTGTTTACAACCCTCATTCCATCGTATTGTGGCAAAGAAAGACAGAGAGCAAAAAATTCTTATCGGGGTAGATGAGGTCGGGCGTGGTTGCTTGGCGGGACCACTCTACGCGGCGGCGGTGATACTGCCCGAAGGTTTTGATACAAGCGGGCTGCGCGATTCCAAAAAACTTTCTCCGCGCCAACGCGAACGCCTTGCCGAGCGCATCAGTGCTGAGGCAATGGTGGGAATGGGCATTGCCAGCGTAGAAACGATTGCCAAAATAAATGTTTTACAAGCAACGATGAATGCAATGCACACCGCATTGCATCAGCTTCTTCAATATAATGACGCTATTGCACAAAGCAATAATATTAAAATTTTAGTGGATGGAAACTACTTCCATTCAACCGAGTTTTTGTTTGATGCGCAAACGATTGTGCGGGGAGATGCAATTTATCCCTGTATTTCTGCGGCTTCCATTGTTGCGAAGGTAGCGCGAGATGCGTATATGCGCGATGTAGCACATTTAAACTTTCCGAGCTATAATTTTGCCAAACATAAGGGATATGCAACAAAAGAGCATCGTGAAGCCATTGTTAAATATGGTGCTTGCTCGCTTCATCGGAAGCTATTTTTACGAAATATTTTTCGACAAATTCAGGAATTGCCATGACATTCACACTCGCCGATATTCCCGCGCTGCGCTTGCATTTTCAATATCTCACGCAGCAAAATATTCCCCAAAGCCCGTCAATGCTTGCTTCTGCAATGGGCGCATTGCAAGCGCAGGACGCAGATATGGTGCATTGGGCAATCGGTGTGCGTCTGCCCGCAACCACAAAAGCAAGTGTTGAAGCGGCGTTGGAGAGTGGTGCGCTCGTGCGTACGCACGTGATGCGCCCCACGTGGCATATTGTCGCAGGCGAGGATGTGCGCTGGATGCAAGCCTTAACAGGAAAGCATATCAAAGCCGCTTTTGCATCGCACGAGCGCACACACAGCATGGATGCTGCCTTGTACGCCCGCGCGAATGATGCGATTGTGAAAGCACTCGAAGGTGGAAAGCATCTCACGCGGGAAGAAGTGATGCAATCGCTGGAGCAGCAAGGAATCGCGACCAATTCCAGCCGCGCCGTTCTTTTTATGATGAACGCCGAAACCGACGCGATTGTCTGCAACGGCACACCGCGCGGCAATAACCAAACCTACGCGCTGTTGGATGAAAAAGTACCGCACAAAGGAGTAACATTCTCCCGTGAGGAAGCACTGTCGGTGCTAGCGGAACGTTATTTCCTGAGCCACGCGCCCGCAACGCTTCAGGACTTCCACTGGTGGTCGGGTCTGCCGATGCCCGATGCTCGTGTGGGATTGAAGAGCATTTCCGAAAAGCTGCATCAGTGCGACATTGAGGGAAAAACGTATTGGATGCCAAATAATGTTGAAATACAACAACTTTTGTCGAATTTTACAGAACCAAAGCGAGGGAAGAACATCCTTTTTCTGCCCGCCTTCGATGAATACTGCGTGAGCTACAAAGACCGAACTGCCGTCTTTGAGGCGCGTTTCCACAGCGAAGCAATCACGAAAAACGGTATTTTTAAGCCGATGATTGTTGTAAATGGTCGTGTTGTCGGGGTTTGGAAGCGTACTGCACGGAAAAATACGCTTGTGATTGAACCGCACTTTTTTGAGGCGAAATCAAGCCTTTCTGCGGCGGATATGGCGGAATCACTCGTGGCATTTGAGCGGTTTCAAGGGCTTTCGGTGGTGCTTGCGTGAAAATATCGTTATTGGTCAGGTCTTCCCGTCGGGCGGCTAAGGGCTGTAGAAACGCCGCCGTCCGGCGGGGGTGCGTCGCTTGTACAGCACTCGCCGGACGGCTACTGTGCTTGTGATAACAGCCGCCCGACGAGATAAGTACCTGACTAATTACAAAATATCGTTATTTCCACGTTTGCGAATAACGTTTGACCAAGTACGAAAATTTAATCATTCAAGGAGGAGTTATGTCTAGTATTTGTAAGCAATTATGGCATATTTTTCTTGTGTTGTGCGTAATAATTTGCGCCATTGCAAGCGCGAAAGCACAAGAAATTCAGCAAGCCCAGCAATCAAGCGACTTTGAGAGAACGGCAAAGAATTTTGTTTACGTAGAAGCATTGGGAAGCGGCGGGTTATATTCCATCAATTACGACCGCCTCATTTCGCCAACGTGGGCGGTGCGCGTAGGCGTAAGTGCTTTTAACCCAACAATTAGCAATTTAGATGCAGGTGTAGCAACGCTCACAAAACTCTCGCTGACAACCATTCCCATTACCAGCGCGTATGTCATCAATTTTCCCGAAAGCCCGCACCATATCGAGCTTGGCGGCGGGATTACCGTTTTGATTGGCTCACTCACGGTGGATATTAGCAACGCAGGATATACTTTTACTTCGCTCAACGGTGCGGGTGGACAGCTTTTGGCTGCGTATCGCTTTCAACCAAAAGAGGGCGGATTTAGCTTTCGTGCTGCCTTTACGCCGTTTTTCGTTGCTGTGCCAGGTGTGCTGGCGACGGGCTTTCCTTGGGGCGGTCTGAGCTTTGGCGGGACGTTTTAGGAACAGCAGACAGAGCGCGTGAATTTTTCGTATATTTGTGTGTGGAACTGGTCTTCACGTCTTTTTATCCCCTCAAATCTTATGAAAACGAAAACCCCAAAATTACCGCTTCGCTCTTTTGCTTCGTGGAATGTGGACGATATTGACCGCGAATTCACGATGCAGCGCACACGTACTTCGCCACTGCTTATGGCATGGCTGAAGGCAGAGAATACATTGTCGAAAACTGAGACGGAAGCTGTCTCGCTGCTGAAAGAATTTTTGTTTGACAACGTAGAGTTTTGGAATGAAGACGAACTCAAATTCAAATTTCTCGGTCCGCTTATGCGCATCATCAATTTTGATGAACGCCGCTTCCGTGCTTTCACGCAGCGAAAATTGGAGGCAATCATCAACGCCGAGACGGAAAAGCCTGTCCGCGTTGGTGGTGTGGTGGATTTTATGATTGCCACAGGGCGCGTCGAACCTCGTCATCCATTTTTTTTCCTGCATGAGTACAAAAAAGAGCGTGGTGGCGACAACGACCCGCTTGGGCAAGTGCTGGTGGAAATGATTGCCGCACGCACACTGAACGGTAAGGGCGATAATGAGCCAATGTACGGCTGCTATATCGTTGGGCGCAATTGGTTTTTTATTGTGCTGGAAGGCAGCAACTATGCGGTAAGCAATACATTTGATGCAACGCAGGATGATATTTTCCAGATAGTGGCAATTTTGAAAGCTATGAAAAAGCGCGTAGAAGAGGCTGTTGCTGCGATGTAAGCGTGGTACGCGCATTTCTGATTATTTCCTTCAAAGTCCAATGAAAACGAAAACTCCCAAACTGCCGCTTCGCCCCTTTGCTTCGTGGAATGAAGATACTGCCTCTCTTGAGCTTGGATTGAACCAAATCCCTCACAGTGCCGTGCTTCAAGAGTGGTTGTCCAGCCCGTACAGTGGCGATGCGCTAGAGAAATCGCAGATTGAGCGGCTATCCCGATTTCTTGCCGATAATGTAATTGCATGGAATGAAGACGAACTCAAATTCAAATTTCTTGGTCCGCTCATGCAAATTATTGATTTCGACCAACGCAGCTTTCGTGCCTTCACGCAGCGCAGGTTAGAAGCAGTCATCAACGCCGAGACCGAGCAACCTGTCCGTGTTGGTGGTGTGGTGGATTTTATGATTGCCACAGGGCGCGTTGAACCTCGTCGTCCGTTCTTTTTCCTGCACGAATACAAAAAAGAGCGTGGCAGCGCGAACGACCCGTTAGCGCAAGTGCTAGTGGAAATGCTCGCCGCACGCACACTGAACGGCAACGAAGAACCAATGTACGGCTGCTATATTGTTGGGCGAAATTGGTTTTTTATTGTGCTGGAAGACAGCAACTATGCGGTAAGTGATGCGTTTGTAGCAACACAGGATGATATTTTCCAGATAGTCGCTATTTTGAAAGCAATAAAAAAGCGCGTAGAAGAGGCGGTTGCTGCGATGTGAGCAGGACTGCTGTTGCCATTGCTATTACCATTCTATAACCGTCTCGCTCACTGTTTCTGTGCTGCACGGTGCGAAAATACGCCATCCTTCGCGGACATCGCCGTAAAAAAGGGAAATTGGACGGCGTTCACTCTGTAAACCCGCTTCGTTGCTTATTGTGCAGGTCATTGTTTGAAAGCGGCAGAGAATCTCGGTTGGGGAGATTTGCTCGCATTCGCACTCATCGGACAAGATAAAACTCACCTCGCCTGAAGACCGCTTCAGTTCTTGCCTTTGGCGGTGTTCTCCCGCAATAAACTCATCCTTGATACGAAGTTTTCCTCGTCGCGCATCTGCTTCCATCGTGGTTGATTCAAACTGCCACGTCCGCCGATGCTTCACGCCAAAGCGTACGAGATAGCCAGAATGCTCTGCGCACAGCGTAAAACCTTGCTCTGAGGCGATGTGTTGCACAAGAGCAGGGGAAAGTTCATCCTGCTTGATGCGCCACAAGCCAGCGTACTCGGTCTGTTCAGCGTTTTCGAGCATGACGGTATTATGCGCTTTGGTGGAGCGAAGGGCATTGCGAAGCTCGGTATTACTGGTGTAGCAGCCTGTTCCGCTATCAATGAGGACACTTTCTCCTTGTACCCACAGCTCAAACGATAAACAATCATTGTGTCCATGCCCGCCCCAGCCATTCATGCCGTAATCGCCAATGTCCGCCATGAAGTGCGTGTTTTTATCTCGCCAAATAACGTAGTTTCCATGCGGAAAGTGCGTTGAAAATGAAGAATTTATCCTGCTTTCTTTTGGAACGATAGTATTGCCGAAAAAGACGTACTCGAAGTCTAGGTTTTTCAAGTGATTGTTGTAATCCTCAGAAGCTACGTAACGCAGAACTCTGCCATTATCCGTATCGCCAAAGCGAGGCGCAGAGCCGTCTGCGCGGGAATAGGTGAGAATATATTCAAAGGATTGCCGTAGGCGTTGAAAACAAACGCTGTTGAAGGGCTGTTGGACGCGCTCTGCTGCCACAAATGCGAGCGTACACATCTCAACAACGAAGCGGTGATACGACGTTGATTTTTCATAATTTACGCCATCCACATAAAACTGCCGCATAATTTCTCGTTCCATAAAGCGTTTGCCGCGTTGAAACCAGTTTTTGCCTTTATTTTTCAATGCTTTATCGTTCTGCTGCATAAAGAATGCGCCAATCACCACCAAGCCCATCGCGTTGGACATGAAGTGGTTTGCGTTGTTGCGTACAAATTCCAAATTGTAGGATAAAAACTCGCCGTGCTGCCACAGAGACCGTATAAATCCTTGCCAAAATTCTTCAGTCGTTTCTTCTGCTTCATAAAAAAAGCTCGCCGCAACAATCCAGTTTGTGGCACGAATCGCAACTTCCATCGGCATTGCCCAGTTTATACCCATTCCGAGCGGGTTTGCTGCCTGCCACGATTCCACATCTCGCATGAATGCTTGTACGTTTGGGCTTTGTAATAATTCTTTAGATGTACGTGCTTTATATTCTTCTTTTTCAAGCAAGTACGCCATTCCGAGCCATGTAAACCACTGGCATCTATTCAAATCCCACACATATTTCACATCGCTTCGGTTCACGGACTGCACAAAGTCTAGTTCTGATGCGGCTTTCGAGGAATCCCATTTGGCAGCACTCGCGTAATCTTTGTGCCAGTCAATCTGTTCACCGTGCGCTCGTAACGCATTGGAAAAGAATGTGAAATGGTGTTCGCGAGCCTCTCGCGCTTGCTGCTGTATTTCTGCATCGGAAAGGAGCGAGCGTAGAAGCGTTCTCTGTAATGAATACTCGTTGCTGTTGAAAAATAAGGGGTGTGCGCGAGTAGGGAAGTCGGCTTGAGGGCGAGTGCGGACGCGCTCTTCATGGAAGAAATTCCACCACCGAGGGCGGACAACCCGATGCCAGACTACACGGACATAATGCGGAATTTTTTTTATTGAGAATGTACTTGTATTCATTGCGGGTAAGCGTATTAAAACTCAAATTATTGAGTGAAATTGGTGAAAGTAAATTCTTGGGAAATTGAGGTTTTATGCGGGTTTGCGGGCTATTTTTCGTTTGATTTTGGTACAAAAATTGCACTATCTTTGGACATACACAAGCATTGTTTTTACAGTGCTATCAATACCGAAACAACACGATATACAATCTCAGAACACAAGGAATAACGCCATGCAAACCACATCCTATTCCGCTATGTACACTCCCGGCACGTTGCTCCGTCTCGCTCGCGAAGAGCGTAAACTCTCGCTCTCGGACGTGAAGCTCGTTTGCAAAATTCGTGAATCCGCTTTGCACGCTATGGAAACCGACCAATATGAGCGGTTTCCAAACTCGTATATGAACACGTTTTTGCCAGAATATGCGACATTTCTCGGCATTCCAGCAAGCGTCCTTTCGGAATCCTTTGCGAAGCATTTTCCAGAACGCGAGGATTTGCGCACGCATTTCCGCACACACGCTCTGCGGCAAATTGCTAATGAACAGGCATTTGCGACGCATGTTTCCTTTGCCGAGCAGTCGCGGGCTTTTGTGCGGAATAACGCTCGTAAAGGCTTCGCTGTTGCTCTGGCGGGTGTTCTTGCATGGTTTATGTTTAGTTTGGGCGAGGGTGCGTTACAGTCGGGAAAGATGCACGCACCAAAAGGGAATGTAGGGATGGGTGAATTGCACAAAGCTGGCGCGAGCGCAGAAGAACGGGGCGCAGAAAAACAGGGCTTTTGGAAATCGCTCTTGGCAAAGGTTATCGTCTCGACACCAGAGGATATGCGTGGTACGCCGTTTACAGAGGTGAGTGCGGTAAATCCAGTAGAAACGCATACGGCAAGTGTTTCTCAGGTGAATCGTACAAAGTCTCATACACTGAATGACATAGCGCGTTTGGCGGTAGAAAAGAATGAAGTGCTTCGCCGAGAAGAAGAAATGCAGCAAAACAACGCAAGTATGCGCGTTATCAGTCTTGCGGCGATTGTGCCGATGCAACGCGAGCTTCAGCACGCCTTAGAGCAAGGGTTTGAAACAATGAGCGAAACGCTTCTGCACGACGAAAAAGCGGATGCCCGAATGCGCCGTCAAACCTCGCTTGCGAGCGTATCGCTCACGGCTGCAAAAGCGCGTTTGGAATTGGATGCGAAGCATATTCGAGATAAAAACTCACTCGGAAGTAGTGAAGGGAAAAGTGAAGAGCAAAGCGAAGAGAAAGGAATGTTCTTTGCGGCAGATATGGACAACGAGGATGAAGGTAATGGTGCCGAAGCAGAATCAAGCGCAAGTAGCGCAAATGCAGGAGTTATCGGCAATACGCGGCTTGAAGACCTTCGCACAAATGCCGATGCGATGCGGGCAAGAATTGCACTTATCATGCAAACGCGCCGCTTTTCGTCAGCGTCGTCGTCTGGGGTAGGCGCGGAAACCCAGCGCGAGGCGGCTTGGGCAAACGCACGTACCTCTTTTCAGCGAGGAGCAATCTCACGTGTTGAATTTGTTGAATTGCAAACACTAACCGCTCAACAACAGGCAACGCTCCACGTACACCAACCACAAGCACCATCGCATTTTGAGCCAATTCATTTGCCGCAGAATTGGGCGCAGGGGCAAGGCAGCGAAATAGGTGGGGCTTCGGATGGAGCGGAGAATTTGGCACAGAATTAGCATTATTGTAAAGTAGAAATCGTCGGTGAAATAGACCTAGAAATTGCAACAAACGGAACTTGTTCTATCGGGGGGTGGACGCGTTCCGTTTGTTGTTTTTAAAGCTCAATCTCTTGAGAGTTTTAGTACATGGCGCAAATAGGGGTTGTCTGCGCTCTTTGCAAACGCCATTCTTACAGCGCAAGTTCTTTTAGCACTGGTGCGGCTTCGGGAGTATCGGTCGCTTCCGCAGCGTTTCGTTTCGCTATCTTTTTCTGCAATCAAAAGCAGATGGGCATCGCAATAAAATAATACGCTATTCGCGTGCTAACTCATCCAACAATATACGAATTTTCACCACAATGCTATCCCGCGCAGCTTGATATTGCTGGCTTACAGGTGGAATGTCGTTCCATTCTCGCGTTGATGACCGTGAAAAATACGAAGTGGGTAACGGGCAGAAAAAGACCGCTCTTTTTGCTACGTCGAACTCAGTTTGAGTGAGTTTGGGTGCTACGTGTGTGGGTGGTGGGAGGTTGTCGCGGCGCAAGCCTTCAATTACGCTTTGCATGAGTGAATCTTGAGGCGCGGTGCTTCGTGCAATGGCGCGAAAGGGGAGTTTTTGTTCTTTGGCTATCTTGTTGAAATATGAAGCGGCAATGATGCTTTTTGCGACACCATGCTCGCAAACAAATATCACGGTTTTATACTTCGGTTTTTGCTGGAAAGATGCAGAGGAGCTTGGATGCAATTGATGAGATGCTATGAACGCAATAAGCAGAAGGATTGGGAGAGGGTGCTTCATTTGGGCTTGTCTTGAAGAAGTAGGTAGAAATGTGAAGGGTGCAAAATAAAAACAGCTCATAACGTGTAGAGTTATGAGCTGTTTTTATTTACTGTACAGAAGGTGGGAGTCGAACCCACACGGGTTTAGAGCCCACAGGATTTTGAGTCCAGCGCGTCTGCCATTCCGCCACTTCTGCAAGTGCATTTGTTACTGCGATGCTGTTAAGCATATCTAAACAAGACTTCAAAAATACGGGGAAGATTATTGTTTTCCAAATTTTTTCTGTGAAATTTTTGAATAATTTTTCGTTGTATGCGCATCACTTTACATAATCTTCATTCTTTTCAATGTTTTACGGTGAATTTTGAGGCGAGGCTGAACGAATTCTGAACAGTGCGAATCCTAAGAATCCAGATATAATTGAACCGCAAAAAATTCCGAGCTTCGCGCTTGTCTCAAGTGCAGGATTATTTGCAAAGGCAAGATTTTCCACAAAGAGCGACATCGTAAAACCAATTCCGCCCAAACAGGAAATCGCAATAAGTTCTCGCCATGAGACATTCTCTGGCAGTGCTGCAAAGTTGAGTTTACAGGCGAGCCACGTAAAAAGAACGATACCAAGCGGTTTCCCGACAAATAACCCGAATGCAATGCCAAGCGACGTTGCGCTCAAAAATGCCGCGCCAGCACCCTCGCCCGCCACGTGAACGCCCGCATTGGCAAGCGCGAAAAGCGGCATAATGACAAATGCAACGCTCGTATGGAGATTCGTCTCAAAGCGCGAAAGCGGCGTTTGCACCTCTTCGCATGCCACTTCAAGCTGTTTTACCGCACTTTGCGCCGCTTGATTCGCCAGAACGCTTGTTTTTTCGCGGGTTTCGTAGGCAAAGTTTCGTACCAAGTCTTCCGCTTCGTGGACAAATTCCTCCGCATTGATGCGCTCTTTGGCTGGTACTGCCATTGCCAAGACCACGCCCGCAATCGTAGCGTGAATGCCAGACTGCATCACGCACCACCACAACAGTACGCCAATAACAAGGTAAAACCAAATTCCGCGAATGCCTAAGCTATTGCCAATAAAGGCAACTATGGTTAATACCGCCGCCGCTCCCAGCATTGATAGATTGATTGAACTTGTGTAAAAAAGCGCAATCACCAGCACCGCACCAAGGTCATCGGCAATGGCAAGCGCGGTCAAAAACACTTTCAGAACAAATGGTACGCGGCTGCCCATAAGCGCGACCACGCCAAGCGCGAAAGCAATATCTGTTGCCATCGGGATTCCCCAACCTGCTGCGCCGCGCCCACCTGCGTTGAAAGCCGCATACATACTCGCAGGGACAATCATCCCGCCCAGAGCAGCAATGACGGGCAATGCCGCCTTTTTCATGCTGGATAATTCCCCAACGAGCAATTCCCTTTTGATTTCCAAGCCGACCACGAAAAAGAAAATCACCATCAAACCATCGTTTATCCAGTGATGAAGCGGCTTTGAAAGCGTTGAATTTCCAAGACCGAAGGAAATGGGCGTTTCCCAGAAATGCAGGTAATGTTCCCATCCAGCAGAATTTGCCCAAACAAGAGCAACGACGCTACACGCAAGCAAGAGTAAACCGCTTGAGGTTTCGTTGTGGATAAATCGCTCTATTGGCTGAAGGAGGGTTTGCAAGGCGCGTTTTGGCTTGTTTCCTTGCTGTTGATGTGCAAATTGCATAGTGGAGATTCCATAAGATTTCGGATAAATTTACACACCTTCAAAGACCGATTCTAACGGCAATTCCAGCATTGGCAACACCAACGACCGCACCACAACAGGACTTGCAGGATTACGCTCATCGGCAACATAGACTTCCTGCAAGAAGTAGTCGTACCTGTCCCCTTCTTTTGTGTTCACATAGACTTCCACCGAGCGTGTGCGAATATCCACAATCCAGTATTCCAACACCCCAAAACGCTCATACACACTCATCTTCCCGCCTCTGTCCCGCTTCACTGTGCTTGGGCTGACAATCTCCACAACAAGATTTGGTGCGCCCATGATGCCGTCTAGTGTTACCAAATTCTTGCGGTCATTAGATAAATACAGTATGTCTGGCTGAAAGAGATTGCGCTCATCCAAAAATACATCTATTGGCGCGTAAAATATTTCGCCTAAATTTTGAGCAACAACACACGCATGCAAGGCACGGGAAAGATTACCTGAAGCGCGCTGATGAAAAGGGTTTGGTGTGAGCTTTCTCACCACTTCGCCTTCAATAAGTTCGTAGTAAAATGGGTCATCGTCATCAAACTCCATTGCGCGAAACTCGGCAACGGTCATAGCTCTTGCACCGCTCTCCAGAGCTGATGAATACGGGAGTGTGAGTGTTTCAGTCATCGTTCATCGTCCTTGAAAATGGTTGAATTCATTGTTGCATTTTTACGCTGCATCTGGGTCGAAGCCGAGTGCGCGGAGTTTTTCTGCCATTGCCGCCATTTTTGTCTCTGCTGCGTCTGCACGTGCCTTTTCTTGCGCTGCTAATTCCTTCCCTGTTGGCAGAAGATTCCCTCGCTCGTCGCACCAGCGCAGCCATGTGGCGTTCCAGCCTTCGTATTCGCCTTCCCAGAGCCGCAGCCCTAGCCCAAGCGATTCTAGCCAAAAGTCGCCCATCTGCGTGTACGAGCCGTGATGCAGTTCGTAGAAGCGTACTTTTTCGCCGTCCATGCTCTTTTTGAGTTCTCCTGCTGGGTCGAACACGACGTAGTACCAGACTCCAGCGCGGGCGTAGTCCTTCATTTTGCGCTCCATTTCGCCGCCTTTGCGATTGGAAACAATTTCAATCGCTAATTCTGGCGGCTTGCCAAATTCCCAGCAAAAGTACGCTTTGCGGTCTTTGTTTGTCCATTCCTCACGTGGCGGAACGTCCATGCTGAGGAACACGTCCGGCACAATCGCTGGCTCGTAAATGGCATAAAACACACCGACATTTGCGGCAACAAAAAAGGGTCGCCCATTGCCATTCCATGCGGCATTGAGCGTTTCGGTGAGAAGGCGTTGTTGCTTCTCAGAAACGATGTTATCCACTGGCTCGTCGTCCTCTGTGATAAGGGTGCTGACATCAGGAAACTGGTCTTCGGAAAGGAGCGTCTCCATGCGGTTTCCGTGTGTGTTTTGGTGGGAAAATGTGTTGCTTGCTTTCGTAAGTTTTCTCTCGTAAAATAGCACTTCGTCGGTGGTTTTGCAAAGGCTAATCCTTGCCAATAACAGAAAACCCGCATAAATGCTACAAAAGAAAGCATTCATGCGGGTTTTGAACGTATTTGCTTACAAATTTGCTTACAAATTACAGTGCTGGGTCTGGCGGTGTATTTGTGCGGTTGTTATCTCGTTCCAGCGAAGGATACGGATAAAAATTCCGATTCCGTTCTGAGGTGAAAACAGGCACAGTTGGCGGTGCAGGACGACCAAAACGGCGAGCATCTTCCATGCGCATACCCGTTAGGTACAACTCCACGCAGCGTTGAGCGTAAATTTCGTTTAAGACCGCTTCTGCTGTCATCGCACCAGAATATGCGGGCAATGCAGCTCCGATTCCATGCGGGTCTGCCGTGCGAATTTTTGTGCGAATGCGGTTAATATCCTCAATAGCGGTTGCCAAATTCCCAAGCCGTGCATTTGCTTCTGCGCGAATCAAGAGCATTTCTCCTAAACGAAAGACGGGAATTGACGCATCCACTGTTGCAAAGAACGGTACGACTAAATTATCTGCACCTAAGCGCGACGCATTGCCCACGCGAGCATTCGGACTCATAAAGAATCGCAAGCGTTGGTCGTTGGTATCAAGACCCGCCACACCGAAGAAATCACGCGGTGCGTAACTGCTGCCTGCTTGAACGATGGACAAGAAAATCGGATTGCGATTTTGCTGCGCATCGAAGGTGAAATTTGATACCGATGCTGCCGCTTGAGGAATAGCCGTTGCCGCTTGAATCGCATCGGCATTGCGTCCCGCCATGAGCAAAAATCGCGCTCGCATCGCTTGGATGGTCGTGCTAAGATTTACTCCGCGAGCAAGAACAGTATTGGTAAATTCTGGGTTGGGCGGTGTTGTCGCAATTTGCCGCGCCGCATCGTCCAACAAACGAAGTGCTTCCGCCAAAACATCCGCCCGATTGCGGAATGTCGCAGGTGCAGCTAATGTTCCAACGGCAATGGGTGCTTGCTCAAAATACATCACCAAATGCCCCAAACACATTGCTTTGTACAGCGAAGCCAACGCAAGAGTACCAGAGCGTACTGCCGGTGGAAGCTGCACATCGGTCAATTTGGGAACATTAGCGATGATATTATCTGCCATACCGATAACGCGGTACGAGCGTTGCCAAATCGCAAGAATATCGCCGTTCTCGGTCGGAAATGCGGGACCGCCTACTTCCAAGTCTAAGGGATTTTGAAACGTTGTGGTAACGACGAGTTCCCGCGCCGTTACGCCACTACGGGTGATGTACGATTCCAATACACCCGTGCCATTTGCGGCATAAAACTGCTGCATTCCGATTGCCAAACCCAGCAATCCTTCTCGTGTGCTGAGTACTTGGGCTTCCGTTGCAGCGTTGGGATTAGCATAGTCCAGCGAGCAACTTGAGAGTATCAGGCTTATCGCGCAGATTCCCGTTGCCATTGCTGAACGAATTGAAAGAAGAGATTTCATAATTGAAAAATAAATGAAGTGAGTAATCATTGAACGGATGTCGTGAACGGATGCCGTTAGAACGTAAGCTGCAAACCAAAACTGAAACTGCGTGGAAGCGGTACTTCAACAAAATCAAAGCCACGCACTGCTGCACGCTGACCGCCCGTATTTACTTCAGGGTCCCAGCCAGAATACCGTGTAAGCACAAAGAGATTGCGCCCAGCTAAGGTGAGTCGCGCCGAACGAATGCTCATAAAGTTTTCGGGAATGATTTCATACGACACCGCAACTTCACGTAAACGTGTAAATGAACCATCTTCCACAAAATCGCCCAAGAGTCCGAACAATGCTTGATTCCAGCCAAGCGGCAAGCCACCATCGCGGCGCGTTGGGAAGTTATCACGCAACTCTACGCCATACTCCGCCAAACCGCCGTAGTTCTGGCTCACACCAACGCGGCGTGTAAAGTTGAACACATCCTGACCGTACATTCCATCCACTTGAACACGCAACGACAATTTGCCCAGCGTAAACTCATTGATGAAGGACAAGGTAAAATCAGGGTTTGGGTCGCCAACGACTTTCTGTAACTGCACTCCTGACGGCTGACCAGCAGCATCACGACCAACAGTTACTGTGCCATCTGCATTGATAGTACCACGCTCGCGCTGTGGAAAGCCTGCTGCGTTGAGTAAATACGTGCCGTCAGGCTTCCGCGCACCGTAAAAGGTACGGAATACGCCGAGTTGCTGACCATTCACAACGGCAACTTGCCCAAAACCATCAGCAATTTGCAAGAATCCGCCTTCTACGCCGTTGATAACGCTGCGGTTTTGGTTGTAAATGCCCGTGATAGACCACTTAAAATCTTCGGTTTGAACAGGTACTGCCCGCACCAATAGCTCAATTCCACGACTGGTCAGCGTCCCAACGTTCGTGAGAAAATTCGTAAAGCCCGTAGTCGGAGCAACGCTGCGATTCAGCAACAAATCGGTTGTAACTTTATCATAATAGCTGAACTCAACGCCGATACGGTCTTCCAAAAATGCCAAATCCGCGCCCACTTCTAATTCCGTCTGACGTTCAGGACGCACGGCGGTAGAGCCGAGTTGTGTTGGTACAATCAAGCCTGGAATGCCTGAATAATTCACTGGTGCGTAGTTGGTAAAGCGAGTGTAGGGTCCGATAGCAGTAAGTCCGCCAGATTGTCCCCACGCGCCACGCAATTTTGCTACCGAGATAATTTTTGCTAATTCGCTTTCTTTCCAAAACTCCGAAAGCAGCGCGGAAGCACTCACTTTGGGGAAAAACTGGAAGCGATTTTCGGGACCAAACACCGACGACGCATCCATGCGAAGTGCACCCGTGAGGAAAAACATCCCGTTAATATCAATACTTTCCTGCACAAACGCGCCGTAGAGTGCGAGTTCTTCACGGCTATCAAGCAGATTTTGCCCGATTGCCCCGCTCGAAGCAACTGATGTTACAGGACTAAGCTGTTCGGATTGCACACGCAGCAAATCTCGGCGTTCATATTGCATCGTGCCGCCAAGTTGCGTGGTGGTTTTGATGCTCTCGCCAATATCCGCCGCATAAACGATATTGATGTCGTTATTCACTTGCGCAACATTGTAGGAGCCGCGCCGCCCAAGTCCGCCTGGATAACTAGGTGTGGTCGTATTTCTCGGAATAAGCGCACTACCGACTTGAGAATAGGTATCAAACCCTAAGGTGTAATTGATGCTCAAGCCCTGAACTGGCGTGTAATTCAGTTGGAAATCACCGATAAAGCGGCTGGTGTTATTGGTGAAATCAAATCGGTCAATGGCTTCGAGCGGGTTTGTGCGAGTAACGATATTTGGCGGACTGAGCTGCGGATACACACCGTCTCTTGGGCGCGGGTTGATGTTATTTTGTGCAAAAATAAAGCCCGTGAGCGCACCATATGGCTCGTTTAAGCCACCATTCGGAACTTCCCGTGCAAAACTGTTCGTGTAATTCGCGCCCAGCGTTGCGGTCAAGTTATCGCTTAAAACCTGCTCTACGCGCAAACGCGCACCTGCACGGCTGAAGCTGCTTCCCCGCACGATTCCTTCATTAGCGGTTTGATTTGCCGACAAAAAGTATTTCGTACCTTGCGAACCGCCCGCAACGGAAATGTAGTTGTCAATGCCCCAGGCACGGCGGAAAATCTGGTCTTGCAAGTCATAGCGTTGCACGGGCATTCCGTTATCTTCCACTGCCACAACGGAATCTGGTCTGCCAGCACGCACCAAGCGACGCAAGGGTTCTTGATTCCATGCAATTTTTTGGCGTAAATCATCAGTATTGATGCGAGTTGAGAACGTAACCGTCGGTGCGCCAGCAGAACCGCGCTTGGTGAAAATTTGCACAACGCCGTTATTCGCCCGTGCGCCGTAGATGGCAGCCGCAGCCGCGCCTTTCAACACTTCGATACGCTCAATGTCGTTGGGGTTAATATCCACAAGGCGATTTTGCGCGTAGCCGCCCAAATCCAAAACTTCGCGGGAATCGTTGTTGATAATCACGCCGTCCACGATGTAGAGCGGGTCTGCGCTGCCCGAGAAGGTGTTTGTACCGCGAAGGCGCACCGATACGCCACCAGCAGGATTACCAGAATTTTGCTGAATCTGTACACCTGCGATTTTGCCTGCCATAGCAGCATCAATAGCATTCGCGCCCGTCAGTTGCACGTCTTTTGCGTTTACCGCGCCAATCGAGTTACCAAGCGTCTTGCGGCTGCTTGCGGCGGATGTTCCCGTTACGACGACTTCATCCATGCGCGAAACGTCTTCCGAGAGCTTCACATCAAGCAAAATCGCGGTTTCGTCGCCCAGCGTCAGTGTTTTTTTGAAGGATTTGTAATTGATGGCACTCACAAGAACCGTGTATTTGCCAGGCTCAAGTTTTGCATTCAGCGAATACGCGCCCTGACGGTCAGTAACCGCACCAAAGGGCGTTTTGTCAATGCGCACCGTGATTGCGCCAAGTGTCCCCTTTGCGTCAGAGACCGTTCCCGAAATTTTGTATGCTTTCGGCTGCGCAAAGGCAGTAACCGCGAACACACCGATAAAACAAATCATCCACAGAAGCCCTTGTATTTTCAAGCTCTTGTGGAAATGGTGTAAAGAAGGTTTCATTACACACTCCTGGTGATGGTGGTAGAAAAAGAAAGAATTGAATTCACACACGTTGAAATTAAGACCGAAATATGAATTATGATGGCAAAAACCTGAAAGCCGCATAACTACCGAGTTTTCAAGAATAGCTTGTGTTCAAACTTATGCTGGAACAAGTGAGAAATCACGCGGCTGAAACCCCTCAGGCGTATCCATCTGAAACACATCATCGGTAATGTCGGCGTAGTAAATTCCCTCTTCAGCCATGAGTTTTCGCACATCTTCCGGAGCGTCCAAGCCAGCAATGATGCCGTACAAATGCTTCTCTGCATGGTCGGTGAAATACTGTGGGAATTTTGATAATATCTCCAGAATCTGCTCCACATCGCGCTTGCGGATGCTGGCTTTTACTTCCACCACGTAGGCAACGTTCTTTGTGCCATTGCTGTACCCAAAGGCATCCAGTTCCAGCGAACCGCCGTTGCGCTTGGATTTCGTGCGGATGCTCACGTGGTCCACACCAAATTCATCATAGAGAATACGCGCCATTGAGGGCAAAATCAAGGATTCCGTAAACGAACCAAAACGATTCCCCAAGCCGCCAATTTGCTTGCCGAGTTCTGCCATTTGTTGCTTGAAGGCTTCGTCTTTGCGGTCTTGTTCTTTGCGGTATTCTTCGGCTTTTTGTTCTTGCTCTTTGCGATATTCTTCGGCTGCTTTGGCACGCTCAGCTTCAGCTTTTGCGCGTTCCGCGTCCTCACGGGCGCGTTCAGCATCCTCGCGGGCGTATCGCTCTGCGAGTTCTTTGCGTTGGGCTTGCATCTGTTCGCGGTCTTCGCGTTGGGCTTGGATGAGTTGCTGCAATGCCAGATGATTTGCCGCTACGAGGTCGCGTAATTCTTGGTCGCTCATACTTTGAGAGTGTACGGTGCGTGGAAAAGTCTTGATAAAGACGAGAAAGACTGCGTGAAAGTTTCTCCAAAATACGAAAACGCGGGCGTAAATCATGGAAAAATTTCTTGGGCGACTTTACCAAAAAAAAACGTACAGCCCGTATTTGAAGCGAACTGTACGTTGGTCTTTCGATAATTAACAGTTTATGGATTCCACGTAAAGCCAGCACCCGTTAGAAATGGGCGCGATTTATTTCCCTGCTCCACTACAATCCGCGCAATGGGATTGATAGTGATGGTCTGCCCCGTTGAGCGCGTCAGTGCTGGAACGGTGTAGGTCAAAAGCAGCGTATCGCATTGTTTCGATGCAGAATACGCTGGTTGGTACGGGCGTGTGGAAACAAGCGTCGTATCGCGCGTAGTTGTGCCGCTTTGCGTGCGAGCGATGGCTTGTAAAAGCTGTATTTCCTTGATAGGAACAACTGACCAATATTGCAATTCCAATGAAATCACCGCGCCAGCACGTTGTGTTGTAGCAACAGTCCAGGTGTTTGTGTTTATCTGCGGAACTTGGCTATTAATCACTATCGGTCCTGGCGACGGATACACCGTTGTACAAGCATTGACCGTGAGTATGAGTGCGCCGCCGAGCAGTATTCCGCAGAGCGAGGCAAGGAGAGAGCGTTTCATAAAAATTTGATATGAAAAGTCAAAATGGTAAAGTGAATTATGGTTTGTCCCACCACATCGGCGTAATAATGTACTGTGGGTCGGGCAGCGTACCCAACTCAGCATATGCATTCGTGCGGTTGTACAGCAATTCCTGTGTACCGGGTAAGAAACGACGCGGGTACTGTCCCATAAGCTGTGCATTCACGCCAACCGGCGGTTGAAATCCAGGATACACATCCGCACTATAGTCCAAACGGCGCATATCTACCCATGCTTCGGGATGCAGAAAGAGAGCGATATACTTTTGCTGCATGATGTTCGCCAACGTCAGCCCTGCCGCATTCTGCGCGACAGCCGCACTGCGCAAATACACCATGCGGTCAGCCGGTGGAACGCCAAGTTTATCGCAATGTGCCGTAATACCTGCCGTGTAGGCAGCAAAGGCGCGGTCGCGGTTACCAGAGCGGAATGCAGCTTCAGCTTCCACAAAGCGCATTTCTGCGTTTGTAACAAGCATTTGCACACCCAACGAGCGTGAGTACCAGCCTTCAAGCGCAGGCGCAGTGCCTGTTGCCGGAAGACGTGGTGCTGTTGTGCCAGCGAGTGGCGTATTGTCGTAACGTCCGTAGAAGTCCGACGCACCATCGCCCATGCTTGTTACGTTGGTAATACCCAACAGTGGCGCGCCAGAGCCATTGACAACACCTTTCGAGCGAGCGGTATCGGGCGCAATGACGACATAACGCGGGTCGCGGAAGCCAAGTTTTGAGCCATCCAACATTTGAATAAAAAAGCGTCCAAAGGAGCGGGCATTATAGTTGGTGCGATTAAACGAGAAAAAATTCGTTTGCGTAATCTGAATGTTCGTAAACTGCACCTGCGCATCTTCAGCGTTACTGCTCGTCGCAGAATCAATCGCGGTAAGCACTCGTGCCGCGCTGTATGTGGATTTTTTTGTCAAGTGGTTGTATTGTCGTGCCTTCAAGGCAAACGCCAACTTTATCCAACGCGAGGTATTTCCTTGAAAAAGAATATCCGCATTACGGTCGAAACGTACTGCCGACGCGGGTTGTGTCTTGCGAAACTCGACGATTGCTTCGTCCAAAAGTTTGTCCATTGCTTGATAAATCTGCTCCTGCGTATCGTATTTTGGAGAATAATTGACGGCACCTTTGAAGGCATCCGAATACGGAATATTGCCAAAAATATCGGTCAAATGAAAGAGCAATGCCGCCATGAGAACTTTCCCTGCACCGACGTAGTGCCATGCCTGTTCTTTATTCGCCCGCTCAATCATTGGAGGAATATTGCTTGCGGCACGGAAGTATGTGTCGTTGAAGGGATTTGCTGTGGGCGAAAGGAAAAATTGGTCGAGCGAATTCCCTGATACTCGGCTGGCAATGTGCTGCGTAAAGTGCGTCGTTGTTAGCACGCTGAGAGCATATTGCTGCTGGAAACCATTGGAAATGATACTCGGGAGCTTTGCCGACGGCGAAGCATCTTCAGGAAAATTTGGATTCGTATTGACATCCAAAAAGCTGTCGCACGAGGAAAGACCAAGGGAAAATCCAATAAAAAGCCCAAAGAGCAGCAACCATGCGGCGGACAGCGTGAATTGTGTGAATAATCGTTTCATAACATTGTACAATTTGGTATTCGTGGAATGATGCGAAAAATAAATTAGAAAGAAATCTTCAAGCCAGCCGTTATGCCCATTGTAGAAGGCACACCGCCGTAATCCATGCCGTTTGTGCCAGCACCCGACACGCCAGCACCAGAGCCAGAGACCTCAGGATCCATGCCTGAATAGCGCGTAAAGAGCAGCAGATTCCGTCCCATTGCGAAGATTTCTAATTCTTTGACAACGCCCTGCCCAAAGATATCACGCGGAAAGCGATATGAAAGATTTACTGAACGCAAACGCACCCACGAACCATCTTCCACAAAGTTTGTTCCAGCAGCAGCAAAGATATTCACGTAATAGTTTTGGGTTAATTCTACTTGCCGCGTGTTTGTTACCCACGCATCAGGTGCGTTCGGGTCGGTAACGGCGCGATTGCGGACAACGCCGTCCAATACTGCTACTTTGTAGCGGTCAAGCGTGTTCAGGCTCATGCCAGAGCGCACCATATCCCACTCCGTGCCGTTTAAGACCTTGCCGCCAAAACGAATATCCCACAAAAACGCAAACGTCAAGCCACCAAAGGTGAAGGAATTGGTAACGCCAAGGGTTGCATCGGCTTGGCGATTACCGCCATACGCAAAAACCCCGCTTGCTGGAGTTGCGGGATAACCAGAAGCAGAGTCAATAATGATGCGCCCTTGCGGGTTGCGAGCGTAATCGGTTACGCTGAGTGCTTGAAGCGGCTGTCCTGGAAAGGACGACGCACGACCCACGTTGGTCAGCGAACCATCTGCCTGGTTCAATTCCTGCAAGACCGATGGCAATTCCACTACTTTGTTGATATTACTGGTGAAATTCACGCCAAAATTCCAGGTCACATCTGGTGTGCGCACGGGCGTACCGCTCAGTGCGATTTCCAAACCGCGATTTTCCACCGTGCCGCCGTTCAAATAGGCAAAAATGTAGCCCGATGCTTGGCTGATACGTGGCGCGATAAGCTGATTGTACGTGGTTTGCTGATACACAGCCGCGTCGATATTCAACGCGCCATCGAACAAACGGAAGTCGCCGCCAAGCTCAATTCCCTGCGTGATTTCTGGTTTCAGTTCAGGATTGCCCGCCCAGAAGTCGTTGCGGAAACCACCACCAATGTACGTGTTCGAGGTTAGCACTGTTCCTGTGCGGTACGGACGCGCGTCCTTACCTACTTGCGCAAGCGAAAAGCGCAATTTCGCATAGGAAAGAATATCGTTTTTCGGCAAATCATCACTCAACACGTAGCCAATATCAACGGCTGGATAAAAATATGAACGGCTTGCAATTGGTAATGTGGAAGACCAGTCATTGCGCCCACGCGCACTCAGGAAGAGCTTGTTGTTCCAATTCAAATTGAGCTGCGCAAAAGCACCAATCAAGCGTTTTTCGGTTACACGCTCGGCATAGCGGTTTTCCGTTACGATAGTGTTATTGATGCTAGTAAAATCACGGTTGATAAAGCCAAATCCAAAATAGTCAAGCTGGTAATTCCGCGAGGCTTCTACCCAATTTCCCAAAAGCAATTCCGCAGTAAAGCCCTCAAACAGCTCTTTGCGAAACGTTACAAGTAATTGCGAATTCAGAATGCGATTAAAATTCTGGCTTTGAGAAATCGAACCAGGTTCTTGCGCAATACCGTTGGAGATAAGCGAGTTGCCAGGCGCACGAACACTGCGGTTGGATTCTTGCGTGAAGTCGCCACCAGCGACGTAGGTGATATTCAGCCAGTCCGTCGGGTCGTACACAATGCGCACATTACCAATAAAGCGGTTTACATCGTCCTCAACTTTGTTTTTATTGAGCGTAAAGTATGGATTATCAATATCATTCGCCAAATCTGATTGCAACAAGCGGCGGCGCGAGCCGTCAGGATTATTCCAATCTTTCATGTTATCATTTTTGGGCCAGTACAGCATTGAAATCAAGTATCCACCATTGCTTGTAAACAAGCCAGGACCTTGCAACGCACGATTGCCGCCAGAATTCGTGTACGTTACCGAGCCTTGCACACGCAGGTTTTCCGCCACTTTCGCGCCCCCATTGAAACGGAGCGAGGTTCTATCCCAGAACGTTAGCGGCACAATACCATTTTGGTCGGTACGATTGATGCTGAAAAAATAATTCGCCATTTCGTTCGCACCAGAGCCAGACACGTTATGCGTCATGCTAAAGGCGGGAACAAAGAAGTTATCAAGGTTTTCAAAAATCGAATCTGTTGCCTGAAAACGCGGACCCCACGAGCGGCGCGTATTGATATTGTAAAAGCCGTCCAAACCTTGCTTGTAGGTAGATTGTGTTTTCGGCAAACGATTTGCCACATCGTAGGAAAATGAATTATTGTAAGTAATATTCATCGAGCCTTCTTTACCGCGTTTCGTGGTAATCAAGACCACGCCGTTTGCTGCACGCGAGCCGTAGAGCGCGGCTGCGGAGGGACCTTTCAAAATGCTGATATTTTCAATGTCATCGGGATTCAAATCTATCGCGCGATTAGAATTAGCAACGCTTCGCGCTAATTGACCATTTAAGCCGCTTGTACCTGCGCCAGTTTCGGTGGTTGTGGAATTATCCATCGGCACACCGTCAATGATGAACAGTGGCTGATTGTCAGAGTCCACCGAATTACCACCGCGAATGATAATGCTCGACGAACCGCCCGGACCACCACCAGAATTGGTTATCTGCACACCAGCAATGCGCCCTTGTATGGCATTAACAATATTTTGCTGCTGCGATTCCGCAATATCCCCCGCTTTTACATCCTGCACGGCATAGTTCACTGCACGCTTCTGCTGCTCAATACCAAGAGCAGTAACGATGATTTCTTCCAATTTCACATCATCCAGAACTAATTCCGCATTGATGGTTGTTTGGTCGCCCACTTTCACTTCTTTGGACAAATGCCCAATGAGGTTAAACACAATCGTCGCCGAGCCGTCTGGCACTTCGATACGATAGTCGCCGTCTTTGTTGGCAATCGCTCCGCCCCGCTTCACGCCTTTAATCGTGATTTTTACGCCCGGCAGCGCAGATTTTGTGTCTTTGAAGGTTACTTTCCCTGTAACGGTACGTGGTTGAGCAAATGTTATCACAACATTGCCAAGTGCAATGAGCATTGCTAATGCAAAAGCAGAAAACAACCAACGTACACGCCGAGAGCGTTGTACAGATATATTCATAATTCAGCCTCTTAAAAAATAGATAGAGAAAAGGGTTGTGATTCAATCAAAACAGCGCAAACAAAAATGTTACGCGCTACCACAAAAGAGATAGATTTCATGAGGCTTCGGTAGAACAGATACTCCCGTCTGTTCCATAAACCACACGCTATTTCGTGTACGACCACACGCGCTGCGACCAGTTCTGAAGCCATGTTTGCTCGTTGCGCTCTGGTGGGGAGTTTTTTACGCGGTTGGTAAGAAGGCGTTCTGCGGTTTGGGCAAATTCAACAATAGCTGCTTTGCCTTGTTCCGTGCCGCGCATTGCCTCCAAGACGTGGCGCAATCCCCATCCGACGTGATTGTACGCCTCCGACGTTGATATTCCCTCGCCTTTGAAGTTCACATAGTCCGTGAGCGCGTACAAACCAAGCGGCGCGTCTGCGACACGGTAGAACTGCATTGTAATCTGTTCTTTGGCATCTTTATCTGGCACAGCATCCAGAATTTTTGCGAGTGAGTTTTCCATGCGCCGAGCAATCATGCGGGCTTGAAGACCGACGGTTTCGGCGAGCATTGTGCGTAGTTCTTGCATTTTCGGACTTTGGAGGTCGGCATTAAATTCTTCACGCGAAGTCCATGGACACGCGCGATTTCCTTTACGAAAATTCTCCCGCAACCAGCTTGGAACAGGTGCGTCATTGGCAATTAAATAATCCACCAAGCGCGGAAATGCTTCGCCAAACGGACCTTTATAGCCTTTTGGAAACCAGATAAAATGCCCGATGCCGAGCGAAGCAAACTCTTCGTTTTTATTCCACGAGGTTAAGCCGTCAATCGTGCCATTACATTCGTTTTGCCAAATACGCTTCCCTATTTCGAGAGCTTCTTGGTCGTTCAGCGAAAGCGGCGTTACTGCGCTGCGTGGTGCGGGGACGTTGGATGGGGGGGATTCAGAAACTCCTGTGCTTGAGTTGGTATTCGGCGGATCGGGGCGAGAAACGGTCGTTGTGGAAGCGCATCCAGCAAGGAACAGGGGGAGGAAAATACACACATAGAGCCACACCGACATCGAATGTAGATTCCACGTTTGATATTTGTGATGTTTTCGAGAAACACATTGAACGACACATGTTGTAACCTCTCCCATTTCTATAATCTCCTTCATTGATAACGCTTTACCTCGCATTGCTGTCGTAAAGCATCACACACACAACGAATATATTTCTATTTGCTGCATAAGCTATGCAAGGCAGAATCTAGCAAATCTTCGTGCAAAAATCAACATAATTGAAAAAAGTTCCTGATTTTCCTTTTAACCCAAAATTTATTTTCATAAAAAAACTGTTTGGAAAAGTCGGAAAAGCCTTACATTTGCAACGTTATTTTTGCTACTCTTTGTGCATATAAGGTATTGTGCCGTTTTTGCAGTTCTGTTTCAAATAGATTTCTGCGTATTGCCTATTGCTTGCTAAAACTTGCTAAAGAATGAAATCCTTTTGTGCATAAATCAATTCCATTTTGAATGTTATGTCGTGCTAAAACTTGGCATTCAAAGTACGTCTTGTTTTTGATATTTGAGAACTTATCCCCCTACATTCTTTTACTAAATTATAAGGAGAGTGCTTATGAAACCTTATCGTTTCTCCCGTACAGTACGCTGTATGTTGCTTCTTGCAACTATCGTGGCTGTTCCCGAAACAACGTTTGCTCAACTTGCCATTGGCGTTAATGGCGGCGGTACAATGACCGTCAGCGAATCGCCCACGCGACCAATTAACCTTGGCGGACGACCAGTATTGCGCTATGATTTTAGCGATTTTCTTGGCGCGGAATTGGGTGCAACCTTTACCCAAGCTACGGGTGTTGCCAACAACGCGGCAGATAACTATACCACGGATATCGTCTTGCCCGACCTCCGTTTGCGTTTAGCACCTTTTGGTACATCGAATGGCTGGAAGCCGTACGTAAATGCAGGTGTAGGTTTGGCATTTTTGAATTCTACCCAAGTGCCATTGCGTGCGCCTATGAATTTCACACGTCAAAGCTCTGCACTTGCTATTCCCGTAGGTTTAGGCGTTACGAAAATGCTCTCGGATAATTTTGGACTCGACCTCAATTTCGGTAACAACATCATTTTGAGCGACAATGTGAATCCGATTCAGGATAACACCCCCGACCCGCACTGGGCTGGAATGATTGGTATCTTTTACCGATTTGCTTCCGATACTGATGGTGATGGGCTTTCTGATGCTCAAGAAAAAGAACTCGGCACCGACCCAAATAAAGTTGATACCGATGGCGATGGCTTGAAAGACGGCGACGAAGCAAACAAATACAAAACTAATCCGACCCAAGCCGATAGTGACGGTGATGGTTTGAATGATGGTGATGAAATTGGCAAATACAAAACCGACCCGCTCAAGCCTGATACCGATGGCGATGGTTTGACTGACGGCGTAGAAATCACTCCTCACGGTTCTGACCCGCTTAAAGTTGATACTGACGGCGACGGCTTGAATGATGGCGATGAAGTAAATAAGTATAAATCATCTCCCGTAAAAGTTGATACCGACGGCGACGGCTTGAGCGATACGGACGAAGTGAATAAGCATAAAACCGACCCGCTCAAAGCAGACACCGACGGCGACGGCTTGAGCGATGCGGACGAAGTGAACAAATACAAAACCGACCCGCTTAAAGCAGATACTGACGGCGACAGCGTGAATGACGGCGACGAAGTAAATAAAAATAAAACTGACCCGCTCAAGCCAGATACCGACCCAAGCAAGATTGATACCGATGCGGACGGCTTGTCTGATGGAGACGAAACCAGCAAATACAAAACCGACCCAACCAAACTCGACACCGACGGCGACGGTTTGAAAGATGGCGATGAAGTATTGAAACACAAAACCGACCCGCTTAAACCCGATACCGACGGCGGTGGAATGAACGACGGCGACGAAGTACGCAAACGTCGTAATCCGCTTGTTCCTGGCGACGACGCTATCAAATCACTTTCTAAGATTGATGTTGGTCGCACACTCGTCTTGGAAGGTATTGAGTTCGAGTCTGGCAAAGCGACCATTACTCCAGCATCCGCAGCAGTTCTTGAGAATGCGCTTGATTACTTCAACGAGTATCCAGAAATTTCGGTAGAAATTGACGGACACACGGACAATGCAGGCAACAAGGCTTCAAACCAAACACTCTCGCAAGCTCGCGCTGATGCGGTCAAAGCATGGCTCACGGGTCGTGGTGTTGCGGCAGACCGCTTGGCAACAAAAGGCTACGGTCCAGATAAACCGATTGCTCCAAACGACACGCCAGAGAACAAAAAGAAAAATCGTCGTATTGAGTTCTATCGTACAAAATAAGATGGACGAACACGTGCTGAAAACGGCATAAAACAAAAGCCCATAATGGTTATCATTACGGGCTTTTTGTTTTTTGCTCAACAATTACGGACGAACTTCCACACTCACTGTGCCAGAACGACCAATAAACAAGCCAATACCAGCCCCTTTCACATTCCATGCGGGATTCAGCCCGCTCGGTCCCAAAATACCTGCGTCCGCCGTGCTGCCGCGTGTTTGTGTTTGCAGAAATTTCTGGTAGGACGCATCAAAACTGACAATCTGCAACTGCGCACGTGGATTTGCTTTCTGCAACAGTTCGCGCTCTTTGGGAAATTCTTTGTAATCGCTCGGCAACCAATACCAAAAGCTGAGTTTCATTCTCGTAAGATTATTTGTTACAACGATATTTTCCGCAATCGGCGCAGTAATTCTTTGCTGCTGAGAAGATATTGGAACGGTAATCATTCTGCTCATGGAATCCAGAACGCCCGTATGTACTTGCGTTGGCTCAATGGAGCCGATAAACGCACCATTTTGTGCGGCAAACTGCGCTGATATTTCGCCTTTCACGATAGATTTCGATTGCGGACCGGTATCGCCACCAAAGAAATAAATGACCGAATCGGGCTTTGTCGTAAACGATGCAGACATCGCAACAATGCTCGGTTTTGCGGGAATAACGGTCGTTGCCGTCGCAGTTTTCCCTTGATACCGCACATTCAAAACGTAGGTTTTACCAGCTTGCGGGACGAGTTGCGGTGCTTGATAATACGTCGGCTGCTCGGCAAGGTTTACGCCATTGGGAACATTTCCGCCGAATATCTGATTGTCAGGTTGCAACGAAAGCGGAAACGTCTGTCCGTCAGTAGTGATGCTGACTTCAGCGTCCGTGATTCTCGCTTTACGCATATTCGAGGTGTCGGTAATATCCAGCGTTTTTATCACCATGATATTTTTCACCGCCACGCCTTCTTCGAGAAAGCCGTTGATAACAAGCCGCTCATCGTGCGGAACGTCTAAGCCGATGACTTCTGAAGGTCCGCAACCGGTGATGAGCGAAAGAAGTGTGCAGACAACTCCGAAGAGCATGAATACACGAACTTGGGGGATTTTTGAGAAGAAAAACATTGATTTCAAGAAATGATGTACTGAAAAAAAAATCAAAAAGTAACTGTATATGTCTCACGGAAATTTCACTCATTCGCCCCCTTGACAAAGGGGGAACGGGGGATTTTTCGCTTACAACGTGAGATTTGAACAGGTGTTCAGCCGTTCAATCCTCCGTTCCCCCTTTATCAAGCAGGGCTGTTAAGTGCTAAATTGAAGCAAGTAATGATGCGGCTCGTGGCAAATCCCCCGTTCCCCCTTTATCAAGGGGGCGAACGAGTTAAGCGTCTTTACGTCATTGACTTACACTTGATGCAATGCCATTGCATTTCAAAAGAACTTAACAGCCCTGCCCTTTATCAAGGGGGCGAATACGACAACATTCTGCGCACCTGAATTGTGACCTCAGAATTAGAATTTAAACCCAAGTGCAATCGTTGGAATAATCGGAAACAACGCCGCTTGCTGCACAACAGCCGTAGGTTTAGTCGTGCTGTTGGCATCGAATGACACCGAAAAGAAAAACGGATTTGCGCGATTGTAAGCGTTGATGACGTTGATAGATGCGTTGAAGGGCAAGCCAAACCACGTGAAATAGTGCGTAAAATTCAGGTCTAAGCGGTGATAATCGGGCAAACGAAAGCCATTGCGCTCGGTGTAATTTGTCCGAAAGGCATTGGAAGGAACGCCTCTGTCGGGCGTAACGGTAAGTCCGCCCGTTGAAGGATTGCTTGGGAAAAAGAACTGCGACGACGGCAGCGTAAATGCTTGCCCCGTACCGAAAACCCACGACGCGCCCAGTTCCCATGCCTCGCTGAATTTGTAATTGAGAACAATCGAAATATCATGCCTTCTGTCGTAGCGCGGGAAAAACGGTTTGCCGCCGTTCAGTTCAGCAAAGGTGCGCGTTGTCCACGAAAGCGTGTATCCAAGCCAGCCCGTGAACGCGCCGATGCGCTTGTTCAGGAAAAATTCCACGCCGTAGGATTCGCCTTTGCCCGCCGTAAGCGAGGAAACATCGGTGAGTACAACGGACGGAACAACGTCATCACGAAATTCGTAAAGATTATTCATCGTTTTGTAGTAACCTTCCACGCTGAACACATACTCATCACCAAAGAGCTTCGTTTCCGCGCCAAGCACGTATTGGAGAGCATTTGCGGGCTTGATAACCTCGCCCGCAGGAAACCACGTGTCGCTGGGAAAAGTAATGTCGTTCCGCACTAAAAGATGCAAAAATTGATTCGTGATTGCAGCCGCGCCCTTGAGCGTAAAAGCATCGGAAACCTCGTAAGTAAGCGCGATACGCGGCTCTGGCAGCACATAATTTCCACGCTGAAAATATGCCAAACGAAAGCCAATATTCGCCGATAACTGCGGCGTGATTTGCCACTCGTCTTGCGCATAAACGCTCGCTTCCAGAGCATCGGCATTGTTGTCGGGAGTAATGTTTCGGATAAATTCATCTACAGAGCGGTCGTCGGTCGCATTTGCCACCGTAAAGCGGTGCAATGTGGCATCAACCCCAGCTTTTATCGAATGTTCAGGGCTTGGGAAATACTGCACATCGCCGCGCAGCGTGTAATCCTGAATGTTGGAAACCGACTTAGACAAACCTTGCCCTGTGCGCGAAACTTCGTTGTAGTTATAGCGGTAATTGCTGTAAATGGCGGAGAAATTGGTAAAGAGATTCGGCGAAATAATGTGCATCCATCGGAGGTTGCCGGTAGCATTGCCCCAAATCAGGCTAAAATCAATCGGACTTGCTTTTTGCGATAAAAAGTCATTGCCAAAATAGCCCGCCAAATAGAGGTGGTCGTTGTCGGAGATTTTGTAATTGAGCTTTGCGTTGAGGTCGTAAAAATTGTAGTTGGGCGCGGTGAGTTTTGCGGTTTCCGAAAGGAAAAGATTAAGCAGCAAATCCAGATACGTCCTGCGTCCTGAGACCATGAAGCTCATATTTTCGTTAATCGGACCTTCCAGAGTCAGGCGCGAAGCCACAAGGCTGAGATTTGCCGTGCCGCCGATTTTCTCCTTGCTGCCTTCCTTCATGGTCAAATCAATCACGCTGGAAAGCCGCCCGCCGTATTCTGCGGGAAACGCGCCTTTTATCACGCGGACATCCCGAATGGCATCGTTATTGAACACGGTGAAAAGCCCAGCTAAGTGCGCAGGATTATAGACCGTAACGCCGTCCAAAAGAATAAGATTTTGGTCTGGTGAGCCGCCGCGCACGTAGATTCCGTTGCTGAGTTCGGTTCCGGGCTTGATGCCGGGCATAAGTTGGAGTGTGCGGAAAATATCTGCCTCGCCGCCGAGCGTAGGCATTTTGCTGATAAGTTCTGATTGTAGCTGCACAGCACTAATGGCGCGGTTTGTGGGCGTATTGCTGCGCTCTCCCTGCACGGTAACAGTTTCGGCTTTTACATCTTGCGAGCGAAGCGGGATATTCACGCGCACCGATGTACTTGATTCCTCAATTTGTATGCTTTTGGTAAAGGTTGCATAGCCAAGCCCGCGAACCGTAATGTAGTACGTGCCTGCGGGAATATTGGGCAGCGAATAAAAACCAAACTTGTTTGTCCGTGTCCCCCGCACCAATGCTGCTTTCGAGAAATTTGCGCTATCACTGGACAAAATAATCGTAACTCCGATGACTGCTTCGCCAGACAGTGCCTCGCTCACGATACCGGAAATCGTTACATTTTGGGCTAATGGTGCTGTTTGAGATTGCGTCTGAGGCACTGGTGGAGCTTCGGGGCTTGCCGGAGCAAGTATTGATGCGGCATTTGCAGTCGCATCACTGTCCGCGCCCTCTGCTTTTTTTGAACGAGACTGAATAACGTAGGTGTTTTCATCAAGTTTTTTGCAGCGCAAATCGGAAGGTTCTAAAGCAGTGTTCAGACGAGATTCCGCCTCGCTTTTGGAAGATGCTGCAAGCATACCATTGGCGACTTCGGGCGTAAAATCTATGTTTTTCACGAGTTCAACGTTGTAGTTGAACAGAGCGTAATGCTTTTCCGACAAGGCTGCCAGTACCTTGCGCAGAGAAATGCGTTGAATCTTCGCTGGAGATGTTGTTTCGCTGTTTGTTTGCTTGGGTTGAGCAGCTTGTTGAGAAGTTTGTTGAGGAGCTTGTTGCGCAAGTTCGGTATATTGCGCAAAAGCTGTTCTTTGGTCGAAAATCTCCGTTGCCATGCCAAAGGCAGCGACAAAAACGGATAGAAGAATCCTGTTCATAATGGTTGATTACGAATTGAAGTTTAGATAAACTCTTGCGCCCCCTCATCCCAACCCTTCTCCCAGAGGGAGAAGGGCAAGATTTTATGCGGGTTCTGAAGCCCTCTCCCTCTGGGAGAGGGTTGGGTGAGGGCTTAGTGCAGGGTAAGGTTTTACGCGGCTTTCAGAATTTTATCTAAACTTCAATTACGAAGTAAAGGTGAAAATGTAGCGAATTGTAAATGTTGAAGAGAGCGGAGGTAGAGATTTTATCGGGCGTACAGCGTAAGTGTGTCGTGGTGCATTTCAACGCGGGCATTGAAGGTTTCTCGTAATACGTCTTGCAAAAGCGGCAGATTATCCGACGGGACTCCGCCTGAGAAGCGCGTATTGACGAGGGTAGAGTCGGCAAAGCGAATTGTGATGCCATGCGAGTTTTGCAAGATAGAAGCTACTTCGCTCATCGGCAGTGCGTCAAAGAAGATTTTGCCGTCTTTCCATGAGGTGTATGCTTCTGTTTGCACCGTTCGCGTGGACGACGTTCCCGCTTTGCCAATTTCAAACCGCTCCCCTGGATGCAAGACAGCAAGCTCGGTCGCGCCATCTAGCGAGAGAATCCGCACTTTGCCTTCCTGCAACACAACGGCGGTTTGATTGCCGCGCGTATTGACGTTGAACTCTGTCCCCAGCACTTCGATAAGCGCACAGTCCGTTTTCACGCGAAACTTTACCGCTTGCCCATCGCGCGAAGTTTTCTTGACACGGAAGAAGGCTTCACCACACACACGCACCTCACGCACGGAGGAATCCCGCATCATTGCTGTACTGTACGAGAGTTCCGAGCGTTCACCGACAATGACGACCGAACCATCCGGCAGCGAAACGGTGCTGCGTCCGCCGCCGTCACTTGTTGCAACAAGCACGTCTGCTGGCGCAAGAACATCACTCTGCCGAAAAATACCGATACCAACTGCCAACGCAAGCAAAGCCGCTGCCGCCCACATATACGTTCTGCGATACCGGACGTGTTTGCCGGGCGTTGCAAACAAATCGAATACACGCGCCCTCTCAGGTGCTTGTATCGGCTCTGAGGAAATATGCGATGTGCTGCCAGCAAGAACATTTATGCGCGATTCGATACGCTGCCAGACCAGTTCTTGTGCGCCTTCGGGAACATCGGGCTGCACAGGACGCAAGGCAAGCACCAAACGCTCGGCATCCTCCATCAAGGTTCGGCGGCGTTCTTGGTCATTCGGCAAAGCATTCTGCCATGCTGACCAGAAATCCGACCGCTCCTTGCTCGGATGCAGTACGAATGCACGAAATTGCTCATCAAGAGCGAGTTCTGCGGCTGTGGTATAATGCGGTTGTGCGTTCATTGTTGATGATGGTATTGTGCGAGTCCGTCTAATGATAAAGAGACACGCTGTTGTGAAATCTTTACATTTTTTTGAAAAATATTTTCGTGCTTGAAATTTTCTTCCTGAAACCCGCTTCGTAGCTAATGTCATAAGGTTAAGCCCTCACCCCGCTCTGTGAGCGACCCTCTCCCAGAGGGCGAGGGTGAAGAAACTGATTCTACATCTGGCTCTACATCTTGCCCCTCTACCTCTGGGAGAGGGGTTGGGGTGAGGGAAAACGCTTAACGTAATGAGATTGCACTTCATAGCTGGCTTTCGGAAAACAATCAGGAGAGCAGGTACGTAAGAAAGTGCAGAAGAACCAAAGGTGATGCGCCTTGCAGATACTCCTGTAACGTATGAACGGCACGGTGCAGCGTGATATAGACCGTTTCCACCTTCACCTCCATCGCTGTTGCAATTTCCCCCGATGAGAGTTCTTCAAAATAGTGGAGATACAATACTTCGCGCTGACGCTTGGGAAGCTGATTGATACTGGCGAGGAGCTTGTTTCGTTGTTCGGCGGCAGATTCTTTTTGGGTGAATAATTCTTCGACGGAAGGGCTGAGTTCAAAATGGAATCCGGCAGGTATGCGTGGGTCGTTGTGGATGGTATCGCTCTCATCGCTCAAGAGGTCGTCATCGGCAACGTATTTGCGCTCTTGCTTGATATTGCGGGCGAGTATTCGGCGAAAAGATGTAAAAATATACGCACGAAAGGAGCGAATTTCACCGATGGATTGTTGATGTTCGTAAAGATAAACAAAGAGGTTCTGCACTGCGTCTTGGACGGCTTCTTTCTGCGGCGTAAGATGATAGCCATAGCGATATAACTGCTGAAAATAGCGGTCATACAAGGCGCGGAAGGCATTCCCACTGCCATCTCGCACACATTCTGCCCATAAATCCTCATCCGATACCGATGATTCCTGTGAATGATGCTGTGTCATTCTTTATCCTTGCTGCAAAAATTATCAATAACACTCACTGACGAAATGTTGCAATGAGAAATCCAAATTGCTCATTTTTTCATGATTCCCTCTACATTTTTCAAAAGCCTACCCCAAAAAGAAAGCCCGTAATGGTTATCATTACGGGCTTTTTGTGTTTTTCCCCTCTTCATGCAGCATGATTGCTCATTCTTTCGTTACGCATATTTCCGCCACGCACCTAAGACTGCGCCTGAGAGCATGAAATTAACAAAGTTAATTCCTTCGTTTATGAGCGTTAAGCGGAAGGGGCGCAGATGGAACATATCCACCGTCATTCCAGTAAAAAACAAAAAGCATCCGTACAAGGAAATTGCATACAAAATGCCTTGCAGAGGCGATTCTACCTTGAGTTGAACAAACAACCACGCCAACATCCAACAAGAAAGAAACGCACCAACAAGCGAGGAAATGTACGGAAGAGGACTCGTGCTGGCTTGCATTTGCGCCGTAGTCAGATTTGCAAGCGTCATCCAATTATCCCCTGCAAGCGTGTACCAGCCGAAGTTTGTGATTTGATGCACGACCGCAAGAACAGCGACGGCAACGATGTTAATTGTTAAGGATTTCATACCGTTTCCCAGAAAAATGAAAAAAATGGAACACTACGTGATGTTAGATACTCTTTGACACATTTCAAAGCTAGACAGAATCTGGTGTACAAGCCTGTTTTGTGATTGTCATACTATTAAGCATCATTTGCTGCAAGCAAGATACAATCCTGCTCTTCTGGATTTATTGTGTTTGATTTGGTTTTATTGTATGTTTGTTCAAAGTGAAATTTCGGGTAAATTCTTTCCTTTTTTCACTTTTTTGAAGGTTGTCTCACCTTTTTTGCTTTGTATTTATGGAAGCTGTTGCCATCACAAATACCTCGACCAAACTTATCATTGAGATAGATAAAGCCCGCTCAAACTCTGAGCAAATCAATGACACGCTCGCTTTCCTAGAGCGTGAGTTTCTTGATATGTCTCATATTCCTCAAGCAAGCCTCGAAGAGCAAGCAGACATTGAAGCATGGCTAAGGAGCATCCCGCTTGAGGAACGCGACAAAAGCGAAGTTTCCTATATTGTTGCTCTCGATGTATGAAACATATCGTCATTGAGTACAGCAAAAGCGCACGAAAATTCCTTGCCGATAATGGCGAAATACTCTCTTTCGAGGATGCAAACACCTTGCTTGCGAAAGCAGCGCGAAAGCAGCGCGAAAGCTCCTTCGCTACGAAGAAAACAACGCTGATGTGATTGCCCTGCACGGCAAACTGAAAGGAATGTACAGAGTGCGAAGGGGAAATATTCGGATAATTTTTTCACTCCATAACGGTGTTACTGTTGTGGTTGCCGTTGAAGCAGTTGATTTTCGCGGCAACATTTATTGAAGCATTTGGTAAAGCTCACATCCGCATTTCCAAATCAAAACCTGAACAGCTCCAAAAGGGCTAAACTTGCACCGTTTTCCACGCACCCTTGCGGAAATAATACCACGAAATAAGCGCAATCAGTGTTTCTGCGGCTGGCACGGCGATAAATGCTCCGAGAGCGTTCAAATTCAACGTTATTGCGAGAATGTATGCAAGTGGAATTTGAAACAGCCAGAAGCCGACAATGTTGATAATTGTTGGTGTTTTCGTATCGCCCGCGCCGTTCAAGGCTTGCAGCAGTACCATTTCCAAGCCGTAGAACACGTAGCCAGAGCCAATCACCTGCAATGCCAATACCCCAAAGCGCAACACTTCTTGGTCGTCCGTGAAAATGCTGATAATCGGCTTTGCTGCAAGCACGAAAAGCAGCGTTACGCCGAGCATAAAAATGACATTGTATTTTGCCGCCAAACGCACACTTTCATCGGCTCTTTCGGGCAGTTTCGCGCCGAGATTTTGTCCCACAAGCGTTGCGGCGGCATTGCTCAAGCCCCAAGCGGGCATGAGGAAAAACATGATATTGCGAATGCAAATTTGATAGCCCGCCGAAGCCGCCGTACCGCCCGTCTCGGCGATAAGCCGCACCAATACGACCCACGAACCACTCGCAATGATATTCTGAAACGCCGCCGGCAACGCCACTTCGACGATATTCCGCAGAATAACGAAGTCTGGCTGCAAACCGCGCACATTCAGGCGCATCCTGAGAACGCCCTGCCCACTTTGAAGACGGAAAAGCTGGTATAAAACGCCTAAACCCCGCGCCGCGACAGTCGCGTATGCCGCACCAACTAAGCCGAAATAGTGAATACAAATCGGGCAGAGGATGATATTCGTCAAACTCGCAATCCACAGGCTTTTCATTGCCATTGCTGCATCGCCCGCGCCGCGAAAGATGCCATTGATAACAAAAATCAGCACCACCACAACTGAGCCGCCCAGCATCGTGCGCGTAAAGGCTGTTCCTTCGGCAACAACATCAGGTTTCGCGCCCATGAGAACAAGAATGTCCCCTGCGAATAATGCGCCCAGAATACTAAAAATCACTGAAATAAAAACAGAAAGTAAAATCGCTTGCACGCCAGCACTGGCAGCATCTTCAGGGTTCTTCTCGCCCACTCTGCGGGCAACAATCGCCGTCGCTGCAATGCTAATGCCCATTCCGAGTGAATAGACAATGAACATCACCGATTCCGTCATGCCCACCGTCGCAATAGCATTCGCGCCGAGTTTGCCGACGAAGTACATATCCACGACCGCAAAGACGCTTTCCAAGCAGAGTTCCAGCATCATCGGAATTGCGAGCAGAAACACGGCGCGGCGAATGCTGCCTTGTGTGTAGTCTTGTTCTTCACCATTCAGCGATTGCCGAATAATTCCCCAGAGGGTTGATGGTTGCTGTGTTTCCATAGTTTTTTTGTCTCTGTAATTATTTCAATTCAAAAATAGAAGTTCACTCCTGACAACAGTCTGTCAGGAGTGTTTTTTGGGGAAAAGATTTTTTTATGCTTGATAAGAATTCAATTCAAAAGCAGAGAAGAATGCTCTGGAAGCGAGTTTTTATGCGACTGCGGAGCAGAGTTATGAGAAGCATACTTCGCGGCAAGTGCTTCGGCTTCTCCACGCAAAAAGTCCAGCAATTCTGGCGGCGAAACCGCTTGTACCGACGAGCCAAAACTCAATAACCAATAGCCAATCCAGCGCACCGACGGAACAATAAAGGTCATTTCGACACAATCCCCGGTGCGAGCTTCCTCCACAAATCCGTAGTAGTATTTTTGCGACAAACCGCTTGCAACGCGCTCTGGAAACCGCACCCGTACTTCAATCGGGTTCTCCAAGCGGTATTCTTCTTGCAAATATGCCATAAGCGAATAGTCCGTGCGTTCAGGAAATACCTCGCTTGTGGCGTGGAGCGATTGCATTCGGTCGGCGCGGAAGTCGCGGTATTCCTTACGCAGACGGCAATACGCGATACAATGCCAGTTTCCGCTATAATAAATGAGGTTAAGTGGCTCAATGGCGCGGCTTGTGGCTTCCCCGTCCCGCGCCGCGTATTCCATGCGCACAACATTTCGATAGACGATTGCGCGTTGCAGCGTGGACATAACTTCGGGATTCAGTTCGCTCGAAATCCCCGCAGGGCGCGTAAATACTGCGACGGAATCCTGCAAACGTTGAACGTAATTTTTCTTTTCATTCGGTAGAACAGCGTTAATTTTCATAAGCGCAGTGCGGATGTGCTTGTGCAAGGATTCATCGGTCATGCGGCGCACAAACTCCCCGCCAATCACGAGCGCACTTGCTTCCTCTTCGGTAAACATCACAGGCGGTAAGGAATAGCCAGCAATGAGGCTGTATCCAACGCCTGCCTCGCCTGCAATCGGCACACCTGCTTCTGAGAGAGCCGTAATATCGCGGTAAATAGTACGCACGCTTACGTCAAAGTGTTCGGCAATGTCCTCCGCCCGAATCACCTTTTTTTGCTGCAAAAGCAGCACGATTCCTACAAGTCGGTCTATTTTGTGCATTTGATTTCCCCATGCTATACGTTTCCCGTAACTGGTCAGGTCTTGGTCTTCCCGTCCTGCCGTTTCTGAACGGTAGAACAGGTTTCACGGTACTATTTTGGTACGAAATGATTTTCGTTGGAAAGAATCCTTGACCCATTAGTGGCACAGACATTCTTGTCTGTGAGTGTTGGTGAGAGGTTCAGGCGAATAACACAGACAAGAATGTCTGTGCCACTATTGTTGTTTTTTATCTTTTTAACCCAATACTGCGCTTGATTTCCAACTGAAATCATTATAGCACCAGTATTTTTTGAGAAACCCATTATCGGGAAATCCATTACCGCGAAACCCGTTCACCGCTTAGGAAAGCGTAGGACGGGAAGACCTGACCAGTTACCATTTTCCAAAAATTATTTCATTCTAAAAAAGATAAACCAAGCACCCGCCAGATGCAGAGCCGTTGCCGCGAGCAATACGACCGTAAAGATAGGTTTCTGCGTCTTATGCCGAAATGCCAAACGCCCAATCCATCCGCCCAAAAAACCACCCACAAGGGCGCATAAATGCAGGGTTCGCTCGGGAACGCGCTGATTGCCTTGTTTTGCTTGAAATTTGTCCATGCCGTATAACGCAAACGTGATAAAACTTGTGGTGGCAAGCCAGAGCGTGTAGTAGTCTGAAAGGCTCATATAATGGTGCTTCCAAGAAATGAGATGATGAAAATAGGCAATTCGTTGCTGCGTGCGGCAAATTTGGTGAAATAGTTGCGAATAGCAAAAACAATCTCCTTCGGCATGGAATCGCGCGGCTTTACTGTCTTCTTAAACCTTTTGCCCGCATGGATTCTCAAAGACTTAGAACACGTTTGCGGTACGATGCGATTCAACATACGATTTTTCCTTTTGATGATAACGGTTTTGTTGTAAATTTGATTCTTACCGTGCAATCACGCTGAAGCAATCGTGCAAACAGCCTTCAATGTGGCGTAAAATCACGTAATCAAACCAAACCATCTAACCATTTTTATTTCCCCATATTTTTTGGAGTTATCCGTATGACTTCTCTCGTAAAACGCTTTGCAACTTCATCATTTCTCGCTCTCGCCGTTTGCGCTTTGTTCGTGAACACCGCTTCGGCACAGGATTTGGACGTTCCGGCAAATTTGCAAGCCGCTATTTTCAAGAAGGTTTTTGCGTATGTGAAAATTGGTCCGCCGAAAATTACCGTTGTTCACTCGGCGGCAGGTACAAAATCAAAGGACGATTTGCTCGCACAATTCAAAAACGTAGGATTGGAAGCCGATGCTGTTGATGAAGCAAATGCTGCTAAAGCCGCAGGAAACGTTGTGTATCTCGTTCCAGGTGTTTCGACGGCGGTTGCGAAAAAAGTAGGCAAAAAATTCATCATCACGTGCAGCAAAGATTTCATCACCGATGGCGCAGCAATGATGGCGATTATCAATGCAGGTGGTAAGCCTTCACTCCTTGCAAACACGACCAGTATTGGTGCGGCGGGTATTGAAGTAGATCCGCAGTTGTTCCGTATTGCGAGCCAGGTGAAATAAGGTTTTGTTGATTCTCTTGTTATTGTAATCGAAAGTTTGAGACTATGAGCTACGATGCAGAAATTTTGCAGATGTTGCGAAACATCTCCAGCAAACTCGACATTATCAGCTACAAACTTGACCATATGTATTTTACCGATACAGACATTCCTCCATACGCCAGTATCGAGCAAGACCCAATCATGATGCGCCTCCGCAAAATGGATGACGACGATTCACTTGAACAGGCTATGAAAGCAATGAACGAAAGTATGAAATGGATGCAAGAGAAACTCAAGCCCAAATCTGATTCAGAGTAAAAACATAAAAGCCGCACAAACACTCGTTTCTGCGGCTTTTCTTTTTGCAATTGTTGATGAGATTCACTCAATCCAACGCTGCTCATTCAAGATACGCGCTTGTTTTGCGGGGAAATCTTCAAAGAGCGAAAACGCCTCCTGCGTGGCGATAATAATTTGTCCGAAGCGTCCTAGATTAGGCAAGTACGCCACATCCACGCGCAGTGTTCCCTCGCCGCCAGCAAACGACGGATAATGTAAGCGTAGTCCTGCGCCGCAGGAAATCAAGTCTCCCGTTGATTCAAATGCTGTTGTTGTAAAATTAACATTACTCACCCGACCAGCCTCAAAAAACACCGCTCCACGCGCCTTAAAAACACCTACTTCTGCAATTGGAATACCGCGCACTTCTATTTGCCCTATGATTCTTCCACTGCCAATGAGCGTATTCACGCCATATCCACGCACCCACATCTCTGTTCCCGCGCCATGACGAGGGCGCAAACGGGAATCTGCACCTTCAGCAATAAAGCGGGTTGCAAGAACAATTTCTGGCGAGAGTGCGTAATGCACAGACAAACGCAGATGCGCCGTACCAGGACCAGCATACCAGCACGCCAAACAAGGAAGCGAAAGCACTTGTCCTGTGAGAAATCCGCTCAACTCCCCTTGCACTGACGCATAGACACTTGTTCCTAGAAATCGCTGCAATCCACCACGGAAAAGGAAATATGGGGGATTACGGCGTTGGTCATCAAGCACCGTCGAGATAATTCCTGCCAAACCATGAAGATACCAACCAAGTTCTGGTCTGCCGAAGCGTGTCCAATCCGCCATTCCTTCGGGAAGGTCGAAATTACGGCGTTCAAGAGCCAATCCGCCATGCACCTGCACAGAATTATCCGTTACGCGGCTTTGCTCCTGCGCCGCACGTTTGCTTGCATCCAGAGCTACGCGCCCCAGGAGGTAGAATTCGTTATCCCACGTCCAACCCCGCACCGCAATAAAAGCAGAACCGAGATGGCTTTCAAATGGCTTTAATGCAAACGATGCAGGTAGCAATGCCGACGCATCAGGCATACGAAGGACAGTTGGATTATTATACCAAAACTCTCGTCCCTCAGCACGCGAATAGGTAAGGTGCGTCTCGAAATACGGCGAATCTACCGAGTACGGAAGTTCAATTTCCACTTTTTGCTCATTCCGAAACTGATGCGCCAGCAAATGCACGCGCAAGTTGAACCAGTCCCATAACCGCCGCGATTCGAGGTCGAGCGAGCCTTGCCAGCCAATGCCATTCATCGTGCGGTACTCAGCTGTCGCACGGAGCGATGTTGCCGTGCCACCAAGCTGCACAATATCCACGCCCGCACCCGCCGACCCAACGCCACCACCCGCCTCCGCAATGAGAAATGGTACGATGCTTGGGCGTTCTTCAAGGTCAATATTCACATCCAAACGCTTGGCAATGGTGGTATCGAGAGAGAATTTCACTGAGCGGAACATCTTCGACCAAACAAGATTTTGTGCGGTCTGGACGATATACGACGGCGGAACTTCCTCGCCTTCGGCAAAGAGAAATTCTGGCACAAGAAGTTCGGTTGGAGGCGACTGATGGTGTGGCAAGAAAATACGCTCAAACAGCGCAGTATTCCTCGCGCTCGGCTTGGTGTTGGAGAACAACACATCTCGAATCATTGCTTTAAGAGCGATATCGGGAATGAGAGTAGGTGTTGTTTGTGGACTTTGTTGTGAGTTGGGCTGTGCAGCGAGAAACAAAGGAGTGAACAACAGGAAAAAGCCGCAAAGCAAGGTTTTGTGCGGTTTTGGCAAAGAAAAACGTGTCAAACGAGCTTCTCCGAAAATTGGAACAAACATATTGAAAAGAAGCAATGACGCGCTATGCAGACTCCGTGCGGAAGTGGAAAAGTATTCAGTGAAGCAACAAAGTTACGGAAAAATACCTTTTCGGTACAAGTAAAAAGTCGAGCTAAAGATGGTGAAACGCTATTCCCAACGATTATTGTAAATAGCCAAAGATTTTTGTAGATTTCGGAAACAAAATATCAAAGAAAGTTCTTGTATCTTTTTCCTTTCAAAGGTATTACTGCTATGTTTGTCCAGCATATTCCCCCGAATCATGCACTTTTAAAGCCATTCATACGCTCCTTTATGCTCATGGAAATTCCCGTTCAGAGAGGGAAACAATTATCGAATTTCAGTGTTCCCGCAAGTAACATTACAGCACTACTTATACCGCTTTCGGGCAAAGGCAGTTTTCGTGTTTATTCCGAAAAGCAGAAAAACACACCTTTGGATAGCCTGTATATTCATGGGCAGCATTCACAGAATAATTATGGCGAACCAGATTTTAGCAGTTTCAATAGCACGGAGCATATCGCTCTTTTTGGTGCGGTTTTCACGCCTATTGGGCTGCAAGCATTCATGCGACAATCTTTGGGAAGCCTCAATCAAATCGAAAATGCTTTTGTGCCTGTAAGCGACATTATTCCTCATGTTGGGGGAATTCAGGCAGAGCTTGAAGAAATGTATCACCGTGTTCGCCGCGAGCAACAGCCTCATTGGTTTGATAACCAAGACCTTATACTTTTCTCGAAGCTGCACCTTCTCGCTGAGTGCCTTGAACGCTTTTTGCTCCATCTCCTTCGCAGCCAAAACACAGCACGGACAAGCCTTGTAACCGAGCGGAATATTCACCAAGCCGATTTCATCTGCCAACGATTAAGCACGACTCATGGAAAAGCAAGTATTGAAGCCATTGCAAAGGAAATAGACCTTTCTGAGCGGCACGTGCAGCGCATTATGAAAGAATACGTTGGCATTACGGGCAAGGTTTTTGGTGAAGTACAGCGTTTTATGCAGGCTTCGCGCTTGCTTGTTCATTCCGCCCAACAACTCCCTGCGCAGCAGCATCTTTCTTCGGAGCAGTTTCATTCCATCATTCACGAGGCGGGATATTACGACCAATCACACGCAATCCGAGATTTTAAGCGGTTTTCAGGCTTTACGCCTATGCAGTTTTTGGAGCAGCGTCATGCGCTTGGGGAGAAGATTATTGGGGCGTAGTCCATTGAAAACAAAAAATGTCCGATTCGTACAATACTTTCGTTCTGCTATTTGATATTTTGTGAAATTAAGTCTTTTTATTTTAATTGATTACTGGAAAAACTTATGAAACGTTTTGCTCTCTTTCGTTGTTGGCTGCTCGGCGCATTACTGCTCGCCTCGCTGCACTCCTCGCCAACACTCCTTGCGCAAGCTATTACCATTACCAGTTTTACACCGACAAGTGGACCGCCAGGGACATACGTCAGGGTTAATTTTAACACATTTGGCGGAGTCAATTTGGGATCAAACTTAGCCTCCATCGGCAATGTTCCTGCCCAAATTCTGAATTCTGGAGGATCCCCAGCTATGGGAGTTAGTCCAGTTGGTTTTGCATTTTTTGCTGGAATTGTCGTCCCTGCCAACGCACAAACAGGACTTATTAGAGTTACGGTACAGAAAACCGTTGCTCCTATTGCAGATACTATTATTGTTTCCGCAACACCTTTCACGGTAACTCCTTCTCCCTTTTTAATAGGTTTCACGCCAGCAAGTGGTCCTCCAGGAACAGTAGTCACAGTTTCGGGTGCTAATCTTAATACTTCACTTACTGTCGCATTGTTTCGAGGACAACAAGTTCCAATGACGGTTAATGCCGCAGGGACAGCATTTACATTCACTGTTCCCAACGGAACGAGTGTTGGTGATGCGAGTATCGGGTATTTTGGGCCCACGGGCACGATTATTACGCCGACAGCATTTCAAGTAACCACAACACCGCCCGCGCCTACCATTACGAGCTTTACACCCGAAGCTGGCGGACCTGGAGCAACTGTCCTTATCAACGGAATAGGCTTCACAGGGGCGACAGCAGTGCGCTTTGGAACGCTCAATGCAACTTCTTTTACCGTTATTTCCGCGACGCAAATAACAGCAGTCATCCCTTTGGGAGTAACAACATCGCCGATTTCCGTCGTTACGCCAAGCGGAACGGGAATATCATCAACTTCATGGATAAGTATTACTCAGACTGTTAGCCGAATCGCCTCGCTTGAGCCGCCAGACAATCTGATTTCCCGCTCAAGCGTTACTATCAACGGAAGCGGCTTTACAGGCGCGACGCAAGTTTTTATGTTTGGACAGGCAGCGCAATTTACTGTTGAAAGTGATACAAGAATACGAGCAATCGTCCCTTGCGGAGTGACCGATACAGGCAGAGTTTCTATCATTACGCCATCATCAGTTTTAACATCAGGACTTATCCGCATTGGTGGATTTGCAACACCGTCGGTTCTTTCTTTTTCACCAATATCAGGTCCACCAGGCACACTTGTAGAAGTGCGTGGAATGAATCTCGGATGCGCTGCACGGATTGATATGCGAGGCAGCGTAAGTGGCATTGTATCTGCCGCACCAACAGTCATCAATGACTCGACGCTTCGATTCACCATACCCAACAACGCCGTCACAAGTACCTTCAATGTCTTGCAGGTGTACGGCGGAAGGTTGCTACCGACGGGCTTTTTTTCTCCATCATCAGCATTGGGTTCACAAAGACCCGCACCCCAAGCATTTACCGTTCCTCCACAGCCGCCAACCATAAGTGGATTCAGTCCCGCTTCTGGCGCAGCTGGCAGTACCATTACTATCACAGGAACAAATTTTGCAGGTGTGCAGAGTGTCCAATTGTCGGGTATGCCGATGCAGTTTACGGTCAATGCCGCAGGCACGAATATTACTGCCACCGTCCCTAGTGGTTTTAGCAATGGGCAGCAAGGACTTATTTCCATTAACACCCAAAATGCTTCCGTGCAAGCGAACTCGTTTTTTATCGTGATTATTCCGCCCTTCATTGCTGGATTTTCCCCAACGACCGTCAGACCCAAAGAAGTTGTGCGCGTCTTTACATCGCCGTTTACACTTGTTCGGTCAATCAGCCTGAATGGTGCGCAAGTACCGCTTCTTTCCTACGGTGCTGGTACAGTTGCTCCAACAAATCCCACTGGTTTTGTTGCAGAATTTCGCGTACCTATTGGAGCGCAGTCTGGCACGATTTCCCTTGTAATTGCACGCACAGACGGCAATATGCTCAATGATTACACTCTCACCACAAGCGCAACCCTGACCGTTCTTCCCCTCCAAGCCTCCATCACCAACGTCACGCCTGTTGCTGGCTTTGCTGGAACGCCCATAACACTAACGGGCGAAGGTTTCACGGGCGCAACCGCCGTGAGCATTGGCGGCGTACCTGTACCAAACTATACCGTCAATAGCGATGAAAGCATCACGCTGACTTCGGGCAATTCTGGGGGCTTGGTGCAAGTAACAACGCCTGTCGGCACGACATCCAGCAGTATCAGTTTTGAAGTTATCATTCCCCCTGCGACCATCACCAGCTTCTCGCCCACAAGCGGCGGACCAGGCACGGTGGTAACGATAACGGGAACAAATCTCACGGGCGCGTCCTCGGTCAGCTTTGGGAATTTTGCGACAACAAATGTGAGCGTGAATGCTGCTGGCACAAGTCTCACGGCGACGGTTGGCGCAGAAGGCGGCACAGGGCTTCTTTCCTTGCTTTCACAAGGCGCACTTATTACCTCTGCCACGCCCTTTACCTTTGTGCCGCCTATGCCGAGCATTGCGTCTGTTTCGCCTGCGCAAGCACGTGTTGGCGAGCAAACAACGTTCACCATTCAAGGCGCGAATCTGCTTGGTATTGCTTCGGCAACCTTTGGCAGCCAAAATGGGCTTGTCGGGTCGAACACCGCAACGCAAGTATTGGTAACGCTTACACCGAATACGGTTGGAATGTTTCCGATTTCCCTCGTGGCGGGAAACAACACCGTTTCAAGCGTTGGCATCAATGTTCTTGCGGCGTTGCCTGTTGTTGTGGGCATTTCTCCCACAAAAGCTCGGACAAACGATGTGGTAACGGTTATCGGCTCGAACTTCGACGGCGCGACGGCTCTCACGCTCGGCGGCTCGGCGGCGCAAATTTTGAGCAATAACGGCTCGCAAATCACTGCCCGCGTGGGTAGTGGCGCGAGCGGCTCGGTGGCTGTTACCACGCCCGCCGGCACAGGAAGCGGCTCGGCGTTTACCTTCGACGCATCTGCCCCGCCGCCAGTGATTACCGCACTTGTGCCAACAAGCGGAGCCGTCGGAACGCAGGTAAAAATTCAAGGAACAAATTTGCCAACAAACAGCATAACGGTCTTGGTTGGCGGTACGGTTGGGCATACGATTCAAAGTGCGTCGGCAACAGAAATTGCCTTTACCGTCGGAAACAATGCAGCGCAGGGCGCGAACACCATCCAAGTCTTTACTGCAAGCGTTTCGGCAAATTCCGCGCCCCTGCAATTCACCGTTACGCCACCGGCTGCGCTTCCCGCACCAACACTTGTTTCTCCCACTCAAAATGCTATTCTCACCTCGCAAACGGGAGTGGACGCATCGGCAAGCATCACGCTCCAATGGAACGCAGTGCAAGGTGCGAACCAGTATGAGGCACAATCGGCATCCACACCAGATTTTGCTACTCCGCTCACCAGTGCGCCCACTGCGAGTTTAACAAGCCCTCGTACTATTAGCCGCCCTGCATCGGGCGCGAATGCTCAGACGCGCTACTGGCGGGTGCGGGCGCGAAACGCGCAAACAGGTGCGCTTAGTCCGTGGTCAGAAACGCGGACGTTCTTTGTGCCAAGCCTTCCAGCAATGACAACCGTAACGCCCGGCACCACAAAACAAGGTGCAATGCTCACTCTCGCAGTACAAGGTTCAGGAACAAATTTTGCCAATGCAAGCGGCATACAGCTTGTCTTTGGCGCGACCACGCTCACGGGCGCGATTGCACAAGGCGCGACAGCAACGCAACTTTCGGCAACTTTTACGCTTCCAATGGATGCTGCCGTTGGTCTCTACGATGTTCGCGTACAAAACGCACCGGTAACTCTGACCAAAGCGGCGGCGGTGTCGGTCGAAGCCGCATCTGAAGCGGTTGCGGACTCAACGATTGAAACCGATTTCAAAGTGCGTGTTCATGGCTTTGCTTTTAACAATAGCGATATTGGAAATTTCTGGTCGCCAGCTATTCGCGGCAATCTTAATTACAGTTCCAGCGCGTTCCCCTCTGGTCTGCGAACGAAATTTGCGAACAACGAATTTACAACAGAGCGGTATGCAGGCTTCTGGGATTTTATTGCCTCTGTGGATCGCACCGGTGTTTTCGGCGGCAGCGTGTATGAAGACGGCACACGTTATCCAGGAACCATAGAAGCGGTTGCACAAAAATATATCAACGACTGGGTAACGGGTGCTGGTAGTGGTGGTGCTATCAAAGCCTTGTGGGATGGCAGTTGCGCGGGTGTTGTCAGAACATCTTTGCTGAATTTTGCTGGTGAAAGCGCGTATCAATTTGCGAGCGCACCGTATAATCTTCCCGCAACACTGACCGACGAAAATATTCGCCGCATCATCCAACGCCATTATGCGTATCAGGAAGCAGGACGTGGAATAGGTGCTGGAACGGTGCTGGAAGAATTACAGTTTATTCGCAGTGCGCTCAAGTCCAAAGACCGCCAGCAACACCTCCTTATTTCGATTCGAGAGAAATGGGCGGGCGGCGCAGGACATCAGGTATTGCCCTACAAAATCACGACCTCGCGCAATGCCACAAAACAGCTTATTGACAGCATTTACGTGTACGACCCCAATCATCCGGGCAGCCTCACGCAAGCGGTTGTTATCAATCGCAATGAGGGAAAATGGTTCTACGCGCCGATGAGTATGGGAGGCACAAATAACGCAAACAACGATGGCTCTGGTAGATTTCGCTGGGTAGCACCAGCGAATAAATTGGCGAAATTTACTACAACGCCGCTTCCCGCCAAACTCGCACAATCAAACGCTTCTGGAGATATTGAGGCAGCTCCAAGCCTGAGTTTCAGCGCGGATTTCACGGGCAGCAATGGTGCGCCCACAACACCGCAAGTACGCACGGTGAATGCTGGAAATCAAGCCATTGCGAATTTTGGAGCGGAATCCACACAGCCCACGATTGCAGGTGCGGAGTTTCTTACGAGCGAATCTGGTACGCCACCGAATTTCCGCAGCACGATTTCAGGATTTGCCCTTCCCGCAAGCAGCGATATGGCGATATTGACCACACGCTATACGCCCGTTTCCACCGCACGGCGCAATTCCGTTGCGCTGACGCAGGGCGATAGTTATGTAGCCGCATCGTGGCTTGCTTCTTCGCTGACGCAAGCACAAACTATCCGCACCAACACCATACAAGACTTCATTTTGCTGAGTTCTCCTGCGGCATTGAGCGCAGTTGAACTCACTAACGTCATGCGCCCCTTGCCTGGCGCGAGCGGCTTGAGAAGCCCTTTGAACACGGTACTTCTTTCCAATACCACACTCAGCGCGAACGATTCTCTTTCCTTACGGTTATCGGAAAATGGCTCTACGCCTGTGATTGAAGGAAGCGGCGCACCGCGTACCTACACGCTCCGCTTACGGCGCGGCGCGGTTTCGCGTGAATTCACGGGAATTGGAATGCAAGCAAACGAGCGGCATACGGTTGTGGTCGGCGATTGGGCGAATTTATCGGCAAGTTTGGTAACGCTCATCACAAGCCCTAGAAGCGGCGCAGCAGGTGGAGAATCGCGTGTTATCACGCTGGGCGGAACATCGGTTGTTGGCGTGAAAAATGCGCACGGACGCTCTGCAACATTCATGATTGCCCCCAATCCCGCATCGGAACAAGCTCTTTTGGCAATACCATCGGAAGCAAGCAGCGAAGCGGAAATTACGGTACGAAATGTTTTGGGCGCCAGTGTTTTGGTAATGCGGGCATCCCTGCAAAGCGGCATGAATACGATTCCCCTGACAACGAATTTGCTTGCACAAGGAATGTACATTGTTTCGGTGAAAGCTGGCTCGGCGCAGCTTTCAAGCCCGCTCGTGATTGTACGGTAATACGGTAATATTGTTCAAAAAAGCTACAAACAAGAAACGGTGCGGCTTTCAAGATAGAAGCCGCACCGTTTTTATTTTCAAGAATGCCTTGCGGAATTTGCTACAAAGCTATTCCCTTTTGGGTACAAGAAACGTCATGTCGTGAAAGAAACGTCGTGTCTCGTTGGGCGGTTTCTTGACCGTCCGGCGAGTGGCAAACGCAGAAATCCGCCGGACGGTCAAGAAACCGCCCGACGGAAAACGTGATTGTATCACCCGAAAGGGCAACACTCATATAATGGGTCAAGGATTCTTTCCAACGAAAATCATTTAGCACCCCATTCCTTACGCAGGGCTGTTGAGTGCTAGCGATTTCGCCCTCACCCCTCGCTGCGCGAGACCCTCTCCCAAAGGGCGAGGGTAGATTTGAAGCGGTTTTCAAAGCCCTCTCCCTCTGGGAGAGGGTTGGGTGAGGGCTTCGTGAGGAGGGAACTTAACAGCCCTGCATTCCTTACGGCACACTCACGTTCATCAAGGTACGGTCAATATGCCCTGCAATGCTGTGGCAGCCGATACAGCCATTTCCCTTACTTGTAAGCGAATGACGCTCCGCGCCTGTTGCCGTAACGTAGCCCCACACCCAACCGTCCGCATCGGCGTTGGGGTCGGCTTTGCGCTTGATGAGAAGCGCGTAACCATTCACACTTTTGTCAGCATTGATGAGTTCTTTGGTGATAATCGAACCTTCGGCAAAAACGGAACCTTCTTTTACTTTGCCGCTTGCATCCAGCATTTGTGCGGCTGTTGAGTTGTAGCGCGTGCGCATAAATGGCTCTGAATGACCAGATTTTGCAGTTTTTCCAATAAGCGCGTCTGATTTTTTATACCATGTATAACCGCTTGTTTGCTTGGCGGTTTCAAAAATCTGGGCTATTGTTACATTGCCAGATGTTGTTGTAACTCCCATTGTGGTGGACGTATTGGTCATATCGCACGCCGAAAGTACCGCAATGAAAACCACGAGAACGGCAAAACTTCCAAACGCCGCACGAATACTCTGTTGTGATTGCATGATGTTGTTTGATTCGTAAAAAAATAGTGTCTGATTATTTCGTTGAAGATTTCTCTGCTTCGGGCATGGTAGCGAACTTCTTCGACCATTGCTCATCGGCAGTCCGAATCATACTGGATACTTCTTTTGACCAGGATTGCTGCACTTCGGCGTTGTAGTTGAGATACAACTTGTTATTGACAATCTTCCATGCAGTTGGCTCTACAGAGGCTTTGTAACCTTTGGTCATGCCCCATGCGCAGAATCCGCCGTATTCGGGAGCGTATTTTTCTGGTGCTGCTTTGAATGCGTCGCGGTGTTCGGCGGATGTAAACTGCCATTTCGCGCCGTGCCATTCGTGCGTGAACTCCACTTTTCCTTGCGCTGGTTTGCCGTCGGAAAAATAGGCAACCACGTCGTAGCCTTTGATTGCAACACCAGCTTTATCAACATTGTACGGGTTTTGAGCAAAAAGTGAAGAAGCCGTCAAGACCAGCATCCATGCGGCGAGCAGGAATGTAGTACGATTGCGTGCGGCGGTATTGTGAGCATGTATTTTCATGGCAATAACAGTAAAAATGCGATTCGTGGAACAAGAAACATTTACACTCCAAATATCGCATTTTCCCGCCGCATCAAATGTCAGGCAGCAAACATTTGGCGATTTTTCAGGAGAATTTCCCCGCGTTTGAAGTCCAATGCGCCTTCGTCGCGTAATTCGTTGAAAATCAAGTTCAAGGTAGGACGCGCAATGCCGATTAAGTCTGCAATGTTTTGTTGTGTGTAGATATGCTTCACGAGAATAGCATCCGTCAGGGTTTTCGAGTTTTCTTGTGCTAAATCGCGTATGAATTCCACAAGGCGCGTCCGAGCATCTTTGAAGAGCAACAATTCCATCCGACGCTCGATTTTACGCAGCTTCCAGCCAATCATTTTGTGAATACCGAGCGCGAATTTTTGATAATCCCGCATGAGGTCGTGCATTATTTCCGCGCTCATTGGACAAAGTTCGGTTTCTTCGAGTGCTGTTGCGGTTTCCAAGCGTTGTGTTTCTCCGAAAAGTGCCATTTCGCCAAAGAGTTCGCCCTTGCCCAAGATAGCTTTGATGCGCTCTTCAGCAACGACATTCCCCCGCACTTGCGAGGATGAAATTTTCACTTTACCAGAGGCAATAAGGAAAATCTTTGAAGCAGAATCGCCTTCCATATAAATTGGTTCATCTTTGCGAAAGCTCGTAAATGCGTGCTGCGCAGCATATTCGGCGAACTTGTGCGGACACAAAAGTTCGTACATATCAACGTTTTCGATGTACCAAATGTTGGACATATGTTGTGATAAGGAAAAAAAAATACGAACTTCCAGGGAACGTGACGTAGAAAAGCAATGCAACAATCATCCTACCCGAAAACGCTGAACAGCGCGTAAAAGCTCATCAGCAATGCGATTCATATCGGCGGCGGCATGGGCAATTTGGTGTGCGTACTGCGCTGATTCTTGCGTAACGCCTTGAATCTGCTCCACACCACCCGCTAAACGGCTTGAATCCTCAGCGCGTTCGGCACCCGTTTCGGCAAGCTGCGTATAGGCGTGGATATTGCGCTGCACACGCTCCATATACCGCTCCAATGCTGCGCTGGTAACGCTTACAAGCTCTTTACCGCGCTCCACTTCCTGTGTTCCATTGCGCATCGTATCAACGGCAGTTCCAGTATTTGCTTGAATCTCGTGAATGACCGATGAAATCTCCTTTGTTGCTTTTTGGGTGCGCTCGGCAAGTTTTCGTACTTCATCGGCAACAACCGCAAAACCGCGTCCTTGCTCTCCTGCACGGGCAGCCTCAATTGCCGCGTTCAACGCCAAGAGATTCGTTTGGTCGGCAATTTCTTCAATGGTTTGAATGATTTCGCCAATCACATCGCTGCGCCGCCCAAGCTCTTCAATACTCGCCGACGACGTAGCTACAACGCGTTGAATCCGCTCCATTCCTGCAATCATTTCCTTCATACTGTGTTTTGTGGTTGTGGAGTCGGCAATATCTTCGTGGGAATTTTTTGCTAATTCTGTTGCCGAAGCCGCATGATTTCTCATTGCCGAAGCAAGTCCTTCGCTCATGCGCACCACACCTTCTACCTCGCGGGACTGCTCTTGCACACCGTTCGACAAATACTGTGTCCGCTCGGAAATCTGCTCGCTCGCGCCAACAGTTGTTTCTGCGGTATGCGCTACGTGTTGAATCACCCTGCACACGGCTTCCAGTGCGCCATTGAAGCCATGATATAAGCGTCCAATATCATCGTCGCGCTTGGCGGTGAGGCGCACGGTAAGGTCGCCTTCGGAAAATCGCTGCACACCCCGCAGCATCTCCTCAACGCATTCCGACAGGTAACGGCGCATTTCTTCTGAATCCCGCATGGATGCTTCCACACGAGATTTTTCGGCGGCGAGGTCGGCGGCAGTACGGTGTAAATGCTGGTTTGCTTCCGATGTTGCCGAATTTGCTTCAACTACCGTCTCCAAGGCAGATTTTCTGCCGCTTTCAAAGGTATAGCCAATAGCAGCCGAAACGATTGCCATGGATAAAAATCCCACAAATTCTGAGCGAATAAAATTTTGCGGTGGTACTTTATTGATAAACACATACCCCGACATGGATAATCCAAAATAAATAATGGCAATGCCGACGCACACAAGCGTCCAGCGTATCATGTACGACCGTCCCAAAATGAGAGCAGCAACGAGCGGCACAGCAGTAAGCCATTGCAAAACCGAAGACTGTAAACCGCCAGAGGTTACAATAAGCGCATTGAATTTCACAAAACCCATTATACACAAGGCATGCGTACTCAATACCGTATTTTTACTTGCACGCAGCAGCAGCATTACCCCAAAATATAGGAATGAAGCCACTATCAGCACACCAACCGACACATAATGCTTGTACGAAAAATACGATGCAGCAATAAACCATGAGGTAATGCACCCAAGAAGTGCAATCGTGGCGACAAGTTGGGCGCGGCGTTCTTCCTCGCTTCCATGCGGAAAAACTGTTGGAATATACGGTTTTGTCATGCGTTGGAGCATAGTATTTTCCCTATAAGTGAGTATTGATGAGTGCTTGAAAAGGTTTTACACAATTATTCCCCTCGCAATATCTCAAAAAATACGCTTTCAGGCAAGGTTTTCCCTTTGTGTATAACAGGTTGCTGACAATCACTTTTTGTACACTTTCAGGAACAATTTTCTTACGGATTTCGCGTGATTGCTTGAGAGTTCTTGTCTGTCGGTCTCCGGATTTCCATTTTTCAATTTCCCCTTTTGCAGTTTAGATAAAATTCTGCGAACCGCATAAAACCTTGCTTCTACGTTTGCCCTCACCCAACCCTCTCCCAGAGGGAGAGGGCTTCAGAAATCGCATAAAATCTTGCCCTTCTCCCTCTGGGAGAAGGGTTGGGATGAGGGGGCGCAAGAGTTTATTTAAACTTCAACCCTTACAACACCGATAGAACCTGTGATTTATAGGTTATCCCAATCGGTAGTTCTTTCCCCAGAATAATCACGCTATTCCCCGAAACGCTCTCCACTGCTTGCTTGGCGACAAGAATTGTTTTATGAATACGGCAAAAATTAGATTTCGGAAGTAGTGCCTCGACGCTTTTCAAGGTTTGATGCGTCATGTAGGATGTTTTGCGGGTGTGAATCTTCACGTAATTGCCGTAGGATTCACAATAGAGAATTTCTTCAAAAGGAATTTCCACGTCTTTATTGCGGTCGCGGATAAGCAAAAATTGTGGCGCAGTTTCTACAACAGGTGATTGCTGAAAAGCTTTGTCATTCCTTGCTCTGAGCCATGTCGTAGCTTTATTCACCGCTTGCAAATATCGTTCAAACGAAAAGGGCTTCAGAAGATAATCCACCACGTTCAAATCATAGCTTTCAAGCGCGTACTCGCTGAATGCCGTCGTGAGAATAACCGCAGGAAGCGTGTAGTTGCTTGCTTGGAGCATGCGTATCAGTTCCAGACCGCTCATTTGCGGCATCTGCACATCAAGGAAAATAATATCAGTAGTAACCGCCCGCTCATGCAGAACGCTCAGGGCTTGCATCGCATCATCGCACACGCCTGAGCATTGTAGCCATGCTGTTTTGGCGATATAGCTTTTCAGAAGCTCTTGTGCAAGTTCTTCGTCTTCAACGATAAGTGCTGAAAGATTTGATTTCATGCGCTCTCGCTCACTTTCTTCCACAGCCGTATTTCTGCGGTAAAGGAGGTTTCTGTTTCTGCCAAGCGCAACTCCGAGCATTCGGGATATAACAATTCCAAACGCCGACGCACGTTCTGAAGCCCTGTTTGCGAGTTTTGCCCCAATGTATTTTGCTCAAAACATTCGTGATTGCTTGGATTTGGCGAGGTTTTAGTATTTTTTACCGTGAACAACAATTCTTCTTGTACCTCCAAATGCGCATCTAATCTTGCTCCGCGCGGTGTTGCTTCTATTCCGTGCTTAATAGCATTTTCGATAAATGTCAAAAGCAAAAGCGGCGGAATGCGCCATGAATCTATGCTCCCGTGCGATTCAAAGCGTAGTTCCGCCCTTTTTCCGAACCGAATACGGTGCAATGCCAGAAATTTTTCTATTGTTTCTACTTCCTCTGAAAGCCGCACCGTGTCTGCGTTGGCGGTCTCATAGGTGTAGCGCATGATACCTGAGAGCATGAGGATAACCTCTTGCGCCTTGTCTTGTGCAGCGTCGGAGCGCACAGACACAAGCGAATACAGGCTGTGCAGCGTGTTGAACAAAAAATGCGGATTGATTTGCGCTTGCAACATCTTCAGTTCCGATGCGGCTTTCAGGGCGCGGGCTTCTTGCTGTGCTTCTTGCAAGGCAAATTGATTTTTGGTTTGGCGAATAAACACGACCACGCCCATCACCATCATAAAAAACAATGCCGCCGCAAGTATCTCCCGCAGTATGTCGGCGATATTCCAAAAAGCAAGGTTTTCTGCGCTATTCCAGATGCGAAACGCCTGTAAGCCAATACCACAGCCAAGCAGTGCCAACCCAAATCCCACCGCATACCGCCGATACTGCCTCGCCGTAAAAAACCGCTCGTACAAGAATTGATGCGCATTGTAGAGAAATGCAAGCTCGCAAATGCGGACGAGAATATTGAGCGTGAGGCTGCGATTCGAGGCAAGCGTCGAATGTGCAGCGATAACGATTGCCGCAAAGCCGCTCCAAAGCGTGATTTGAAGCGCGATAGGTTTCCAGCGAGTGAGTGCGGATGTTCGGAGTGTGTCCATAATCCGCAAGTGTACGTGCTTGGCGGGTTTTGGACAAGAAAAAAGTGATGAATTGCGTTCATCACATTTCTGGTGATGATAAATGCGATTCATCACATTTCGCTGTGATGCGGTTTTCAAAGGATATAGATTTGTAGCGCATTTCAAGCTATTTCCCCACAAAATACTGCTCTATGAACTTTTACGCAATTCTCCTCCTCATGCACTCCTGGAATCGCTGGCTTGCTGTTCTCGCTCTCCTTGCGACAACTGTCCTTGCATGGCGAGGCTGGCTGGGAAACAAATCCTACACCAAGCGTGATACCATGCTGCGTGGCGCGACTGTCGGGCTGAATCATCTGCAAGTAATTTTCGGCTTTGTGCTGTATTTCCAAAGCCCGCTTATTGAGTACCTCCGCTCCGATATGCAGGGCGGTTTACACATCCCCGAAGTGGCGTTTTTTGGTGTTGTTCATATTTCGGTTATGGTCATTGCAGCACTCGTGCTGACGGTCGGCGGAGCAGTCGCACGGCGCGGTGCGACAGATGCAAAGAAATTCCGTACGGTTGCGATTTTTTTTACGATTGCGATTGTGCTAATTTTGCTGGCAATGCCGTCGCCCATTTCGCCCTTTGCCCAGCGACCTTGGATGCGGCTTCAGTTCTAAATTCTTCACCACGTATTTTCTCACCATTCCCCTTTTTCTATGAGCGATTTTTCTCCCACAACCCAACTCGGGCGGCTTCGTATTGTGAGTTACGCGGAAGGCGCGTCGTTTCTCATTCTCTTGTGTATTGCTATGCCGCTCAAATATCTTGCTGGAATGCCGCAAATGGTGCGGGTTGTCGGCATGGCGCATGGTTTGCTCTTTGTGCTGTATATTTTGCAAGTCATTCAGGCAAAAATCGAATACGATTGGAGCATGAAAACGATGATACTCGGCATCATTGCTTCAGTTTTGCCCTTTGGACCATTTGTGGCTGATGCAAAACTCTTCCGTAATGCAGATTCTACGCCGCTTGCATAACTCTTCCCTTTTATTGCAATTCTAATGACACCACAGCAGCATCTCGCACAAGCAGACTCAATTCTCCGCTCAATTATTGAGACTGTTCCCGAACCGATAATGGAAAGCACAATGGAAAGCACAAACGACGTTTTCTTCGACCTGATGAGTTGCATTTTTGAGCAGCAAATTCATTACCGCAGCACGAAAAAGACGTTTCAAAAAATGCTGGATGACGCGTCAATAGATGTTCTCACGCCTGAAAATTTTTCTCTTTTTGAAGAACGAGCCGTGAAAAACGCTTCGATTGCCGCCAGCAAGCTCGAAACAGCAGAGCGCATCCTTGTTTTTTGGGAAGGAACTTTACCAGAGTGGAATGCGTTGAGTGATGAAGAAGTACGTTCTACGCTTGCTTCCATCAAGGGTGTAGGGGCGTGGACAATAGATATGATGTTGCTCTATACGCTGAAGCGTCCGAACATTTTTCCCGCCGATGATTTCCATCTCAAGCAAATAATGGTCAGCCTGTATGGTTTGAATGAAAAATCGCGTTTAACGGCGCAGATGCGTCAAAAAAGCGAGGCATGGAGTCCGCATAAATCCTTAGCGACCAAGTATCTGCTTGCGTGGAAAGACTATCAAAAACAGATTCGGAAGTAGCTTCACAATACATTCCTCAACCAAAACCAACGTTCCAAATGAAACGCTCAGGCATAGCAGATTTACCCGTGTACGGCGGTGCAATACCATCGTGGCTGTTTGAACGTATGACAAAATTGAGCCTTGCTGTCGTGGAATCTATCGTGCAGCACTATGGGCAACGCGAGTTTTTGCGGCGTTTGTCCGACCCGTTTTGGTTCCAAAGTTTTGGAGCGGTTATCGGTATGGATTGGAATTCTTCGGGCGTTACAACTGCCGTAATGAGTGCCTTAAAACAATCGCTCAATGCGCATTCACGCGACTTGGGCTTGTATGTCTGCGGCGGCAAAGGCAAACACTCGCTGAAAACACCTGCTGAACTTCTGGAAGTCGGCTCACGAACAGGCTTAGACGGTAATGCGTTAGCTCGGTACAGCAAACTAAGCGCGAAGGTTGATAATACGGCGTTGCAAGACGGTTTTCAGTTGTATTTGCACAGTTTTGTGGTGAGCGCGAATGGCGATTGGTCGGTGATTCAACAGGGCTTGAAATCGGAAAGCGGCTCTCAAGACAAAGCCTTCGCACGGCGGTATCACTGGAATTCGGATGCCATTACGTCGTTTGTCGAAGAACCGCATACAGCGATTTGCGGGGAACATCAGGGAGAAATTTTGAACCTTGTGGATAAACGCGCAGTGCCGACGCAACAAGCAATTATGGGCATTACAGCAGAGCATCCGGATACCATGCTTCGGGAAATTCGACACTTACAAATGCCCACGCACAAAGACATTCGCAAAGAAAACATTGATTTGAAACGCTTGGGAACGGTTCTCTGGCTTGCTCACGAGCAGGAAATATCCTCGTTTGAAGACGTATTGCTACTCAAAGGCGTGGGACCGCGCACGATACAATCACTCGCATTGGTGAGTGAAGTCATTCACGGAACGCCCTCTCGGTTCAGCGACCCTGCGAGATTTTCCTTTGCGCATGGAGGCAAAGGCGCACGACCTTTTGCCGTACCAACAACGGTGTACGACGAGACAATTTCAACCTTGCAAACGGCAGTGGAGCGGGCAAAACTCGGTGAAAGCGACAAACACGCCGCACTAAAAAAACTCACCAACATCGCTCAGAAAGCCGAACAAACCTTCGTTCCCGATGATTTTTTTGAGGAAGCAATTCAGCGCGAACGTGATAATTCGTGGAAATATGGCGGCAGAACAGTGTCGGGATTTGTCCCAAAACCTTCGCAGAAGACGCTCAAAAGTAGCGCGAAACCTTCCAATCAGCTTTCTTTCTTCTAAACGCACCCTTTTCTCATGGACACTCTGCAAAAACAAACCGCGCATCAAACCGATGTACTTCAAGAAGAAGCTGTTTATCGCGTACAAGGAATGCACTGCGCTGCTTGCGTAGAGCGTGTACAATCAGCCTTGGCTGGCATTGATGGTGTGAAATCTGCCCGCGTTACCCTAACGCCCGCAGAAGCACGTATTCATGCGGGTTCAACGTTATCCATTGAGGCATTGAATAACATTATTCGCCAAAAGGCAGGTACATCCTATTCTCTAGCGGACACATCGGCAACGCATGACACACCCGACCCACAAGCCTCACCAATACTTGGCTTTGAACGCCTTGTGCCTGCAAAAATTCAGTCCGCGCCGCTGTCCTCTGAGGTTCAAAAAACATGGTTTCAAACCTACAAACCGCTTTTGCTCATCGTGGCGTATATCCTTGCGGGAACGGCTGTTTTTGTTTCAGTAAAAGGGCATAGTTTTACGCCATTTCCCACAATGTGCGCTTTGAACGGCTTCATGGGGCTATTTTTCGTAACATTCTCGTTCTTCAAAATGCTCGATGTTCCGGCTTTTGCAAGGAGCTATGCGATGTACGATGTTGTTGCGAAACGCTGGCAAGGTTGGGGCTACATCTATCCTTTTGTCGAATTGGTGCTGGGAATAGCGTGTTTGCTGGAGTTCCAGCCTTTTGCAACGAACCTTGCCGTTCTTGTCGTGATGAGTGTGAGCATCGTAGGCGTTGTGCAGAGCCGCTTGCAGCGTCGTCAGATACAATGCGCTTGCTTGGGAACGGTGTTTCATTTGCCGATGTCGAGCGTAACGATTATTGAGGATGGTGTGATGATTGCTATGTCATTGGTAATGTTGGCTTTGCTCTGAATTCTGCCCTCAACCTGCCCAAAAACTTCCCTACAAACATCGTTTTTGGTTTATCTTTTCTCGCCAAACACGAGTGAAAAATTCAACGAAACAAAGCTCCGAAGCGTCTCCTGCTCGGTGCGACCCACAAGATTCACAAGATGATACCGCGCTGAAATATCCACACCAAACGTCCAGAACATTACGTCCACCCCAACGCCAACGCTTGCCCCGCCACGCCCAAACCACGCGCCATCCGACTGTAAGCCTGTCGCTGTTGCTTGCAAGGAGCGTGGCGCAAAGACGTGGTAGGCAGCATCGGCAGCCACGTAGCCGTGAATAAACCACAGGTTCAGCACACGATATTCTATACCCGTTCCGACGGGAATCATCGTTTGCGAAACCGTTGCCCATTGCAAATTAGACGTATTCATGCGGTCTGGCTCAGTGATGAGCGTGTTGGAATTGGTGAAATGATGCACACCAGAAAAGAATGTCCATTCCAAATTATCTTCGAGATTTGCAGAATAGCGTATGATGCCATTCCAGCCGATTTCCTGCGCCTGCGAGGTAAGATGCAGCAAACTACCCTGCAAAGTCGTGAATTTATCAGGGTTAGCGACGTTGGTTAAGCGTTCAATCGGAAAGGAATTTCCCCCGCCAATGCGCCAGTTTCCTTGCGCGGAAAGGGCGATTGGCAAAAGAAATGCAACGGCAAAAGCAGAAATGAGGGAACGCATAGAATCACCTGTATTGGAATAACGGGTTCGATAAAAATGGTCTTTTTTAGAAAAAGCCCACAGGCAGGATTTGGTTACAGTTTTTCGATAATTTTTTATGGAAGACTATTTTTGGGGCTTCAAAGGCGCATTACGGCTCGCTTCCTGCACAACATCAAAAGGCAATTCCAACATTTCCGCTATCTGCTCGACCGATAAGCCAATTTGCAAGAAAATGGGAATGGTTTCTATTTTTCCTTCTACTTTTCCCTCTATTTTTCCTTCGATTTTTCCTTCAGTTTTGCTCTCCATTTTTGCTTTTTCTACGGCAATAGCAATTGACTCTTGTACCGAAAGGCTTTCATGGAGGTCGTCGAAAATATCTGAGTGCTTAATCATGGCGAGTAACTCCTTGATGGGTTTATTCGTAAAAATTCACCACTTCGCCTTTGAGCTTTTTGTAGAGCATCGCACGGGCGCGGAAAAGGTGCGCTTTTACGGTTCCTAAGGGGATTTCCAACTTGTCGGCGATTTCCTGATAATCCAAATCTTCCTCGTGGCGCATATGGATTACTTGGCGATATTTTTCGGGTAATTCTTCGATTGCTGCGCGGATAAGCGCGGCGCGTTCGCGGCTGTGCAGTTCCATATCGGGCGTGGCGGAATCGTCGTAAATTTCGTATTCTACCGCGCCGTCTTTGGTTTCAAGCGGCTGGTCAATGGAAAAGGTTTTAAGGCGTTTTTTGCGGAGGAAATCAATGCAGTGATTGGACGCAATTTTGTAAAGCCAAGTTGAAAACGCATATTCGTTATTGAAATTGCCAATCGCCTGAAATGCTTTGATAAACGTTTCCTGGACTAAATCCTCAATATCGTTCGGATGGCTGTGCATCATGCGCCGAATCAGGCTGGTGATTGCGGTGCGGTATTTTTTCTCCAGCGTTCGGAAGGCAGATTGTTCGCCCGCCGCCGCTCGACGGATGAGTTCAGCATCGTTTTCCCGTGATTGTTGCTGTCGTTCTTCTTTGGTCAGTGTGGAAGCCATTTGTGCTGTGATTGAGGTGCGTGAGGGCTGGAGAACTTGATAACTTATACAGCCACAATTTATGAAACTGAGAGCAAGAGTGCAAGCCTTGTTTCGCAAATGTTCGTGCGCGGCGGCGAAGCGTTTCTGGGGCTTGAACTCGTGCGGTAAAATTGCTATATTGCCGCTATATTGCTTCTTTGCTTTTCCCAAAACAAGATTATACCAATCAACGATATGAGCGCGTATCAAGAAGAAATTTTGACCAATACCATTCGTGGCTTTGGCTACACCGATGTTTGGACGTTCGCCCGCGAACAAGCACGAAACCTTGTTTTGCAGAAAATACGTTCATACCAAAATCGCATTGATTATTTTCAGGAAAAATATGGTATGGATTATGGGAAATTTTGTGCGCAATTTCACACCATCGAAACGCCACTTTTTGAGCGAGAGGATGATAGTATCGAATGGGAAACTGCGCTCGCGGTAATAAAATTCCTGCAATTACAACAAGAACATCCTTCAACATGAAAATACAGTAAAAGCGTGTAGTTATGCGGTATTTTCTTGCAATTCTTTTGGTGCCTTCTCCTCCACCTCAAATCCCCGCTCCTCAATAATCTTCGCATACACCCACGCAGAATCCCGAATCGTACGCTTGCAATCATCCTCGTAATCAACGGCAATTAAACCGAAACGTGGCTCAAAACCGTAGCTCCACTCGAAATTATCCAGATTCGACCAGTAAAAATATCCGCGCACATCCATTCCCTTTTCCAATGCCTTGTGAACCTGCTTCAAATGCTTGCGGATATAGGTTTTGCGCCATTCGTCGTCGTCGGTGGCAATGCCGTTTTCCGTGATGTAGAGCGGCAAACCGAACTTTGTGTGCAATCGTTTCAAACACTTGTACAAGCCCTTCGCATACACCGCCCAGCCAGATTGCGTCAAGCGTTCCAGTCCTGTGCGACGGAATACGCCGTGATGTTCGTCGAGCGAATTGAGTGCCGTTGCAAGTGCGTGACGTGGCGAAGCGAACATCCGCACATAGTAATTCAAACCGATAAAATCATTGGAATCCTTGATAAAATCATGCTGCTCGAGGAATCCGACGGGAGCGTGTATTTTCCCTGTTTTCAGAGCTTCGAGTAAAATTCCGCTAAACATCCAATCAGCACAACGAGCGGAGAGTTTATCAACCCAATTTCCCTTGCGAAGCGGCGCAAAGACGGGTAAATGCACGACAATTCCCACTTGCGCGTTTGGCTGTGCGGCTTTCAGAATGTGATACGCTTTCGCATGAGCTTTGATGAGGTGATTCAGCACCTTCAACGCCAAACCGATATTCTTTACGCCCGGCGGATATTCCCCGATAATGTACGCAAACGACGCATAGATATTGGGTTCGTTGATGGTACACCAGTAGCGGACTTTCGCGCCGTATTCTTCTCCCAGAAAGCGCACAAATGCTTCATAGTGGCGGATGTTTTCTGCTTTTTCAAATCCGCCCATTTCCGCAAACCACTGAGGAATAGTAAAATGAAATGTCGTTACAAATGGCTCTATTCCTTGTTCCAGCAAAGCATCAAGAACGTTGTGGTAATGTTCAACGGCTTCGGGATTAAGGTTGTCGGGAGATTCAGGAAAAAAGCGACTCCATTCCAGCGAGATTCTATGCGCCTCATGGCGGAGTTCCTTCAAGGTTTGGAAATCTTCTTGGTAGCGAGTGTAATGGTCGGCGGCGCGTCCCGATTTTTCCCCACGCTTGATTTTATCCTGTGCTTGCTCAAAGTGCCACCATTGATTGTGAATATTATTCCCTTCCACTTGATGTGCGGATGAGGAAGAGCCAAAAAGAAAATGGTCGGGAAATCGGAGAAATGGCATAGAGGAATACGCAAAAAGCTGATAAAAACGACGTTGAAGCTCAAAGTTAGTAAATTTTGCGAATATTGTGGGGAAAATCAATACCGAGCGGCTATTAAAAACACTTAAAATCACCTCAACACAAGATTACATCTGCATTTGAAGGGTGTTTTTTGATTTACACACTTTGTGCCAGCATACCCTACAAATTAGATTATTTCTGGCTTGCAGACGTTTTTACCCTCAGGGTGGGTGAACATTACAAATGGAAACGCGCAACGTTTGTTTCCAGTTCTTGCGTTAGTGTGTGCAGTTGCTCCGCCAGCCCAGCAATGGAGCGGATAGAAGCAGCAGAACTTTCGTTGCTTTGGAGAATATCGTTGATTGCTTCGGAGGCTTGTTTGCCATTGTGAAGCTGCGTGGTACTGGCTTCCACGATTTGCCGAAGTGCGCTTGCATTCGTGTCTGCACCGCTAATGATTTGCTGCAAGACGCTCATCGTTGAGTCCGCAAGCGCGATACCTTCTTCCGCCTCTGCCGTGCCAGATTTCATTGCCCGCTCAACAGCGTCCGTCTCGCGGAGAATACTTTGAACAATTTTCGCAATGTTTTTGGTGGTCTCAGCACTGCGCTCGGCAAGTTTGCGCACTTCGTCGGCAACAACCGCAAAACCGCGCCCCTGCTCGCCTGCGCGGGCAGCTTCGATTGAAGCATTCAAGGCAAGCAGATTTGTTTGGTCCGCAATTTCCTGAATTTCTTTTACAAAATCGCTTATTTCCTCGCTCGAAACGGCGAGTTTCTGTACCATTCCTGCGCTGGAGCGAATCACTTCTGCAATACTCCGCATTTTCTGAATTGCTTGTTGAATCGTCTCGCCGCCTTCCAACGCACGGGTTTTGTTTTGCAGAGCTGTTTCGCTCGTATGTCGCACGTGATCTGCGTTTTCCTCAAGAGAATTCGATGTTTCTTTAATTACTGTTGTTGCTTTATTGGCTATTGAATTTTGATTTTTTGCAATATGCAATAACGACATTGATTCACTGGCAATTTGCTCTGCTGCATCAGCAACGGAGCCAGTTGCGTGGCTTAATTGTCCAATAATAGTACGCATTGTTTCGATGGTTTCCTTCAAGCCCGCACGAAGGCGAATCACTTCCCTGCTTTCGACTTCGTGAGGAGCAAGGTTCGTGGTATCGGCAGAATGCGCTGTGAGCGCAAGTTCGCTGTGCTGGCGCAAGTCCCCTTCTGCCATTTTGTCCATAACCTGCAAAATCGTTTCCACGTTCTGCGAAAGATGCTCGCGAGCAAGTTCGGAGCGGCGGCGCATCTCGTCGAGCTGGGCGTTTCGCTCGGCAGCTTCGCGGTTTTGTGCTTGAATTTGCGCGGTTTGTTCGGCAAGTTGAGTCTGCTGCTCGGTCATTTCCTTGTTTTGCTGCGCTAATTGGTCATTGCGCTTGCGATTCTGCCTGTTCGAGCGTAACAGCACAAAGCTAATCAATGCAACGGCTGTAAGCCCGCCAATAAGCGAATTTCGTACCAACGCTTGCGTGGATTCTGTTTGCAAACGAGCCTGTTCCCTCTTCTGCGCATCAATACGGTTCTGCGCGGCAGCAAATTTCACGGAGGATTCTGCCGAGTAAATGCTATCGCGCAAGGTTGAAAATTTCTTATGCAAATCGAGTGCTTTAGGTACATTTTTTTCTGTTTCAGCAAGAATTGATAAGGATTCCAAACAATCTATCTCATCTCGTTTGGACTTAATAAACCGCGCGATTTCCAGAGCTTTTTCAAGGTAAAATGTTGCCGAATCGAACTGCTGCTTTTGCGTGTATGCTCGCCCTAAGCAGTTGTACGTGTTCACAAGGCGAAAGCGAGCATTGACCGCTTCGTGAATAGCAAGTGCTTGGACAGAATACGCAATCGCGCTATCCTGCTCTCCTGCACGTTGGAACACGCCCGCAATGGCATCCAGAGCGCGGGAAAGCATTGCTCGCTCGTTTTTCGCTGACTGAGCGCGGAAAAGAGCGCGTTGGTACAAGTCTTTTGCCTTTGCAGTATCGGATTGTGCTTTCGCAATATCCCCCAGAACCAGCATTGCATCTAGCACGGCGGTTGTATTGCCACTCTCTTCCGCGACCGAAACTGTGCGATTCATGTATTCAATTGCTTTCGTGTAATTGCGTTGCTCCTGATACACAATGCCGATATTTCCTAGCGTAGTCGCCATTAACCGCTTATTGTTTGTGGATTCACTAATTTCCAAACTTTGGGAAAACATATCCAGTGCAGGTGCGTAATCGCCTAAACGCCGATAGAGTAAGCCAGAATTATTCAGCGCACGACCAATTCCCACCTTATCATCAGCCTTGCGAGCTATTTCCAGCGATTGTTTCAAAAATTCTAGTGCGGTTGGGTAATCACTCAAAAAACTGTGATAGGTAGCGATATTGCTCAAGGCTCGCGCTAAACCTCGCATAAAACCGAGCTTTTCGGCTAATACTTTCGCCTCTTGCGCATATTTCAGCGTATTAGCTGTATTCTTTTGCAATGAGGCAAAAGCGAGTTCATTGAGAGCATTGACGCGGCTTGTGTCCTCTTGTGTTCTTGAGTTTACGACATTAAGAAGACTATCAACCGACAACGCTTGTGCGAAACTTGAGAGAGGGACAAAGACGATACTTCCAAGGACGAAGAGCAGTATATTTTTCATGGCGAACAAAAAAAGAAAAAAGACATCACAATAGATTTGAAGCGGTATTCAGTCAAAAACAATGTACAAAAATTTCTCAATTTTTAATGAAGAAAATCTTGTTTGGAACAGTCTTGCTTCAAGCAGGTTTTTTCAAATAAAGTGGACACAGGCTGCAACACAGAATTCAACACAGAATTCAACACAGAATTCACGAAGAAATAAGAAGCGAGGTGAGCTTTTATGAGCCTTGCGGACTTTTTACACAAAAATTATTGTATAAACAGGTGAGATAGTGTCTATTTTTCAGCCGCTAACTTGGAAGCAAGTACCACGCTGACTTATTTGGTCAAAGGAGCCTTTGTACACGATAAAACCTCTGAGAAGCCCATTAAATCAGGCTTCAGTGGCTTGAGACTTCTTGTCTGTATTCGTTGCTTGAACCCCGCACCAATACTCACAGACAAGAATGTCTGTGCCACTAATAAAAAAGTTTTGTCGTGTACAAAGCAATGGAGCAGCAACGAATGTTCGACACTACCAAAATTTGAAAATTACTCTCCCCACACAGCAACATTCCGATTATCATTATCGGGAATGGGTGGAACCATTCCAAAAAATTTGTACGAAAGCAAACGTGCCTTGCGAGCAATTTCCGAATGCGCACGCAAATAATTCAAAGAGTTATAGTCGTACACTGACGCTGCTGGTAGAATTCCCAGTGTTTTGGGCATATTATTCACCGAAAACGAGGTTTTTGTGCTTTCAGTCCAATTAAGGGCTTCCTCTATTTCAAACGTAGCGAGATTATGCCAAGGAAACAGGTTCTCATCCCAAGCATTCATATTGTTGAAGATTTCTGGGTCGTCGTCGTCATTCGCCAAGCGCGTTTGGATTTGTAAACGATATACTGCACCTTTGGCTTTGACGCGTTCTACAAACTCATCTTTCAAAAAATTTCGCCCATTTGTTTCGTGCGGCAAAGCACGCTGGTTGCACGTGTCCCAGTCGCTTGGGTTGGAGTTGATACCCGTTTCAGGTTCGTCATTGTTTGGCAAAACACGATATTTGGCGTATCGCTTCAAATTATCCGTACCGACGTATAAAAATGGCGTTAAGCAATAATAATGAAGATTGTTAAATGAACTTGGGTCGCGTCGTAACGCCTTTTGTGCGCCCTTCAAACCATCGGGGTATTTTCGGTAATACTCGGCATATTGCACGCCCCATTGCTGCTTTCTGAGCTTTGCAAACTTCAGAAAGCTGACCGCAGACCAAAATAAATTAAGATTGCTCGTGTTGCATTCAATATCGAATGGGCTTTTGAAATGATGGTGCGAAAATTTTATCGAAATACTGCGAATACAATTCATGCCATCATCCAAAAATGTAGCAGAAGCGTGGCGAATACGCACAGGAAACCGCCGACCAGGAGCAAAAAAATCATGCGGCGGAAAAAGAGGATTGTTCACAATTTTCAGCCACCCCAGCCCGCCAATGCCGTTATCGTGGCTCATGCGATTGCGATGTGGAAAGGAAAGAAATAGTGCCAAGCCTAGCCCGAAAAAACGAGCCGTGAAGAAAAGAATACATTTATCAATGAATGCGCTGACCCATTTTTTTATCAATAGCCACAATGAAAATCGTTCTGTCTTCATGGTTTTTCCTGAATGGTGGTGGTGTACACTTGGCTAAATGTTGGTTCTGGATTCAATGGCATCAATATCTACTCCCAGTTCCAGAAACTGCGCTCTTCTCTCCTCCAGAAGGCTGATAAATGCTGGATGGACATCGCCTTCTTCGTTGTTCGTGATAAAGCCGTACTCGGTGCGAGAAAGCAAATTCGCAAACCACATCATTTGCGTACCACTGGTCAAATCTGGCGCGATGGACATATCGTTTTCTGGTGCGAGAACTCCGCTTTTCCCTGTCCCAAACCGCAAGCCGAGGCAATTATACAGAATTTCACCAATATCGTCGTACTGATGCTCATTTATCCACGTGTGCATGAAGGTTGCCACCATGATTGCGTATCGGCAGGCATCTTTCAGATTCTGCATATCGTTGGAAGCGTCATCAAATCTGGGATTCTGAGTAATTGGGGTGATGACTTTCTTTTCGCCATTGTATTCCACACGTGGCGCACCCAGTTGAAAGCTGTATTGGAAGGTGTAGTATTCGAGCCGTTCTTTGGCGAGTTTGCGTTCATGAAGAGGAAGTGCATCAATATCCACATCCGAGAGAAAAACAGGAACACTATTGCGCACCAAGTCTTCGGAAAAGCACCAGATTTCGTGCCAATGATGCTTAATTTCTGCTTCGTATTGGTCAAAAAATGTATCAACAAACTGTCCCGTTACCTCCCAGAAAAGCTGTTCGGCTTTTGCGTAGGTGTGCGCATCACTCAGCACTTCCATTGGCTTCCAGCCCCACCAATCTTGCACGCCGAGAATATCTCGCGTCCTGTGTTCAATACCTTTATAGGTAAATGCCGTCGCGCTTTGCAAATAGCCATTAAGTAAGAGTTTATCTGCGGTATGATTGATAAGCGAAACCTCTTTGAGGTGCGGAAGCAGCAAATACGCCACTGGATTACGACGGAGATTGCGATAGGCAGCAAGAGCAAACTGTTCTGCGTTCAGGTGCGTTCCTGTAAAATGCTCATCCACCTCCGTGCTGGTTGCCCCACTGACGCGAGCAATACGCTTGGCTGCAAGCCAGTGTTCACCGTCCTTAGGCGTAAAGGTATGTTTTTGGAAAGGGTCTTTTTCAAATGCGTTCAACTGCCCCGTTAGCACGATTGTAAGCGGTTCAGGCAGTCCATTATCTTTGAATTTGAATTGAATTTCTGCTGTTGGCAAGGCGTATTTGTCATTGTGGTGGTAATTGCACACGCCAAAATATTTTATCCAATAATACTCTGGATTTTCGCGGTCTTTCAGGAAAGCACCTTTATTCATGCCGTTCATCATGCGCTTTCCGAACCAGTCATCTCCCCGTGAATACCCGGGAAGTTTTTCCTCAATGCAGCGCGTAAGATTTCTGGGGTACTCAGCTTGGATTTGTTCTATGCTGATTGTTTCTGGGGCGAATTGTATTTGCTCAAGATGCTTGAGTTTGGTTAATTCTATCGGTATCACTTGCTCAATCATGGCATCGCTGCGCCCTTTTGAATAGTATTCCGGTGAGTTCGTATCGGAATCCTCAATGCGGGCGCGAGGTGTAGAAAAATCTGTTCGATATTCCCAATACTCAAGGTGGATAGTCCTGAGATTGTACCGCATTCCAATCAAATCTTTTTTGGGTATAGTCAGTCGCTTAAAAACTGTCGGAATGAGGCGGGGTGTATCTCCATCGTAGCGAATATGGTCAATTCCGTGAATTTCGCAATACAACACCCGATTGCAGACGTTTCGAGCAGCGCGGAGGTGAAAAGGCAACGCAAATTCGCCCTGATGATTGCTATATCCCTCGCTGAGTTTGCGCCACGTTCCAAGCCATGTCCTTGCCCAAAACTCAAGCTGCATATTGTGAATGGGCGTGTTTTTGTCGGCTTTTTCTGCAAACATCAGACTACCGACAAGCGTACTATCAATTCGTTGTTTTTTTATCGTAGGAGTACGTGGAAAAAGCCATTTGCAAAAATTTTGCCATGTCTTACGAAGCTGCTTGAAGCCGACATAGAGCAGCTCAAGGAAAATTGTAAAGGGATTGGAAATAATCTTTGAATACCCAACTTCAAGATGATTGATACTCCTCAAACGCGGTGTAAAGAAGCCGTCGTTGTTCTTGTACTCAATCCCAGCCTTTTTCTCGCATTCTTTACAAATGTGGTCAGGATGTGTCGTATCAAGCACAGGTAGGGTCGTTTCAAGGAGTTGCGGTGTCATAGAGATATTGAAAAATATGGTTTGAAAACGCGGAGAATACATCCCTAGTGCAAACAATCATCACGGAAGCTCTTTCACTTCGGGTGCGGGTGAAATCTGCAATTCCACAAAAAACGTGCATCCCTCACCAAGCGTAGATTCGCACCAAATGCGCCCTTTCATAGCTTCGATGAGCTTTTTTGCGATGTACAAGCCCAACCCCGTTGAATTCTCCCCACCCGTGGGCTGTGGACTTAATCGTGAAAAACGCCGAAATAATTTCTCCATTTCGTCGGGCGCAAGCCCCGGACCCTCGTCGCGCACCGCCAACACAACGCTGTTTGGATGAAAACTTTTACTGAGGGTAGAAGTATCGGTATCTTCGACCAACATCCATACATTTTTGCCATGAGGTGAGTATTTTACGGCATTCGACACAAGATTATCAATGACTTGATACAATTTCTGCTCGTCCGCAAAAATGAGATTTTTAGAGGAGTTTTGATAATGGATCGTGATATTTTTAGCCTCAGCACGAGATTGGTACTCATCTACAAACGCATTGGCAATACCATCAAACGAGAAGTGAATAGGATTAATATTGATACGCCCTTCTTCCAACAAATGCGAATCAAGAATTTGCAAGACCAATTCCATCATGCGGCTCACCGCCGAGCGTATTTGCCCGATATATTCAAACGCTTCAGCTGTAAAAATTTTCTCACCTACAAACAGCAATAATTCGGTAAAACCAGTAATTGCTGACAATGGATTCTTCAAATCGTGTGAGACTATTTCAAGAATTTCATTTTTTTCTTTATTCAAGTTCTCAAGTTGCTGATTCTGTTGGGCAAGTTTATCGTTTGCTTGGCTTAATTCCTGTGTTCGTTGTTCTACCTTCACCTCAAGTGTTTGCAATAAATCATCCCGCTCTTTTTTGACGCTATAAAACTTCAACGCCTCATCAATGGCTGCTCTGAGGTCGTTGTTGTCCCAAGGTTTTTTAATGTAGCGATGAATTTTCCCTTCGTTCACCGCAGCAATCGCGTCTTCAATATCGGAAAAGCCCGTTACAATCATGCGGACAGCATCGGGGCAGTCCCCAAGCGAAAGCGCGAGAAAGCGCGAACCCGTCATCTCTGGCATACGCTGGTCGCTCAGGATAACTTGTATGGGATGCTCATCAAGGATAGCATTTGCCTCCGATATGGTTTGAGCTGTATAAATATCGTAAAACTCAAAAAACGCCGCCTCAAACATCGCTAGATTGCTTGGTTCGTCATCCACGTAAAGAATTACTGGAAGTTCATTCATAATGCCAAATATTGAGAGTGAAATAGTGAGAAAATAACTCTACCGCTTTAATTTGCCGATTGCCGCACTTGCTTCAAAGGCAAGCGTACACAAAAGTCCGCGCCCTCATTCGGTGCGCTCTGCACGGTAATTGTACCGTGATGTTTTTCGATAATTCCCAAAACTATCGAAAGCCCTAGTCCCGTGCCTTCGCCAACTTTTTTCGTGGTAAAAAATGGGTCGAAAATACTTTTTTGAATTTCTTCTGTCATACCGATTCCGTTGTCGCGGATGTGAATTTCGACGATATTTTCATCATCTTTTGCAATCTCCGTAGAAATATGCACAATGCCATCGCTTTTCTCCTTTGGAATGGCGTAGAGAGCGTTAGCGAGAACATTCATAAACACTTGGTTGATTTGCCCCGGAAAGCACTCCACTTCTGGAATTGCGCCATAGTTCTTTTCAACATGAACGCCGCGTTCTTTAAACTGCGATTGCAAAATAACGAGTGTGGAATCAATACCTTCTTGTACCGACATCATTTTGAGGGCGTTTTCATCCAAGCGCGAAAAGCTCTGCAAGCCGCGTACAATCTCAATCACTCGCTCTGCTCCTCCGTTGATGGCAGTAAAGAGCGTCGGAACTTGCGACATCATTTTGGGAAGCCGCTTTGATTGTTGCTCGTCGTGAATGGCGCGAAGAGTTGTACGAATTTCCTCAATATTTTCACTACTCACCTTTTCGGGTTTTATTTCGTTGAATTTATCCAGCGTCGCAATCATCGCATGTACGTTGCGTTCCAAAGACGGAATCGAACCCGAAATAAAATTGATAGGATTATTGATTTCATGAGCCACGCCAGCCGTCAGCACACCCAGCGATGCCATCTTTTCTGCTTGGACAAGCTGCGATTGTGTTTGCTTGAGATTGTTCATCGTTACGTGCAACTGCTCGTTTCTTTCCGAAAGTTCGCCGTTTGCAATCTCGATATTCTTTTTCTCTCGCGCCAATTCCTGTGTTCTTTCGGCTACTTTCTGCTCCAATTGCTCATACGCCAGAGAATTTGTCAGCGACACCGCAATCTGTCCTGATAACAATGACAATAATTCCACGCGATTGCTGGTAAACGCGCCCGTTGTGGAGCGATGTTCCAAATACAAAATCCCCAGCAATTTTCCTTGATTCAAAATCGGCAAACACAAGACCGATTGCGGCTTCTGGGCAAGAATATAGCCATCGGAATTAAAGCGTTTGTCTTCTTCGGCATTGTCCACCACAACAACCTTTTTGGAACGTTGTACAAACTGCACAATGCTCTCCGGCATAAGGTTTGAAGCGGCGTTCGCACTTTTGAAGGCAATGCGCTCCAAATCAAGCGTCTCGCTTCCCTCACCTGCACCTGCGGTTGTTCCTACGGTTGCTCCTGCGGTTGCTCCTGCAAGCGTGCGTTGTGCTTGAATCCACAATTCGCCATTGTCTTCGAGAAGCAAGATTCCACGCTGCGCTCCGGCATTTTCCATCACAATACGCATCATTACGCCAAGCAAACGAGAAAACACCACTTCACCAGAAATCGTTGTGGAGGCTTTCAGAATCGTTCCCATGTCGAGCGCACCAGAAGCGAAGCGGCTTGTGGAAGCAGTCGTGGTTCCCGCTTGAACCGTTTGCAACAGCGATGCTCCCGCCGTATTCACGCTCGAAATGTACGTGGAATATCGTTGCTCCAAGTCGCGGAGTTTTGCGGCTGCGCCCCATTCGCGGTAGGTATTGTACGCGGATTTCAGGTAAAATGTCGCAAGGTCGGTCGCCTTCTGCCCCACGTACATAGCTCCCGCAAGCTCGTAGCCAAGCGCAGCTTCGTGAAGATAACCATGCTTATTTGCAAGTGCAATCGCTGAATCATACCCAACACGTGCTTCATCAATTTTGCCTGTAACCCGCGCAATATCTGCTTGTATCAGAATATGCTTATGTAGAAAGTTCTCCGGCGCAGTTTTCGCCCACGTTTTGAGTTTTCCACTATATTTTCGTGCTATGCGCAATAGATTAACCCGCTCGAAACCTGACTTTGTAGGATATAACGCAGTGGCGGATAATGCCCTGTAAAACGCATGATTTGGCACTTCAAATTTTGCCAACACCGCTTCCAAGAGCTTTTCCGATTCGCCAGCAAATTTGTGTGCATTCTCAAAATCTTGAAAATAATAACTGACAATGGACTTATTGAAGTTGTAAAAGAACTGCCCTGTTTTGTCGGCGCGGTCGAGGTTTTGTTTGCTCATTTGCACTTCGTCGTATGCCTCGCCGACCAGCATGAGTGGGTTCTCCGAGCGACCAAGAAAATTCAACATTGCCTGACGATAGACCTCGTTATAGTTGAAATTGGTCATTTGCTGCAAGTGGAAATAGCTTTGGCTAAAGGACTTCGTCTCTTCTTCGGCACGCTCAAGCGGCTTTCCCATGAGAAAAGAATGGATACAATAAATGTTGGAATTGATACACGAAAATTCCACCAGACCAGTTTCCATGCCGATTTGGAACGAATCGCGCAAAGGAATAAGCGTCTCCTCGACGTGCCGATTCCAGTGGACAATCAAGGCGTATGGACTGCAATACACCTGTGCTTTCCACTCTTTTGCATCAATTTTATCCAACAACGTCAGCGCAAGGTTTGAATACTTATATCCTGCTCGCATCGCACCCAACACGCCGCACATAATTACGCCGTATGTTCCTAACGCAAAACACGTTACGGGGTGATTGCCATACTTCAAGGTGAGAGACACCATGCGAAATACCACAAGCGGAAATAAATTCGGCGAAGCCCAATAGATGGATGAGGTAATGCCGGCGATAATCCGCATTGCTGCTCGCTTGTAGGGGTCGGTCATGAGCGGGAGCGCGTAAATTTGTTCATCCGAGTATTTGCGCAAGGAAAGTGCTGTCGAAATTAAGCCTTGAGCCACGAAGAGCAGATTCGGTTTTTTCGGAAACGGCTCACCAAGCTGCTCCAAGACTTCCAGTCCAACGCGAATCGCGTCATGCAGCTTGTTTTCTGCTTTGTAGCCAAGAATGCGGATTTCGTAGGGTTTTACTTTTTCAAGAATGTTCTGAGCTTTGCTCAAAATAATTTGAAAATATCCATCCATTTTTTCAATATCACCGCTCAAGTACGCAGCCTCTGTCGCCTCAGTGTGAGCCGCGAGCGCGAGTTCGTACTGGCTTTTCCACGCATCGTTGGTGAGCAAACGCAAACTTGTTTCGGCGTATTGAAGTGCAGTATCAAAGGCTGAGTTTTCACGGGATTTCTTCGCGGCTTTGATATTCAGCGCAGCAAGTTCTTCTTGTTCGGCAGCATTGGTAATGAGCGCAGAGCCAGTGTTGAGGTGATTCACAACGTCGAACAAACGATTCTCGCGCTCTTCTTCTGTAAATTTATCGCGCAGCAATCGCCCAATTCGGATGTGCGTGGAAACACGCTGCTCGTCCGAAAGAAGCGAGTACACGGCTTGCTGGATGCGGTCATGGGAAAATTTGTAAATATGCTTGCCTAAAGGAAACGCCATGCCTTCTTTAAGAGCGGGTTTCAAATTTTTCAGCACGTCTTCTTCGGAAAAATCAGAAACAAGGAGCAGCGTCGCAACATCAAAACTACTGCCCAAACACGCTCCCAGCTTGATAATTTCTTGCGTTTGGGCGGGCAAGCGCAAAACTTTACTTGCCATCAATTCCACCACGTTATCAGTAATGTTTTTTTCGCGGATTTTCTGCACATCCCATTGCCACTTGTAGGATTGATAATCGAAGGTCAGAAGCCGCTCTTCGGCTAGAGATTTCAAAAATTGCGTAACAAAAAATGCGTTTCCATGCGTCTTTTCATGCACCAACGCAGCAAGTTCGCCCACTGCCGCTTGTTCTTGCCCCAAGGAAGCAGCAATCAGGCTTTCAATGTCATTCAGCGCGAGATTCCCAATCGTTATTTGGCGAAAAATTGGTACTTTTTTCTGAAGGTCATTCACAAGCAGCATAAACGGATGCGATGTACTTACTTCGTTATCACGATACGCACAAATACACAGCAAATACGCGCCTTCGGTGTCATCCATGAGCGCGTTCAACAGGTTCAACGAAGCAGCATCCGCCCATTGTAGGTCGTCAATAAACAGCACAACGGGATGCTCCGGCGTACACAAGGCATGAACAAACTTTCGCACAACGTAATTAAAGCGGCTCTGCGCCTCAGCACCGCCCACTTCTGGCAAAGGCGGCTGCTCGCCGATGATATATTCCAGCGTCGGGACGACATTCGTGAGAACTTGCCCTTCCTCGCCGAGAGCTTCTTGGATGCGATGCTTATACTCAGCCAGCTTTGCTTCTGGCTCGGTGAGAAGAATCGAAATCAATTCTTTGAAGGCATCAATAAACGCGGAATACGGTACGGCGCGTTGGAATTGGTCGAATTTCCCCGATGCAAAATATCCGCGTTTTTCGGTAATTGGCTTATGAACTTCATTCACAAGCGCAGACTTCCCTGTCCCAGAATACCCGCCAACGGTCATTAAACCGAGCTTTCCCGCAGCACATTCATGGAAAGCGTTCAGAATTTGTTCAATCTCGTTTTCGCGTCCGTAGAGTTTTTGCGAAATAATAAACTTGCCAGAAAAATCAACGCTTGCAAGCGGGAAATGTTCAATTTTTTTTGATTGTTCCCATTCGCGCAAACACCGCTCCAAATCAGCCTTTACACCAACTGCGGATTGGTAGCGGTCTTCCGCATTTTTTGCAAGAAGTTTCCCTACAATGCGTGAAATCTGCTCCGGCACTGCTGGATTTACCTCGGAAAGCGGTGCTGGCGTGTGCGCAATGTGCGCGTGAATCAGCTCCATTGCATCTTTGGCAGTAAAAGGCGGCACACCAGCAAGCGTCTCGTACAAGACCACACCGAGCGAGTACAAATCCGAACGGAAATCCACGATACGATTCATGCGCCCGCTCTGCTCAGGCGAGATATAGCGCAGGTTTCCTTCCAAACGTTCTGGATTTCCGAGATAGGTGTGCTTGAGGTCGAGGTTGGTGGCAATGCCGAAGTCAATCAAACAAACGCTGCCTTTTTCAAGGTTCGCAATAACGTTTGTGGAGGAAATATCTTTGTGGATGATGTTGTGTTGGTGCAGTCCCGCAAGGGTTTCGGTAAGCGCGATGGCAGTACGCAGGAAACGACCAATATCCGACCGATGCTGGCGGAATGCTTCATGGATATTTTCCCCTTCGACCCATTCCAGCACCATTGCATGGCGGTTGTGGTCTTTTGTCCGCTCCAAAACGTGGCGTACGCCATTCAGATTTAATCCATCCAAAATTTCTTGCTCATTGTAAAAATGCGCAATATCGCTTGGAGAGGGATATTCGTAATTCAGAACCTTCAGAACCGTAGATTGATTCCACTTTTCGTCCCGCTTACGCACAAAAATTTTCGACTTTTGGCTTTCGTAAAGTAGTGTAGATTCCATAAAGTAATGCCATAAAGAGTGTAAAAACCAAAAACGTTTTTTCCCAAAAACGAATCATGGATTGGACTTGATTTGTGTAAGACGCGTATTCCAAGAGAACAGAGAGATTATGCCCTATCTGTATTGTACCAAGACATCAAACAAGCAACAACAAAGGTACCCCAAAGCAATCAAACAACAGGAAGAGAAGTATAGGCATTCTCAAAATATTCAGCAACCAAACTACAAAAAATCACTCTTCAATGCAACTACCATCACGTATTTATTTTTGTTGGCGCACACACATCTCATCTTGAATTCAAGCATTTTGAGGATATTGAAAATGGAAAAAAGTCCTCAACATCCTCATAGTCTGGGCTTCATCGGCGTTCCAAAGAATCATTTTATGTACGAACCATGTATTTCGTAACAAAAAACACCCTTCAAACCTTGATTCAAAGGGTGTTTCATGCTATTTTTTTCACAGATATACTGCACTCTACCGAACAACATTTACCCCTCGCGTCACAACGCCATTTTGCGTTGTTAATCGAACTGTATAACTTCCACTCGGGAGATTTTTCAATGCTTTTGTCATCGAATGCTCTCCTGCCGATTGTTCCTCAGAAACCAGTATTTGTGCGGTTTTCCCGCTTGCATCAATCATGGCAATTTCTACAAATCCATCCTCGCGGAGATTGTATGCCACGGTGAGCGTTTCTTTTGCGGGATTCGGTGCAATCACGGCAAGTTGCGTTGCTTTCGCACTTGTTACAAGCCGCGTCCCGCCTGCCTTACATGCCAAAGAAGTAAACGTTCCATTTTGTGGAGCGAGTATAAATACTTTTCGTTCCCACGACCCTTTAGTTGCTCCAACACCGCCCCATTGAACACTTTCTAGGTTTAATGCGGTGTTTACCGTATCGCCCGCAACAGCACGGCACTCGAAACGCGCAACAACTTGACTGCGCCCATCCCAGCGTGTTGGCGGAACCTGCACGCGCATTAAACGCTCACCAATACTGTTGCTGCGCAGTATGCGTACACTTCGCTCGTTGGGCGAAACGGTAAGAACATTGTTATCAAAACTAAAGGTTGCTCGCATTTCGGGTTGCGAAATACGAAGTAAATTTGTCAAATCCCCTTCCACGATAAAGATTTCAAGCCATGTTGTACCGCCTGGTGGCACACTATCCTGCTTTTGTCCGCGTTCATTGACCGAGCGAATTCCAAAGCGAACTTCAACATCGGAAGGCTCTGGAGGGCGCACGAATGCTGTAACGGGAATGTCTATCGTGTCCGCCCCTGTGCCGCTTGTTTCCCAGCGTAATTCGGCTGTTTGATTGCCCAATGTTTTGGGGTCGCATCGAAGCGTAACGCTGAGGGTATCGCCTCCTGCAAGCGTGATTTCTCGACCCTTTGGAATGGGTGCAGCAATCGAAGAACGACCATCCGCGCCTTGAAACGAGAACACGCCAGAAACAAGACCATTCGTGCTGTTCACGTATGCCACCGAGCGCACTTGAATGGGAGTGCGACCGCGATTGAGAAGCAAAGCAGAAGAAATCGTTGGTTTTCCAGCAAGGACAGTATCAAAATCAACACTCAGGGCTTTCAATGCTGTTGCTTGACCACGCAAAATACTCTCAAACCGCTCTACTTCTTGTGTTTGCGTATTCAAAATACTGCAATAGGCAATCATTGACCCCTGTTTCATTCCAACAGATTTCGGTAAAAATGCAAGACTGAGTGAGCGTTCTTGCTTGCCTTCAAAGGTCAATCCATTAAAGCCAGAGCGGGTTTCAAAGCTATTTTCCGTTTCTTGAAAACGAATGCTATCAAGGCGAATACTTTGCGACAGGACATTTGTTAGCACAATACGGCGGAAACTCGCATCACCAATCGAAGTTTTCGGGAATGTCTCCGCTACCGCCGCCAATACTGCTCCCAAACGCACCGTAACAAAGGTACTCACCGCCGACCACGGTCCCGCACCGCCAGCATTGACCGCACGGACACGCCAATAGTAGCGTTGAAGATTATTTAGCCCTTCAACAACGGTTTGCAGATTCGTACTGCGCAAACGTATGAGATTGCCCGTAAAATCTTGCGTTGTGGCGACTTCAACATCATATGCAGCCGCTTCCGGAATTCCCGTCCACTCGCTTCGCACGTTTGTTGGTGCGCTATTGGTATTATTTGGCGGGAACACCAGTTCTGGTGCGGCGTTCGGCGGAAGCGGAATGCGCCCATTTACGGTAAATGGGCGCGTAACTAAGGTTAAATTCGGGACGCGTGCATTCGTGATTTGGCATACATATTCTCCTGTGTCGGCAAGTGCAAATGCCGTTGGAAGCCCGTCAATACTACGTCCGTTGCGTTCCCACGCAAAGCGATTGCTCGCGCCGCCCACCGTAAGCGGCATTCGGAGCGGCAAGCCCACAACACCAGTTATGATGCGCTCTGCAACGTCTAAGGTATCTTGCGGCGTGTAACGAAGCGTGTCCATGGTGATATTTGGCTCAAGCGAACCAAAATCTAAACGGTTATTTCCAACAAACACCGATTTCAAGCGGCGATTGAGCGGAGTAAGGTTTGGAACAAACGTTAATCTATTATTTTCAAGATGCAAACGCTCTAGGCGCACACAACGCAGCACATCGGCAGGGACAGTACCGCTCAAGCGGTTATTGTTGAGGGCGAGGTCTGTGAGGAACAAGCAATTACCGAGGCTTTGCGGAATTGCCCCTGTAAATTCGTTATTCGACAAGCCCAGCACACGAAGTTGCGCATAAGCGTTTATCGTTGCGGGAATCGCGCCAGAGAGCTGATTATTGCTTGCGTCCAGCATTTCTAATACCGACGCAGCATTTGTTTGTGTCGTGAATTTACTTGCAAGCCCAGTGTTTATCGGCGTTGGAAGGTTTCCTGTGAAACGATTATCCGACAGCAACAAGACCCTCAGTTGCGGCAAGGAAACAAGCCGTGTGGGGATATTGCCCGTCAATTGATTCCGTCGTAGGTCGAGAATTTCCAGCGCAGAAAGCTCTGCGAGTGCGACGGGAATTGCTTCAGAGAACGTATTATTTGCAAGGCGTAATTCGGTTAGCGTACGGAACTGAGCAAATTGAGCGGGAATACCGCCAGAGAGCGCGTTATTACTGAGGTTCAGGATACGGAGTTCGGAAATTTTTACCAACTCTTGCGTTTGAAGCGCAGACACCGCACGAATACTTGCATTAGTAAGCACTATTCCCAAAATACGGTCGTCTTCGCCCGCACGTCCGACGGTGATTCCCTGCCATGTTTGTATTGGATTTACCGTAAACCAATTTGCTCCAGGAATCGCATTGGGGCTTGGTCTGTGGGCATTGTAGAATGCCACAAGCGCGATGGAATCTAAATCCAATGGCGTTTGGAAGCGGAACGGTGTGCGGCTTCCGCGCGAACCAAACTCGTTCGTAAGCGTGATTGCGCCTGTCGCGCCGCGCCCAACTATCACAATTACTTCTGTCGTGGAAATCTGCTCCACTGTCGCAAAAACGCCCCCAACCCGCGCCGATGCTATCGTGAAGAAATTGCGCCCGCGAACCACAATGCGCGTTCCCGCAGGACCAAAGGCGGGCGAGAACGATTCAATACGTGGCGCATTTGCAAGGCTTGGCGGCAATAATTCAAACTGCACGGGATAACTTCCCTGCCCGCCTTCGCTGAAAGCTGTTACCGTGCCAAGTCCGACGGGAATATCCGTCAAACTCGCGGTAATGCTTCTATCCGAAACCACAACCATATTTTGCAGCGCACGACCATTTATCGTAACCGTCGTAACACCAGTAAAATTGCGCCCTGTGAGCGTAATTGTATCATCTACGCCGCCAGAAACGGGGTCAATGTCGGTAATCACAGGCGCGGGAAGCACGATAAATGCTCGCGTTGAGGTAAACGCGCCATTTCTACCCGTGATACTGACACTCGCCGCGCCAACACTCACGCCCGCAGGTACAATTGCAAGTGCGTCGGTAGTCGAAGAAACCAGTGTTCGTGCGGGTAAACCGTTGAAAGAGACAACTGCGCCGCCCGTTGTATCGAAGAGAACACCAGTGAGGCGCACTGCCGTTCCCACACCGCCGCGCTCAGGCGAGAATGATATGATGCGGGTTTTGGGTTGAGCGATGCGAAAGATTCTGGGTCCGGCAGCACTATCATAAAAATTATACAGTGTAATAAATCCATCACGTGCGCCAACGGGAACAACCGCCGCCACGCTATCCATTGAAATCACTCGTACTGATGCGGCTGGTATGCGATTGAAGGACGAACTGCTATTGAAAAACACACGGCTATCAGGGAAAAAGTTCTCGCCCCGAAGCAGCACTGTTTCGCCGACTTCCCCGCTATCAAGCGGCGATTGCGTGAGAATCTTTGGGCGAGGTGGAATAGTAAACCAGCGCTCTGGTGCTGAAACCCATACGCCCCGAGCATTCACGGAGACAATATCAAAGCCGTATTGTGCTGTCTCTGGTACTCGTACTTGAATGACGGTTGGAGTGCTGGATAAAATAGTTGCTGAGGTGCTGCCAAAGCGTACATTCGTAAGTCTGTGGAAATATTGCCCACGAATGGTGATACGTGCGCCGCGCGTTCCTTCGGTTATTGCCCTTGTATTGGTACTATCAAAAAAGCCAGTAATGGCGGGAGTTTGCAGCGCAAGAAAGGATGCAGTTGTATCAACATTTGTATTCAATTGAAATTGTATTCTCATTCGGATTCGGTCGCCGCTAAAGGAAAGTGGTGGCATGGTAAGTTTCACCGTATCCCTCGTTTGCGAGAGGGGCGTTTGTTCAATGAAGGTAGAGCCATTCACAAATGTAAACCGGTCGGCTTTTGAAAAATCACGTCCTGAAAGCGTGAGGACATCACCAGCGACAGCAGAATCAGGGCGAACGACGACGGCGGAGGTAGTACAAGATGTTGTAAAGGTAAACATTTGCGGAGCAATTGCCCAATATCCTGGAACGCCGACGCGCACTAGACCCGTTGCCCCAAGCGGCGAAACTGTTGCCGTCAGAACCGTTGAGGAGACAGTATCAAACGGAACGGCTGTTTTGAAGCCAAAATCAACATCGGTGATATTCGACGAGAAATTTTTGCCAATAATTGTTACCAATGTTCCCGGACAACCTGTTGTGGGGCTAAAGGAATAGATTTCTGGCAAAAGTTGTTGGGTAAAGGCTTGCAGAGTTGTTACAGAGCCACCCGTAGCAGTTACCTGAATAGGTGCGTACCCATTCAGAGGCGATTGCACGCGAATTTGCGTCGGAGAAAGAACCGTAAACGTTACCGACGTTGAGCCGAAGCGTACACTCGTAACGCCGATAAAGTTTGTTCCCGTGAGCGTTACAAGTGTTCCTGTGCCACCACCAGTTGGTGAAAAGGAGGTGATTGTTGGTGGTGGTGTGAAAACAAACGTAGAATCTGATGTACCTGTTCCCAAGCCAGTGATAACGTCAATCGTACCCGTCATGCCGCTTGCAAGCGTTGCGTTGATGGAAGTGGGTGAATTGACAACAAAGGAAGTAACATTCATGCCGCCCACACGCACCGCACTTGCACCCGTAAAGCCTGAACCCGTGATGGTTACTATTGTTCCCCCGCCACCAGTTTTTGGCGAAAAATTACCAATCAACACCGACGAAGGGAACGTAACAGCAAACCGCCCTAAACCAGCAACCACGCTACTTGTAAGCGTTGCCGTTGGGTTCATTCCTGCAAGCGTTCCGCCCGATGGATTAAATACTGTTCCCACTCCTGCGGTGAAGGCTGTGCTGTTGCTTGCTGCCAGCGTTGGGCGCGTCAGGATTGCCGCGCCGCTTGTGTACGCGCCGCTTACAAGCGTAGTTTGCCAGTATTCGGTAAGGCTGAGACTACCCACAACCGACAACGTACTTCCAGCAACACCAGTATTAAATGCCTCTGTGCGGACAATTGGCGCGGTTACACCCGTTGTAAGGTTTGTTACAATGAGTGGTAAATATGCACCATTTTTTGCAACAGGAAATAGGTATTGAAGCGGGCTTGCGGACAAATTTGCTTGCAATGTTCGCTCCAAACCACCAATAATGTACGACATTACCGAACCGCCCACTAAACCCGTAACTGCTGGGTTTGTGAGCGTTATCATTCCCAATGTTGTTGAAATAAAGCCATTTTGCAAGGTTAATGTGCTGGCAACCTGTACTGGTGCGGTGTTTGTGAGTGTCGCGCCAGCGCGATTCATAGTCAATGTTCCGATTGCGCCGCCTGTGATGGTCGTGAGACCAGTTATTGCGCCGCTTCCAGCAATTACTAAGCCGCTTGTAGCATTACCGACAAAACTTGTTCCGCCGAATGCAATTGCGTCATTCAGCGTAAGTGTGTTCCCATTCAAATTTACACTGCCGCCAATGCCTGTCCACGAGCCGTTTATTTGCTTGCTTTCACCCAGCGTAACGGCGTTGTTTACGATAACGTTTGCGTTCATTGGCGTAGGAAATGCCTTGTTTCCAGCCGTTGGGTTTGGTGTTGCGGTGGCATTGCTAAATTCAAGCGTGGACGTGGAAAGGTAGGTGATGCCGCTTGCGCCCGACAGTTGTGCATTCCCGTCGAGGCGCATTCTTCCTAGTCCGCCAACCAAGATGTTACCATCATTTACCAGATTCGCGCCATCGCCAATCGTCAAAACACCGTTTGTTTGAACATTCACGTTTGCGGTATTTGCAAGGGTACGTGTGCTGGAAAGCCGCACACCACCTGCGTTTGCAACGCGTACCGTGTATGGAAGCGGGTTTTGCCATTCACTTCCCGCCGTTTTTGGCGTTGTGCCTGTGTATTCAAGTGCAGACGTTGTTGCTGCAAAGACAGGCGCAGTGCCGCTTACAGCTCCATTGCCCATCATACGAAGCGTCCCGTTTGCCGCAATTGTCGTTGAGCCAGCATTTGCCAGCGTCGCGCCGTCACCAATTGCCAAGATACCAGAAACGTTTGCTGTGCCGTTCACCGTCAGCGTTCCTGATTGCACGGTGAGGTTTGATGAGGGTTGCAAGGTGAGTGTAACGCTTGGTCCAAACGTGAGACTGCTCGAAGCATTTGCTGTAATGCCACTTCGCACGATGAACGCCGTTCCAATGCCGCTTGTCATCAGCCCCAAGCTCGCAGCTACGCCGCTTCCATTCGGAACGGAATTCCACGAAGTTGGCAACGAGGCATCGCCCATGAGGGTTTCGTTGTAAAAAAATGTACCAGGCGGCGTGCCAGCAATGGCGTAAAATCTATTGCCGAGACCAGCTTGCACATTCGAGCGAACAAAACCTGCGCCCGGAATGCCGCCAATGCTGGAGTATGTACCTGCTTGCGTGGTAGAAATGCCAATCAAATCCGTTGGTGTAAGTCCACCTTCGGTCAATTCTAGCGTGGTGGAGGTAAATACGCCCGAAAGCTGCTCTAATTGCCAGTTTCTGCCTGAAAGAAGCGAAAGAATGGTGAGATTGTCAGGCATGGTCGCACCAGAAGGAGCAACCGTTCCCCGCACGAGTGGTGATGCGCCCGTGCGAATGTCGCGCAAGGTCATAGGGCGATAACTTGTACCTTCGCCAATGGGCAGAAGATAGGTCGTACCATTTGCCGCAATGCCGCCTAAAAGCTGGCGTTCAAGCGGTCCGTCAATGTAATTTGTCGCGCTTGCACCCGCAATTGATGTTGTTGCTGTATTGGTAACCGTGAGCGTATTCGCCAAACTTGTGGTCAAGCGTCCGCCAAGTGTGAGTGTTTGTGCGCCTCCCAGCGTGAGATTGCCGCCCGACAAGGTAGCAACACCGCCCGGCGTGGTTAGGTTTGCATTGAGCGGATTTGCAAAGCGCAGCGCAGGTACAACACCAGCATTGAAGCCATTGCCAAGCACAATGATGGAAGTCGCGCCCGCGCCTTGTAGCGTGGCGGTTCCTGTGAGCGAGTTTGCGGCGGTTTGGTTCAAGCTGAGTGTGGATGTGGCTTGCACGTTCACATTGCCGTTGAGCGTGAGTGCGCCCGCCGCCGCGCTCATGGTGAGTGCGCCCGTGAAGTTTTCCGCACCTAAAAAGGTAATTGCGCCATTGTAAGGATTTCCAAATGCACTTGGCATTGTGCCGCCATTGAAGCCGCCTTCAATCATTACTTCGCTCGTGGTGTTCGTGCCTTGAATGCGCGTTCCGGGAGCGTTCAGCGTGGCTGGAGAGCGTAGCCACAAGCGTCCATGCGGCGCGGCAAGCGTAAGGTCATTACCCATATTGAGCAGCCCCGTAATAGCGAGGCTGTTGGAAAGAGTCGGAACGCTATTGACATTAAGTTGCCGAATTGCGCCGCCTGTGAAATGCTCTCCGTTCAGCGTTGCGGTATTGAGCAAAATGCTTGAACCTATACCGCTTGCGTCTATTGTGCCTGTGGCACTAGTGCTGGTGCTAGCGGTGGCGGTGAGCGAAAGCTGCCGTCCTGCGAGGTCGAAATTGCCTGTGCTCGCAACATTCAAAACGCCCGTAATGGTGATATTTTGCGGTAGCGTAACAGCAGTGGCGCGGTCTATGATGAGATTCACCAAGTTCAATCCAGCAGTATTGCCCACCGTCGCGCCTTGTATGCGGACAGTGCCATTGTATGTGTTGCCGCCCGTATTCGTGAGTGCGCCCGCCAAGCCCGCAGGATGCGCTGTGGAGAACATTCCCGCCGCATTCACAGCAATACCGCCTGTACCGCTTGCGACATTTGTACCTGCATCGAAAACGCCGTCTATGACAATAGAACCAGCGACCGAATAGTTTGCCGTTGGCGTAACAGAGCCACCTGCCGCGACGGTCAAGGTAGAAATATTACCAACATTAAGCCCTGAGAACGTGTGTGCAAGCGCACCTGTATTCAGACTACCGCCGCTATTCACCGTAACGGGCGTGGCGGTAAGCGGCGAAGCAAGCGTCAGCGTTGCTCCTGCTCGGCTCATTGTTAGCCCTGCACCGAGTGTTTGTGGGGCTGTAAGGGTAAGATTACCCGTAATTGCACCAGCACCGCCTATGGTTAAACCAGAGCCTGCGCCGCCTTGTACAAGTCCGGGGGTAAGTGTACTTGCGCCGTTTAAGGTAAGCGTAGCAGCACCAAGACTGAGAACTCCACTATTCAAGAGGATTGAACCATTGACCACACGGTTTGAGGGGAGAGTAATGGATGTTGCACCAAACTTTGCAATCACTATCCCAACTCCTGCGGGCATGATGGTGGACCATTCGGCACCTGCCGTACCGTTGCCTGATTGACCATATGCAAGTGAACTGCCAGCAACGTATATTGGAGAAGTACCCGTAAAGGCTGGTGGACCGCCAAAAGCAAGAGAACCCGCGACATTCAACGTACCATTATTTGTAACTACCCCGCCAGCAACTGCAACCGTACCAGTGGCAAGAATATTAAAGGTGCTACCTGCGTTCAGCGTCATTGGCACTAAGCCGCCGAGGTTGAATATTACGTTAGCCTGTACATTCACCGTTACGCCATTGCCCACCGTCAGCGGCGTTCCAACAGATACTAACGGAACACTTGTGGGGCAAATGTAGGTATCGCCCGCTTTGTTCATAAACTGCGCCGGAGTAGGATTTACGCCGCCTCCGCCCAATACCGAGTTCCAACTCGTGTTCACCGAAGCGTCGGCAGGACCCACGTAGTAAAACACATTCGGCAAAAACGTAAAACCCACAAGCGAAGCCATTCCCAAGGGCGCAGTAACACTCACGCTGCCCGTCGCGCCACCCGCCGCAGGTGTTGCGGTGATGGTGTTGTTATTGACGACAGTGAAAGAAGCAGCATTTACGCCACCGAACTGCACTTGGGTTGCGCCGGTAAAGCCGGAACCACTTATTGTTACAACGTCGCTCGGACCTGCGCTGGTGGGTGTGAACGACGTAACGAGAATTTGCGGTGTAATGCGGCGAATGGCGTTGTTGCCTCTGTCCGCGACAAACAATGCTCCTGCGGCATTAAAGACAAGATGTTCAATAACCGTAGAAAATTGCCCTGCTCCCACAGTTCCGTCTTGGAAGCCCGCCGTACCACTTCCGGCAAATGTGGTAACATCCCCCAACGGAGTAATAACGCGGATACGAGCATTGCCCGCATCGGTAACATAGAGATTACCGACAGCATCAGTGGTAATGCCACGCGGAGTGTTAAATTGTGCCGTTGCTCCGGGTCCGTCCAGATAACCTGCTGTGCCGCTTCCAGCGAGGGTTGTTACCGCACCTGCGGGAGTAATTTTCCGAATACGATGGTTTCCATAATCGGTAACATAGAGGTTTCCTGCGCCATCAACCGTCATGCCTTCGGTAAGAGCAAATTGCGCCGCCACACCTGTTCCATCGGCAAATCCTGACACGCCGCTTCCTGCCAGCGTCGTAACCACGCCACCCGGATAGGTTATGCGGCGAATGCGGAAGCCGCCTTGGTCGGCTACATACACAAATCCGCCACTGAGCGCGACGGCTACTGGATTGTTGAACTGCGCCGCCGTTCCCGTAGCATCGTTAAAGCCTGCCACTCCGCTTCCGGCAAGAGTAGAAACAACGCCGCCCGGCGTAATGACGCGAATACGATTTCCCAAATAATCGGCGACCAGTATATTCCCCACTCCATCTATGGTTAGTCCTGCTGGTCGGTTAAATTGTGCCGCTGTACCTGTTGCATCGGCAAATCCTGCCGTGCCGCTTCCTGCAAACGTTGTTACCACGCCAGCTGCGGTAATTCTCCGAATACGATGATTGTCCGTGTCGGCAACATACAAGTTCGTTCCATCGAAGGCAATGCCCACCTGACCATTAAACCGCGCTGCGCCTTGCGTACCGTCGGCAAAGCCCAAAGGTGCAGCATTTCCGGCGTAGGTAGAAATCGGCGGAATGACTGCTGTAAAGGTAAACCCAGTCAGCGAACCGTTTCCTACCGAATTGGTTACTTGCACCGCCCCCGACGCACCGCCCGCAGGTACAGCTGCGACAAGTTGCGTGTTGGAAATGACTGTAAACGACGGCGAAGCCACGCCGCCAAACGTAACTTGCGTAACATTTGCCAAATTTGTACCGTTGATAATCACACCCAAGCCCGGATAGCCTGTGGTGGCGTTGAAACTGGTAACAGTTGGAGGCGGCAGAACAATGCGGCGAATAGCATTATTCACTCTATCCACCACAAACAAATTGCCCAAAGCGTCAAATGCAGGCTGTTCCAAGCCTATCGAGCCATTCCAAGAAAACTGCCCTGCGGGATATGTTCCGTCCGTGTTTCCGGGTGCGCCCCCAACGAAGGTGGAAACGTTGCCCGAAGGCGTGATAAGCCGAATACGAGCATTTCCCGCATCGGTAACATAAAGGTTTCCTACGGCATCCAGCGTAAGCCCGCGTGGTTGATTAAACGTTGCTGCTGCGCCCAGACCATCCGCCGCACCAGCCGCGCCGCTTCCCGCGAGCGTTGTAACAACGCCGCCCGGTGTGGTAATTTTGCGAATACGATTGTTCACATTGTCTGCCACGTAGAGGTTTCCTGCGGCATCCGAGCCTAAGCCTTGTGGATTGGAGAATTGCGCTGCCGCACCTGTGCCATCGGCAAAGCCCGCCGTACCACTTCCCGCAAGGGTCGTTACCACGCCGCCCGGATAGGTTATTTGGCGAATACGATTGCCTTGTTCGGTTACATACACATTCGAGCCGATAACCCGAATGCCAAAGGGAAAGCTAAATTGCGCCGCCGCACCCGTCGCATCGGCATAACCCGCAACACCGCTTCCGGCAAGGGTCGAGACAACGCCGCCAGAAATAACGCGAATACGATGATTACCAAAATCCGCCACAAAAACATTCCCCGAACCATCAATGGCTACGCCGTGTGGGTTAGCGAACTGCGCCGACGCGCTTGGTCCGTCGGCAAATCCCCCAACACCTGTTCCGGCAAAGGTCGTAACCACGCCAGTTGCGGTAATGCGGTGAATCACATTATTCGCAGAGCCGCCCACAAGCATCTCACCCGCAGAATTGAACGCCAAGCCAACAGGCAGATTAAACCTCGCCGCGCCAGCCGTGCCGTTTGCAAAGCCAACACCAGCCGCATTTCCCGCAAAGGTCGAAACAGGCGGGACAACCGCCGTAAAGGTAAATCCAGTCAGCGAACCCGTCCCGCTTGGCGCAGTAACGCTCACACTGCCCGACGCACCGCCCGCAGGCACAGCCGCGACAATTTGCGAGGGAGAAATAATGGTAAACGACGGCGAATTTACCCCGCCAAATTGCACTTGCGTTACACTCGAAAAATTCGCACCATTGATAATAATACCCAAGCCCGGATAGCCCGTTGTGGCATTAAAGCTCGTAACGACGGGCGATGCAGGAAGGATGCGGCGAATGGCATTGTTGCCTCTATCAGCAAAAAACAACACACCTGAGGAATTAAACTTCAGCAATTCACCTCCGGCTATTTGCGCGGAAAGACCCGCTCCGTCCAACAGCCCTGACGTGCCTGTGCCGACAAGCGTCGTAACCACGCCCGCCGGAGTAATCAGACGAATGCGATTGTTTCCGGCATCCGACACATAGAAATTCCCTGCGGCATCAATCGTGATTCCGCGAGGGCTATTGAACTGCGCCGCCGCGCCTGTGCCATCCGCAAAGCCCATCGTGCCGCTTCCTGCGAAGGTCGTAACCACGCCCGCCGGAGTAACGCGGCGAATGGTGTGGTTTGCTTGGTCGCAGACAAAGAAATTTCCTCCTGCATCGGCGACAATTCCTGCGGGACTATTAAACCGCGCTGCTGCGCCCGTGCCGTTGGCAGTTCCCGTCGTGCCATTTCCCGCTAAGGTCGTAACCACGCCGCCCGGATAGGTAATGCGGCGAATGGCGTGATTGTAATAATCCGAAACATACAAAAAGCCGCCCGAAAGCACCATGTCAAACGGATAGAAAAACGACGCTCCCGTGCCTGTACCATCCACGAACGCAAACGCACCACTTCCCGCAAGCGTCGTAACCGCGCCGCCCGGCGTAATGGAGCGAATACGATGATTGCCATAATCCGCCACAAGAACATTGCCCGAACCATCCACCAGTACGCCGTGTGGGATATTAAACTGAGCAGCCGTGCCGGTTGCATCATTCCAGCCCGGAACACCGCTTCCGGCAAAGGTTGTTACCACGCCCGTTGGTGTGATGCGGCGAATAACATTATTGTTAATATCACCGACAAACATATCCCCCGTGCCATTGAAAGCAATACCGCTAGGATTATTCAGCCGCGCTGCGCCTTGCGTACCGTCTGCAAAGTCGCCACCTGCACCATTTCCGACAAATTGCGACACTTCAGGAATAGTCGGCGTAAAGGTAAATCCGCCAAATGAGCCGCTTCCACCCGGATTGGTTACTTGCACATTCCCCGACGCGCCTACCGCAGGCACTGCCGCGACAATTTGCGTGTTGGAAAGTACCGTAAAGGACGGCGAAACTACGCCGCCAAACGTAACTTGCGTAACGGTGGCAAGGTTTGTACCGTTGATAATCACGCCCAAACCCGGATAGCCTGTGGTGGCGTTAAAGCTCGTAACCGTCGGCGGCGGAAGAACGATGCGGCGAATGCGATGATTCCCTTCGTCCGCTACCAAGAGCGAACCTGATGCTTCTTGGAGTATTCCAGCAACAAAAAATAATTGCGCGACGTTCACCGCTCCATCAAGAAATCCCGATGTACCCGTTCCAGTGATGGTTGTTACCACCCCGGCAGGAGAGACTATACGAACGGTGTGGCCATTCCCCGAAGCGAAGTAGAGATTCCCAACAGCATCCAAGAGCAAATGATTAGGATTATTCACTTGGGCTGTGGCTGGTCCGCCGTCCACATTTCCCGCAGTGCCATTGCCCGTGAGCGTCGTAACAACACCGCCCGGAGTAATTTTGCGAATACGATGACCCAAATAATCAGCAATGAAAATATTCCCTGCGGCATCAACAACAGGTGAGCGCGGATGATTAAATTGCGCCGTCGCTGCCAATCCATCAGCAAATCCCGCCGTTCCGTTTCCAGCAACGGTTGTAACCACGCCCGTAGCAATCACCACGCGGCGAATACGATTATTCAACACATCGGCAACAATCAGGTTTCCTGCGCCTTCCGTACACAAACCAATCGGGGCATTAAACTGCGCCGCAACGCCCGTTCCATCGGCATATCCAGCAGTGCCGCTTCCTGCAATCGTCGTAACAACACCCGTCGCAATAACGATTTGCCGAATACGATGTCCAACAGACTCCGCAACGTAAAGAATTGTTCCCGCCGCATTGATAGCAATGCCGTAGGGCAGGTTAAACTGCGCCGCCGTGCCTGTTCCATCCAGACCGCCCGCCGTGCCGCTTCCTGCAAGGGTTGTAACCACTCCTGACGGAGTCATTCTGCGAATACGGTTATTGAGGCGGTCGGAAATGTACACGTTTCCTGCGCCGTCGCGTACGATATGGCAGGGAGAATTGAACTGCGCTCCTGCACCCACAGCATCACGAAAACTCAGGGTCCCATCACCCGCAACTGTTGAAACCGCAGGTGCGGCAATCATGGTGAAGCCCGCTTGTGTTCCCGTTCCCGCGCTGTTGGTAACGCTTACATTGCCGCTTGCGCCGCCAATCGGCACAACGGCGCGTATTTGCGTCGGCGAAACCGATTCAAACCACGCAGCATTTACCCCGCCAAAGCGCACTTGCGTAACGCCGAAAAAGTCTGTACCGGTGATGGTTACTACTTGCATCGGATACGCACTTGTGGGCAGAAAACTCGTAACGACGGGCTGGGCGACGCTAATTTTGCGAATGGTGTTGTTGCCCGTGTCGGTGATGTAGAGATTGCCCGCCGCATCAGCAACTGCGCCGCGCATCCATCCGAATTGCGAAGCAGTGAGTGTTCCGTCGGTCAGCCCCGCCGTGCCTGTTCCCGCGAAGGTCGTAACCGTACCGCTTTGAGAGACCGTGCGAATCCGATAGGAGGTAGATTCAATGAGGTAGAGCATTCCCGCCGCATCCGTCGCCAAGCCGACGGGCGCGTTTACGGTTGCTGCCGCGCCTACACCGTCCACGCTGCTGGCAGTGCCATTGCCCGCCAGCGTCGTAACCACGCCAACGGGAGAGATTTTGCGAATGCGATTGCCACCTGTTTCTGCGACATAGACATTCCCTGCCGCATCAACGGCTGTGGCTGTTGGCGCGTTAAATTGCGCTGCTACGCCCGTTCCGTCCAGCGAACCCATCGTGCCGCTTCCCGCAATCGTCGTAACCACGCCGCCGGGAGTTACTCTACGAATGCGGTGATTGCTTGCATCGGGGACGAAAAGATTGCCCGCCGCATCAATGCTGAGTCTGGCAGGATTATTGAACCGCGCCGCCGTGCCTGTGCCATCGGCAAAACCCGACGTTGCTCCCAAGCCTGCCAGCGTCGTAACTACGCCGCCCGGCGTGATTTTGCGAATACAATGATTGCCCTCGTCGCCGATATAGACATTTCCCAACGCATCGCACGCAACGCCCGACGGACTAGCGAACTGCGCCAAAATGCCCGTATTATCAGCAAAGCCCGCCACGCCGCTTCCTGCGAAGGTCGTAACCACGCCCGTCGCCGTGATTTTGCGAATACGGTGATTTGCACTTTCCGCAACGTACAGATTGCCCGAAGGATCCACGCCGATACCGTTGGGGTTCACGAACTGCGCCCCAGCACCGACGGCATCCAAATACCCGCCCGTTAATTGCCCCGCAAACGAGGAAACACGCGGCGTTACGGTGAAGGTAAAGCCCGCAAACGAACCCGTTCCTGCGCCTGTGGTAACGCTCACGTTCCCGCTTGCGCCGCCAATCGGCACAACAGCGCGTATTTGCGTTGCCGAGACGATTGTAAACCACGCTGCATTCACGCCGCCGAACTGCACTTGTGTTGCGCCTGAGAAGTTTGTGCCATTTATGGTTACGGCTTGCAGTGCGTAGGCACTTGTTGGCACAAAGCCTGTAACGGTGGGTGTCGGCAGGACAAGTCTGCGGACGCGGTGGTTATTAAAGTCGCCAATATAGAGAATGCCTGCCGCGTCGCGGGTAATACCCAAAGCAGAATTAAACTGTGCGGCAACACCCGTCCCGTCAACAAAGCCTGCTGTACCTGATCCGGCAATCGTTGAGACAGCGCCCGTTGCGGCGGAAATGCTGCGAATGCGGTTATTATCACCAAAATAAAAATTACCGATTCCGTCATAGACCATATCACTAATTAGTCCAAGAAACTGTGCCACTCCCGCTGCACCATCCGACACGCCCGGACCGGCACCTCCCGACAGAGTAGAGACTACGCCGGTTGCAATGACGATTTTGCGAATACAGTAATTTGCAGCGTCGCATACATACACATTCAGACCATCGCAGCCTATACCTTTCGGATTATCAAACGTTGCCGTCGCACCCGGTCCATTATTCAGTCCAAAAGCACCTGTCCCTGCAAGTGTTGAAACCGTGCCAGTACCTATCACAATTCGCCGAATGGCATTGTTGCCCCCATCCGACACGAACAGATTTCCTGCACCGTCGCTGGTGAGACTCTCTATTCCGGAAAACTGTGCCGATGCCACGGGACCATTGACAAATCCGGATACTCCCGTTCCGGCATACGACGTAACCACACCTGTTGCAATGACAACTCTGCGAATGCGTGCCCCACTCGCACCATCAGACACATACAAATTCCCCGCTCCATCAAGCCACAATGCGTACGGGTTTTCAAATTGAGCCGCCGTGCCAGTCGCATCAAGAAAGCCCGCAACACCGCTTCCGGCAAGTGTTGTAACCACACCCGTTGCAACGACGATTCTGCGAATGCAGTGATTGGAGAAATCGGCTACATAAAGATTCCCGCCCGCGCCATCGCTTACCACTCTTGATGGGGAATTGAATCGCGCTCCGGTGCCAGTGCCATTGAGAAGGGCGGCAGTGCCATCGCCCGCCAGTGTCGTTACGACCTGAGCAACCGTTTGTGTCGGGAGAGAAAGGCAGAACAGCAGCACCAACAAGCTCCCAAGCCGGCGGAATGGAGCATCGGCGAAGCGCATTTGGACGACGTGTCCCAGAAAGCGCGTGAAATCTCTTGCTCGTCCTTGGACGGCAGAGAGAATACTAATAAAGGGCGCGACGAGTATTTGTACGCTCTTTAAGCAAAGAGAGGGTGATAAAATTTTCATAAAAAAACGCAAATAGGAGAGAAACAATCTTGAACAGAAAAGTGATGCACCAAAGAAACATCTAAAAAGACGCAAAGGTAGCACAAATAGTGCTGTTTACGCTTATCAGAAAATAATATACTACTAATTCGTAGGAGAAACAATATACCTCGAAGTAGTATGAAAATACATTCAGTATATTTGGGAACGTAAACAGAAAAGTGCTACCCACATTGAACGTAGATAGCACTTTTGTACTTGGCAAGTAGCGATTTTAGAGGCATTTACCGCACCACATTCACGCGCTTCGTCGCCACGCCATTCTGCATGGAAAGCCACATGGAACAATTCCTGCTCAAGATGTTTTAGGACGGCGCACAATCACAAACATCATAAATAAAAAAAAGCCCGTTCTCTCCTATCTGGAACGGGCTTTTTCCCCTTCTAAGCGGTATATCTAGTTTTCTTTAGCGTATTCACCGCTACCGCACCACGCTCACGCGCTTCGTAACTACGCCATTCTGCGTCGAGAACCGCACCGTATATGCCCCGCTTGGAACATTCTTCAATGCCTTCGTGATGCTGTACTCTCCTGCCGCTTGCTCCTCAGAAACAAGTATTTGTGCGATCTTCCCGCTTGCATCAATCATTGCGATTTCCACAAATCCGTCCTCGCGCAGCGTGTACGAAATGCTCACCTCGTCCTTTGCTGGGTTTGGCGCAATTGCCGCAAGCTGTGTTGCTTTCGCGCTCGTTACAAGCCGCTTCCCACCTGCTGTACAGATGCTCAATCGCAGCACGTCTGGCACAAAATCATCCAGTTCCGCGCCTTCCCAGACAATATTTTCTAATTCAATCGCCGTCGTGTCCACATCGCCTGCAACGGCGCGGCATTGAATCGTTGCCAAGACCTCGCTGCGACCGTCCCAGCGCGTGGGCGCGAGTGCGAGGCGTTCAAAACGGTTTTGCGCTGCCGTGTTGCGGATGCGGCGGACGCTGCGTTCTTGCTCGGTTAGCACGAGAACATTGCGGTCGTAGCGGAGCGTCCCGCTTACAAGCGAACTCGTCCTTTGAACCAAACTGTTGCGATTCCCGCCCGCAAGAAATACCTCCAGCGTAACGCTCGCGCCTGGCGCAATACCTTGTGCTTTTTCGCTCTCCTTCACGCGGATTCCCACGTGCGCCGTCGGCTCGTTGCCTGTGCGTGAGCGTGCGAAAGCGTTCAGTGCCACATTCACCACTTCGTTCAGCACAGCCACAGGCGGCGTGGCACGGAGATTTCCCTCAAATTCCGCTTCGTAGCGCATCAGTCCTGTTGGCACACGCCCTACCTGCGTCGCGCGGACGCGGAGCGGCACGGCTATCGTATCGTTCGCACCAACAGCAAGCCCCGTTTTGTCGCGCTGGGAAACAACGTCGTATTCCCCACCACGCGCTTCAATGCTGAGGCGTTTCAACACTGCCGTGCGGTCGCCGCGATTGATAACCTGCGCCGAAGCTATGCGCGTCTGCCCCGCCAGCACCGTATCGAAGCGCGGCGGAATCACTTTTAAGCCGCTCGCCGAACCCGCCAGACGCGCCGTCAGAACTTGCGCCTGAGCATTCGTGCTTGTTCCAATGGCGTAATTCATGCGAACATCAGCTTCTTGCGGGACGAGTGTTTGTGGCAAAAACAGCACCCTTACTCGCGCCGAGCCGCCCACAGGCACAGCGAGATTTTGCACCGCATCAAACGCAAAAGCAGGATTCGTGCTGGCAAGCGCGATGAGGCGCACGGGCGCGGCAGTGATATTCCGCACCGTAAACACGCCAACACCAGTATCCAAGCGGGCTATTCTGCCAAATTCTACTTTGTCTGCTCCCAAAACCGCATCACGCCCTGCCGTGATAAATGAGCCGCTCGCAAACGCGCCATTTCCCAGCACATTCTCGGCGCGAACACGCCAAAAATACTGCGTCAGTGCCTGAAGCGGAAACGGCGTTGTTCCAGCACCTGCTATGTCTGCGAGCATTTGCCCAGAACGAGCAACGCGAGCCGCAGCAAGGATTTCCGCACTTTGTTCAATGGTGGTCGTGGCGAGAATGCTGGTAAAATCTTGCGCTCGGGCAAGCTCAAAGCGGTACACGCCCGCGCCGCGCACACTCGACCATGCGAAGTTTGGTACGGGCGAAACATCCGTCGCTCCCGCGCTTGGCTCCAGAAGCCGCACCAGTTCTTGCGGCGCAGTAGCTGGTTGTGCGAAGCGCACCGTGAGAGGCTGCGTCGGCAAGGTCAGTTGTGGCAACAGCGCACTCCGAACTTCAGCTTGATACGTTCCTGCCATTTCTGAGGTGCAACGAGCATTCACGAGGCTTGCAGAGGTTGTGCCTGAAAGAGCGTTGGAATCCAACCGCCAGCGATACGTGTTCTGGCTGCCGCGAGCATTGATGCGGAGGGTGAGTTCTGAATCTAGCACCGCCGTTGTCGCGCCTGTGATAGCGAGAACGGTATTTTGCGGAGCATACCGAAAGGCTCGTGTTGGTGCGGCTTGCAAAGGAATGAGTTGTTGCTCCAACGTGGCAAAATCAAACAGATTATTCTGCATGGCAAGCGTGTCCATGCGGCTAATCGTTGTAAAATTCGGTGCTTCCGAAAGCTGATTATTGCTCACATCCAACACCCGAAGGCGAATCATTCCCAGCATTGATGCGGGTATTGCGCCCGAAAAACGATTGCCCGCAAGCGAAAGCTCGCGTACATTTTTGAGTGCGCCAAGTTCTGGCGGCAACGCGCCCGAAAGCTGATTTTGTGCGAGGTCGAGCCGTTGTAAGCCCGTGAGCGCGTGTGCGCTGGCGCGTACTTTTCCAGCAGGTGCGCCCCACGCCGCAGGAATACTGCCCGTGAGACGATTGCCGCGCAAATTCAGCACTTGCAGCGTTTCTGATGCGCCAAGCGCACGCGGTAATTCTCCAGAAAGCTGATTATTGCTTGCATCGAAGACCGTGAGCGTTGGTTTTTCACCAAAACACACGGGAATTGTGCCAGAGAAAAGATTATTACTTACGTTCAGCAATTCCACGCGGTTCAAGCAACAGAGCGGCTCTAGCGTTCCCTCGAAGCGGCAATTTGCGAGATTTATCGTTCGCAGATTTGCCAATGGACAAATTCCTGCCAGTGTGCCAGAAAGCTCGGTATTGCTGAGGTTCAGGCTTTCGAGGAAGGTAAGCGTGGGCAGAAGTGCGGAAACGTCGCCCGAAAGCGCATTACCGCTCAGTTCCAACACCCTCAGACCCGACAATGCCTGCAATTCCACCACCGGAACAACGCCTCGAAGCGCGTTTGCGGGTAATCGCAATTCAGCAACGCGCCCATTTGCAAGTACCACGCCGAACCACGTAGAAACGGGTTCGATAAGCCAGTTTGTTCGGTTTGTCCAACTCGCGCCGCCCGTAGCACGATACAAGGCTACAAGCGCGATAGAATCTTGTGCCGAAACGGGAATGGAGGGAATAAAACGTGGGTCGAAGGTAAATGTGCCGCTTGTGGAAAGCTCACCAGAACTTGTCTGCACGGTAATTGCGCCACTTTGCACCGTTCCCAGCATTACGCGAATTTCATTGGGAGAAACAATGCTAAAACTCTGCACGGGAACTCCTCCCACCAACACCGCTTGAATACTGCCTCTGGGAGCAATGCCGAAATTCTGTCCCGTGATGGTGAGCGTGGTGGTGGACGAACCTGCTTGCGGCGAAAAGCCCGTCAGAGCAGGTAGATTCGCGGCTTGCACGGTGAGCGCGAGTGCGGCAGTGGTGCTGCTTGTGCGTCCGTTTTGCGTGGTGGTGAGCGTTATGGCGGCTTGCGATTGTGTTGCGGAGCGAGAAACCACGCCGCTTGGCACGGTAAAACGAATGGAGCCATCGGCTTGCACCACCACATTTGTTACCACAATGCCGCCAATGGAAAGTTCACCAATGCTCGTTGTGGCGGTTGTTCCCGCAAGGCGAATGAGTGCTGGTGCGCCTTCCAAAATAGGATTTGGCTCAATGCTGGTAATGGTCGGCTGCGCGGGTGGGAGAATCGTGAGCGACTGCCCAAAAGTTGCCGTGCCGCCGAGCGTTGTAAAACTGATACTTGCTTGGCTGGAGAACACATCATTGGGCAATCCGGGAAAAAGCGCGGTGATGACCGTTCCCGTGCTGTTCAGCGTAAAGGCAGTCTGTACGCCGCCCACGAGCAAGATGCCACTCAAAGCAAGATTTTGTCCCGTTATCGTGAAAGGTGTTCCTGCAATGCCGCTTGTGGGCTGGGCGGCAGTGATTGTTGGTGCCTGAAGAACCGTCAGTTGTTGATTGCTCGTTGTCGTGCCGCCAGGCGTGGTGAAGGTGAGCGTTCCTGATTGCGCGTTGGCGGGAATCTGCACCGATACTCGCGTGGGAGAATTGACCGTTGCGGGCAGCACGAAACCATTCAAACGGACTTGCGTTTGATTTTGGATAAAATTCGCGCCCGTCACCGTGAGAACGCTGTTTTGCGGCACTGCGCTTGGTGAAAAGCCAGTAATGGTCGGCGGTGGAACAACCGAGAGCATCTGCGAGGACGTAACCGTGCCGCCTTGCGCCCGCACGGTGAGCGTACCCGACGTGATTGCTTGGAAGCGCACCGTAATTTGTGTGGGAGAGTTTATCACCACCGAACTTGCCGTTACATTTCCCATCGAAACAAGTAACGACGCGCCTTGTGAAGCATTCGTTGTTGTGAAAAAGTTTGTTCCCGTTATAACGATGTCTTGATTTATCCCAACAATCGGCGGTTGAATGTTCGTGATGGTTGGTGCGCCGATGAAGGTGAATTGTGTAGCGGTTGTGGCAGAAGAAAAACTCATTGTCCGCACGGTTACTGCTCCCGACGCGCCACTACCGACAATAGCTCTTATCTGCGAAGCGGAATCTACCGTAAAGGACTGCACGGGAACGCCGCCAAAGAACACGCCTGTAACGGTACTAAAATTTGCTCCGTTGATAATAACCGTTGTGCCAGATGTGCCTGACAATGGGCTGAAATTGGTGATAGCAACGGTGGGCGGCGGCGGAACAAACGGCGTTCCAAGCGTGAAGGTGCTGAAGCCAGTGAAGGGCGCACTCACAATGCGCGTAGCTGACACGAAATCCCGACCAATGCTGGTGTACGCGCCCGTGAGCGTTGGGGACTTTGCCACCACTGCATTCAGAGGAATCGTTGGTGCGTCGCTCTCAAGGCGGATGCGGGTGGAAAGGATATCGCCCGAAACTAGATTCACATTCCAGTACGTGCCAGAAAGAAGGCTATTCAACGTGGAATCTGCCCTGCCGCCGGTCGCGCCGGTGAAGGCTTCAGCTTGCACAAGCGGCGCGTTACCGCCTGTTTTGGGCGAAACAATACTCACGGGCAGATACCGCCCGTTTTTGCCAACAGGAAACAGCCACGTATCAGGCATGGTCTGGTTTGTGGGGAGATTCCGTGCAAGCATTCCATCAACGTAGGAATGTGCGTTACCGCCCAGAATGCCTATAACAGAGACATTCGTGAGCGTGAGCAGATTCGGTGGATTGACAACAAGTACGCCTTGCGTAAACGTGATACCCCCAGAGTTGAGCGACGAACCAAGCACGAGGCGCATTCCTGGGCGGTTGAGGAAAATTCGTCCGTTATACGTATTGCCAATAAACCCAAGTGTACCAGTAACGGAGCCGCTCCCATTAAACTGCATCTGCACAGAAGAAGAAACCCCCGTCGCATCAATCGAGCCATTGAGAAGAAGCGGACCGTTAAAGAGTAGATTACTGCTTGCTACGGGGATTTTGATTATGCCATTGAGCGTCAACGGACCCGAAAAAGATGTTGGACCAACAATCTGCATGACGCTGGCAGTGCCAATCGTGCTTGTGCCTTCGAGCCTTAATGGGAATGGTGACGAACACGTCAGAGTACCAGCATTATTTACATTCAGATTAGAGATAACAGGGGCTGGGAACAATGGTAATTCTGTACCAGTGGTAATATTTCCTGTGCCAGAATAGAGCAGCGTGGAGCCTACTTCGTACACAAGCGTTGGATTTGGGGAGCCGATTGTCCCAGCACCAGCGACACGCTCAAGCGTACCGCCATTGCGCACAACAACGCGGTTTGTTGCATTTGGAGCCGTCAGAGTTGCTGCCGCACCCGCAAACTGAAGCGTTCCGCCGCTCCGAATTTCCACTTGTCCGCTTGCGCCGAGTGCGACTGAATTAACTGGAAAAACCAGTCTTGACGCAACAACAACGCTATCGTTAAAGGTTTGTGGAGGTCCGGTAATGGGGAGGTCGCCGGAGGATTTTTGGACGTACAATTTGCCGTTCATAGTTGTGGGAACGATAGAAGTCATCACATTGCCCGCACCTGTGTAGCGTAGGCTTGTATTTGTGTTGAACGTCGGCACTGCTCCCATCCATCCTGCTGTGCCTATCATTTCTATTTCGCCGCCGGCACTCACTGTTACTCCCATGCCGTTAATGAATTGTCCAGCAATGCGCATTTTTATCGTACCTGCCCACGTGTTTGGCATGGTGGTCGTTACTGTAACACCTGAGGGAATAAAACAAGCCCTATTCGGAAACGTACCCCAATTGAAGCCTTGAATGGTCATGTCGCTGTTGATGGTTACTTCTGCATTCGCGGCAGCCGTCCCGCCGGGCTTGTCTATCTGAATATCACCTGCAATACTGCTGATAGCGGGTTTACCCGCAACTGCCGCAAAATTTGCCGTTTGATTTCCATACCCAACAAAGCTATACGTGCCAACCGCCCCATATATCAATGTGCCACCACCCGTGCCAAGTTGGAATGCGCCCGCAAGTGCGCTTGTGCCATTGATGCCGTCGGCACGGGAAGTACGCACCACGCCGTTTATGGTAAATGCTGCGCCGTTTTCCAAGCGAATGCTGGCTTGTTTGCCAAGCGTTATTGCGCCAGAAGCGGGCTGATTATTACTTGCGCCACGCAGAACAATCGTTATCGCAGAAAGCTCGTTTAGTTGAGTAACATCGCCTACTTCTACTCTGGCAGAATTAGTGAACGAGCCGTTCACCGTCAGAGTGCGCGAGGTAGAGCTTTGGAAGCGAACAATATTACCTGGTCCACCGCTATTATTGATGATCAGGTTATTGACCGTTTGCGATGGAATATTGGTAACGACTTGTACGGTACTTGTGGGCGGGTCGAAGATAATGTCATCCGTTGGCAGAGGTGTGGTGCGCGGCATGGGTCCCCAGTTGTTGGGGTTTTGGTAGTCGTTAGAAATGGAGCCGTTCCAGACGTAGGTATTCATCGAAAGCGAGGCAACGACAATGTTTGCTGCTCCGTTAGGCATTGGTTGGAAAGCAAGCGGAGTTGTAGGAAAATTCCCACCACTCAAACCAGCTATCACCGCATGATCATTTGCACGAAGGGCAACACCGTTGGCAATATCCCCTGTATTTCCGCCAATATACGTGGAATACAATAATACTGCTCCTGTTGCACTCAATCTGCTGACAATGGCATCATTCCCACCAGTGCCGAATACAGTTTGGTACGCCCCGATAGTTGTCGGATACGAACCCTCGGACCATCCGACAATGACCGCATTACCATCTCCATCAACAGCGATAGCTCTCGCCAAATCTATAGCTGCTCCACCAATATAGGTTGAATACAGCAACGCGCTTCCCGTTGGATTCAATTTGCTGACAACAACATCCTTCATACCGCCAAATGTAGTTTGGTACGCCCCTATGGTCGTTGGATACGAACCGTCGGAATCTCCCGTAATTATCGCATTACCACCTGCATCAATAGCTACAGCATTGGCAGCATCACTGCCAGCACCACCCAGATAGGTTGAATAGAGTATCGCGCCCGCAGGGCTAAGTTTACTCACCACTATATCCTCCACTCCACCAAAACCGCCTTGAACGACCCCCCCAGTTGTTGGAAATGAACCGGTAGAATATCCTACAATCACCGCATTATTACTTGCGTCAAGAGCAATACCCGTACCCGTTTCAATCCCGCCGCCGCCAATATACGTGGAATATACCACTGCTCCAGCTGAAGTGAATTTGGTAACAACGATATCCCACGTACCATAACCAAATGCCATTTGGGCTGGTAGTACTAATGGATAGCCAATACTTCCCGTTCCCACAATGACGATATTACCGCCCGTGTCAATAGCGATGTCGCCGCCGTCATCCTGATTATTTCCGCCAATATAGGTGGAATACAGCAGCGTCGTTCCCGCTGCATTCAATTTGCTCACAACTATATCTGTAACACCAGCGAATAAGCTTTGGAATGCAGACATCATTGTAATTGGGTAATTGGTACTAAAGGAAGTACCAATAATCACCATATTACCGCTTGCATCAAGGGCAATCCTATTGCCAGTATCGCTATCATTTCCGCCAAGATAGGTGGAATAATCCAGCATTGTTCCCGTTGCATTCAGCCTGCTTACAACAATATCGTTTGTACCACCACCATACGTTCCTTGATACGCTCCCAGGAGTGGAAATCCACCACCATCGGCATCTCCAAGAACCACAGCCCTCCCACTTGCATCGAGAGCGATATCCTTCGCAGAACTCACTCCCATTCCACCAATATACGTGGAATACACAAGCGGGTCTATCACAAGCGGCAATGCGGGATTGTACGCACCCAGAGCGAAGGTCAGCGACGGCTCACTCCCTTTTCCGCTTTTGAGAATAAACTCGCAGGCTACTTGCTTCTTTTTGCCATCCACTTCCTGATAAGCGTACAAACCTTGCAGCGCGACATCGCCCAGACTTGTTGCGAGGTGCAGTTTGCCATCGTCGCCGACACGCGCTTTGTCTGTTCCCTCAAAGGCAAGGGCAATCTGATGTGCGTCCGCGCCGGGCTTGACGATGTAGTCGAAGCGCGGCGAAGCAGCATCCTCGTAGAAGCGCACATCCACGCCCGCATACACGTCTGCAAGGCGTACTTCGCTCCAGAGCGGTACGTTGCTGCGCCATTTCGTGGAATCTGCGCCGAGAAAGTAGTTATGGTAAGTGTGTTGCTTGTCTATGCCGGAGAATTGTGTAATGGTTTTTCCGCCATCGAAGCGCATTTTTACGACGTGTCCTTCTACGCGGTCGCTGTCGTGCGCATGGCGTGGATGCGCATGGCGTGGATTATTGAGGTTTTCTGGATTGTTTGGTTTAGAAATACGACGGTGGAAATCGTAGAGAACACCATCGCGCATGAGCCACATCGTGAGTCCGCCCATGCGAGCGCAGTAGAGAACGCTGTCCGCCCATTGTCCTTTGTTTTCAATGAAGGAAAGATGCCGTCTGGACGCGGGATTATTGAACTCTTCTAATGCACGGCGTTTCACTGCTTCTTCATTCTCAATGCCGCTTGAATGCTGCTCGGCAAGAGTATCTTGCATGGTTGATTGAGGCATGGGCATTGTGCGCAGGAATTTGTCGAATTCCCTCGTGAAATTACTGCTGGCTTCTGGCAGCTTCTTAGCAAGCTGCGGAGTAGTACGAATCGTTGCACTCTGAGACGGAGACCAAGATTGCAATGACAAGATTTGGGCAAATGACTGACCCACAGGCAGCACCAACACAAGCACCACGATAAAAAACCGCACAAAAGAAACAGAAGAATGCATACAGCACCTAAAAGGAAAAAGAGGAAAAATTTGCTTGGGAAGTGCCGTAATTTACAACATTACGCGAAAGAAGCCTAGACTTCGTATGTTGTTTTTTCTTGGTATAGGATGTGTATTCGTGATGCTGTGTTTCAGGTAAAATATTGTGAAGGCAGACGTAGCCACGCTTGTATAATCTGTCATCGCAGAGAAGCGTTGTCAATACTTGCGTTTGAGTGTTTTTTTGCACAATTTTGTAGAGTGTTCATCTCCCAAAACAGTTTTCCCAACAACCATGACCGACCAAGAACTCCGCAACCTCGTCGCGCAACTCGCGCTCGACACCCAAGCCTTTAAGCAGCAATTAGCCGCTTCGCAGGAAGCTGCCGATATTCGCGCTGCAGAAGCCGACAAACGTGCGGCTGAAGCAAAAGCAGAAGCCGATAAACGTGCAGCCGAAGCTGATAAACGTGCAGCCGAAGCGAAAGCCGAAACCGCCGATATGAAGCGGTATATGAAAGAACTAGGCAAACAAATCGGCGGCATCCATGAGAAATTCGGGAAATTCACCGAAGGGCTGATGCTGCCCTCGCTCCAACGCATTGTCCGCAAGAACTTTGGTGCGGAGGCGTTGGATATCAACGTTGCGCGAAAAATCGGCGACCGCCATATCGAAATAGACGCGCTTGCCGTTGCCAATGGAACGCAGAATGTCTGCGTGGTGATTGAAGTCAAAAGCACTCTCAACCAGCAGGAATTGGACAAAATGCTCAAAAAAATGCGTGACGTGCAGGAGTTTTTCCCCGAACATCGGCAAAAGAAACTTTATGGCATACTGGCAGTGGTTCACGCCGCGCACGGCATGGAAGAGCGCGTCTATGAAGCGGGATTGTATCTGGCACGGATGACGGCAAAGACCTTTCGTTTGGATGTGCCGAAAGGCTTTGTTCCGAAGGCGTTCTAGGACGAAATACTCACGAAAATCTTGAAAATAAAAAAAGCCCGTCCTCTCCTATTTGGAACGGGCTTTTTCCCCTTTTAAGCGGTACATCTGGTTTTCTGAAAGACCATCTACCGCACCATGCGCTACCGCACCACGCTCACCCGCTTCGTTACTACGCCATTCTGCGTCGAAAGCCGCACCGTATATGCCCCACTTGGCACATTCTTCAAGGCTTTCGTGATGGTGTACTCGCCCGCCGTTTGCTCTTCAGAAAGCAGTAGTTGCGCGGTCTTCCCGTGCATATCCACGAGCGCGATTTCCACAAATCCGTCCTCGCGCAGCGTGTACGGAATGCTCACCTCGTCTTTTGCTGGATTTGGCGCAATTGCCGCAAGCTGTGTTGCTTTCGCGCTCGTTACAAGCCGCTTCCCACCTGCTGTACACACCTTTGCCGTGAACGTGGACGATTCCAGACTATCGGCAAACACTGTCCCTGCACCCCAGCGAAATGTTTCCAGTTCCAAAGGTGTTACGTCGGTATTACCAGCAACAACGCGGGCTTGCAGCGTTAGCAGCGTGGAAGTGCGCCCCGACCAAAATGTTGTCGGAATGGTAAACGTCCTCAGCGTCGCAGTGGTACTGCCCTCCATGCGTACTGGACGCACACCGCGCTCATTCGGTGCGAGTTGTAGTACATTAGGATTCCACCGCAGCGTCCCGCTAAAGGTCGGCTGTGCTGCGCGAATAATTTGCTGGAAGCCGCCCACTTCGCCTGTACCACCCGAAAGCTGCGCAAGATAGACCTCCAGTGTTACTGCGCCTCCTGGGGCAACGCTGTCCTGCACGGCACGAATGCCCACTCTTAAAAACACGTCTTCGCGCCGCACATCTCGCGCCACAACGCCACTCAAACTTGCTTCTACCCCACGAATAGTTGCTTCTACGGTATCGGCTTGGTCGCGGGTATCGGCGGTGGCATTGCCGTAGAGGACGATACAGCGAATCTGGTCTGGTGGGAGCAGTCCCACTTGGCGAGCGGTTGTTTCCACGAGAAGGGTGATTGTGTCTCGTGGCGCAATACTTCGCCCTCGGTCAATAGCGCGAAGTCGGTAGGGTCCGTCAGCATCCAGCATATATGCGTTCTTGAGCGTGATTGCTTCATCGCTGAGATTAGCGAAAAGAGCAGTGCTAACTTGCTGCCGGTTCACAATCACCGTATCTATCACGGGTGGAATAATTTTCACACCGCTCACCCGAAGCGAAATGCGGTTTGCCAGCGTCCGTGTTTGAAGGGTGCTGCTCAGTCCAGCACGGAAGCGTACTGTTACGGCGGAAAATCTCGTTCCCACGCGCCGCGCACGATTGCTCACGCCCAAACGCAATTCCCCACCGCGAAGTAGCACCGTTCCTACACGAACTGGCTCAATGATAAAATCTGCGCTATCGGCAACGACACTTTCCAACGTCAGCGTACTCTCGCCGAGATTGCGCACAATGAGCGTACCACGTGCTGTGTCGTTCAGGGCGGTTTTGCCCAAATCCAGCACCGTAACTGCCACCGAAGCGTCTGGCGGCGCGGTAATAAAATTCCCCATCACCCAATCGCTCACGCCAAACATATTTTCTGCCCGAACACGCCAGAAGTATTGGCGGTCAGCAAGAAGCGGAAAGCCGCTTGGCGGAAAGCCGCTTGGTGGAGAGCCGCTTGCATACAGGCTTGGTAGGGTTTGTGGTGTGGCGAGAAAACGTCCCTCAGCAAGAATCGCCGCACTTTGCGGAACGGTTGCTGTGCTGACAAGCGTGGTAAAACGAGCGTCCGAGTCACATTCTATGCGGTATATCGCCGCGTGTTGGCTGCTTGTCCATGAAAAATTTGGAGTGCGCCCAAGGTCTTCTTCGCCCAGAAGCGGCGTGAGAAGGCGCACCGCACTTGGCAGAATAATGGGAATACGCCCCAGAATCCGCACGGTTGCTGTGGTGAGGATAATTTCTGGCAAAAGTTCGTTTGTGATAACGCAATCATACACGCCCGTATCGGACAGTGCGAAGGAACTCACCCTGAAGTCCGCATAACGACTGGTGTCGCCAACTGTCCGCACCACCTGACCATTGCGCCGCCACGTGCTGCGAGCAAATGCGCCAGGCTGTGCAACCGAAAGGCGGAACGGGTCGTTGACAACGGCGGTGAACGTTGGTGGTGCATCCACGCCATTAGCAACGATGCGGGGTTGGGCAAATTCTTGCGGAAGATACGTGAAAATGCGCCGCGTACTGCGTTGTCCCGCAAACCGCTCCAATACTTCAACGGGAAAGCGATTGCCGCCGACGGCGAGCGTATCCAAGCGGGAAATTGTTCCTAAATCGGGTCCGTCAGAGAGTTGATTATTACTCACGTCCAGCAAGCGAAGGCGTGAGAGCGCGAGGAAAGACGTAGGAATCGCGCCCGTAAAACGATTGCCCGCAAGCAAGAGTTCGCGCACGTTTTGTAGCCCGCTCCATTCACTTGGGAGCGCACCTGAAAGCTGATTTTGCGATAAATCAAGCCGTTGCAACCCCGTCAAAGATTGAGCAGTGGTGCGGTTTTTCGCGGTATTATCTCCCCACGTAGCGGGAATGCCGCCCGTGAGACGATTCCCCCGCAGATTCAGCACTTGCAAGCCTTCCGACGCGCCCAGTCCGCTCGGTAATGCCCCAGAAAGCTGATTATTGCTTGCTTCGATGACCGTCAGCGTTTGTTTATCACCTAAACACGCGGGAAGTGCGCCTGTGAATTGATTATTGCCAACATTCAGCGATTCCATGCGATTCAAGCAACAAAGAGCGTCCAGCGTTCCTGCGAAGCGAGCATTTGCCAGATTGATGCTGCGCAGATTCGTCGCCGAGCAGATATTCGCCAATGCGCCAGAGAGCTGAGTATTGCTCAGGTTCAGGCTTTCGAGTGCGGTAAGCAAGGGAAAAAGATTCGCAACGTCGCCGCTTATCGTGTTGCCGCTGAGGTCGAGTACGCGCAGATTCGAGAGCGGCGCGTTTGCCAGAGCGCGAAGTGCCTGCACGGGCAGCGTTCCTTGTAGCGCGTTTGCGGGCAGACGCAATTCCACAACGCGAGCATTTGCAACGACCACGCCGAACCAGGTTCTTAGTGGGCGCGTAGTCTGCCAGCCAGTGTTCGTGCGCCAAGCAGCACCGCTTGTGGCATTGTACAAGGCAATAAGCGCGAGAGAATCTTGCGTGGCAACGGGCGGCTCTGGCACAATGACAGGCTGAGTGCGGGCATCAAAGGTAAACACACCTGGCGCGGAAAGCACACCAGCACTGGTTTCGACGGTAACTGCGCCGCTCATCACCGTTCCCACCGTTGCTTGAATTTGATTTGGCGAAACGATGCGGAAACTCTGCACACGCACGCCACCCACCAACACCGCTTGAATACTGCCGCGCGGAGCACTACCAAAGTTCTCGCCCGTGAGCGTGAGCGTGGTGGTGGACGAGCCTGTTTGCGGTGAAAAGCTGGTGAGCGCAGGGAAATTCGCCGCTTGCACGGTGAGCGAAATCGCAGCATTGGTGCTGCTTGCCCGACCATTTTGCGTAAAGGAAATCAGCACGGGAGCTTGCACTTGCCGCGCTGAAAGCGGCATCACGATACCCGTTGGCGTGGTAAGGCGCACGGTTCCATTGGTTTGCTGAAGCGTTGCATTGGTCGCCGCAACGCCGCCGATGGAAACGTTGGTAATCACAGTGTTGGCGGTTGCTCCGGCAAGGCGAATCAGCATTGACAAGCCTTCCACCGTAGGATTCGGCTCAAGCCCCGTAATGGCGAGGCGCGTGGGCAAGAAAATTGTAATGGATTGCGGAAAGATTGCCGTGCCGCCGAGCGTCTGAAAGCTCACCGTTGCTTGGCTGGAGACGACATTGTTTGGCAGCGTGGGCAGAATTGCGGTCAGCACATTGCCCGAACCCGTGAAGGTTGTGGGAATGCCGCCAATGAGCAGCGTTCCCGAAGCAGCGAGATTCTGTCCCGTTATGGTGATAGGTGTTCCCATGTCGCCGCTTGTAGGCGTGATGCTGGAAATGCTGGGTGCTGGCACGACCGTGAGCGTTTGGCTGGTGGTTGCTATTCCGCCAGGCGTGGTTAGCGAAAGCGTGCCGGAGAGCGCGTTCTGAGGAATCTGCACCGTTGCGAGCGAGGTAGAATTCACCATCACTGGCAGCGTGAGATTATTCAAGCGCACTTGCGTTTGATTGACCACAAAATTTGCACCCGTAATCGTAACCATGCTGTTTTGCGGAACGGTCGTTGGTGCGAAGCTCGTAATGACGGGCGGTGCAAAAATGCTCACCACAACGGGCGAGGTAGTGATGCCGCCTTGCGCCCTTAGGGTCGGCATTCCCGAACCCGATGCAATAAAGCGTACCGTGAGCTGCGTGGGAGAATTGATTATCACCGAGCTTGCGGTATTGCCATTCATTGAGACCAGCAAGGACGCGCCTTGCGAGGCATTCGTGGTCGTAAAAAAGTTTGTTCCTGTTATCACAAAATCTTGATTCGGCAGAACGCTTCTGGGCTGAATGTCAGTGATAGTCGGTGCGCCGATGAAGGTAAATTGCGTGTTGGTGGTTGCGGATGAAAAACCCGAAGTGCGCACCGTTACTCGTCCCGACGCGCCATTGCCGACAAGGGCGGTAATGTGCGTGGTAGAATTGACCATAAACGTCGCGGCGGGCTGCCCACCAAAGAACACGCCCGTAACCGTGCTAAAGTTCGCGCCCGTGATGACGACCGTTGTGCCTTGCGTGGCAATGAGCGGAGAAACCGTAGCAATGGTAACAACGGGCGGCGGCGGAATAAACGGCGAACCAAGGGTAAAGGTACTAAAGCTCGAGAACGGCGCACTCACAATGCGCGTCGCCGACACGGAATCCCGACCAATGCTGGTGTACGAGCCAGTGAGCGTGGGAGATTTCGCTACAACGGCGTTGAGTGGAATCGTCGGCACATCGCGGTCGAGGCGGATGCGGGTGGAAAGGATATTACCCGAAACGAGGTTCACATCCCAGTAGGTATTGGGGAGGAGGTTATTCAGCGTGGAATCTGCTGTGCCGCCCGTCGCGCCCGTGAAGGCTTCGGCTTGAATAAGTGGCGCGATACCGCCTGTTTGGGGTGTAACAATGCTCACGGGTAAATAGCGTCCGTTTTTGCCGACAGGAAAGAGCCACGAATCAGGCATGGTCCAGTTTGCGCGAAGCCTCCGCGCAAGCGGTCCATCAATGTAGGCATTCGCATTGCCGCCAAGAATGGAATCAAAGAAGTCCAGTGTTATGGTCAGAAGGTTTGCAGCACTCGTTACCAGAACGCCTTGCGTGAGCGTGAGCGGTAGGGTGTTGTTCGTCAAACTGAGCGATGAGCCAAGTGTAAGGCGCATTCCTGGACGGTCGAGCAGCACTGCACCGCGATAGGTATTACCAAGAAACCCAAGCGCACCAGTAACAGAGCCACTTCCAACAAACTGCAAATTTGAATTTCCAGTAAGAAACGCCCCGTCAATAGAGCCATTCAGCGAAAGCGGACCGCTGAATTTTAGAGTGTTTATACCAGGAGGAATTCTTATGATACCATTCAGCGTCAAAGAGCCGACAAAATCTGTTATCTGCCCACTTCCACTAGCAATCTGCATCACGCTGGCAGTGCCAATCGTGCTTGTTCCTTGAAGAATTACTCCCGCCCCACAGGTAAGAGTTCCAACATTATTTACATTGAGGTTGGCAGGGAGGATGCTTGGGAGTTCAGCCCCGCTCATAATAGCCCCCGTACCGCTATACCGCAGTGTAGAGCCAACTTCATAGGTGAGCGGAGCAATAGCAGATATTACGCCGTTCGGAGCAATCTGTTCCAACGTTCCGCCAGTTTTGATACGAGCAAGTCCACCACCTATAACCGAGAGAGTGCCAGCAACCGAGACCGTCCCACCATTTTGTACCTCCAGCAAAGCTGACGAATTTATTGTAATTGAACTTGGAATTGGCATAGCATAAGGAACGAAAACTGGGGAGGAAACATACATATTGCGGTTGATAGTGTAGCCAGCAAGCTGAAGAGTGAGTATGCCAGAGGACTTCTGCACGTACACATCGGCGGGCATGACAGCACCTGTGGGAAATTCAGGTCCCGCAGTGAGATTGCCCGCACCAGAGTAGATGAGGCGGGAAGCTGCGGAATACGTGAAAAGTCCTGCACCAGTAATACTTCCACCAGCAACCTCGATAGTACCATCATTCACCGTCGTACTTGCCCCAGCGTTCAATGTGCCGCGTACACGCAGGGTAGCTGCGGGATTGAGCGTCGGACCATTAGTCAAATATCCAAACGTTACGCCCTGCATAACTTCGATAGTTCCGTCAATGGTAGCAGGCACAAAAGCCTGTGATACGGTAAGATTACTGTTGATGAATAATGTATTTGGTCCCGTTTTTCCCAAGTTCGTTACAGCAATGACAGCAGGTTTTGTGCCTACGGCTTGCATATTTGCTGTTTGGTCAATACCTGGCAGACCACGAAATTCAAACCTCTTATTTCCCATATCATAATTAACCATTCCTGAACACTGGATAGAACCTGTATTTTGGCTTATCCCATTGATACCGTCAGCGCGGCTAGTAATAAAACGACCTGTAACAGAAGCGAGCATGATAAAATTTCCTGCGCCGCGAATAGCAGCCGTACTCACGTTGAGAGTTGAGGTTCCCCCTACAATAAAGGTCGCACCGGCAGCCATGGTGATAGTTACCGGATTATCCGCATTACCATTCACCCCGCCAAGATTGAGAACAGGAGCCGCTCCTTGTAATACTGCGCTATTGCCTGGATTTATTACGGTCAGTTGTATATTTGATGACGCGCCGCGCAAGGTAACGGTGGAGTTATCAATAATCAGTCCGCCAAGGGTTTGGCTGGGGATATTTGTGGGTGTCCAAGGTCCTCCTGATGGGAATTGAAGAACGTCCGTTACAGCAGGGGTGGTGCGATCGGGAGTCCAGTTTGCGGGGTTTTGCCAGTCGGTGCCTGCCGAGCCATCCCAGGTGTATTGTTCGCCGCCGTTGATGCGGGCGATTCTCAAACGAGGTATTGCGTTGTAAAAGCCAAAACCACCGCCTATAACGATTTTTCCATCGGTTTGAAGAAACATAGCATTCACACTGCCATTCACCCCCCCCATCGTTGGTCCAAAGCTGGCGTCTATCGTACCGTCCGCATTCATTCGCATAATATTGTTGCGTGGTGGTGTGCTGAACGATCCTCCAATAATGATTTTCCCGTTACTTTGAAAAGCAACGGAGTTTACACCAGCGTTTAATGCCAAGGCGGCTACGTTAGTATTAAAGGCAGCATCAGTCATACCATTAGCCAAAAGCCGAGCAATTCTATTTGTAACATTCCCTGCAACGAGAATGTTGCCGTCACTTTGAAGAACGACGGCACTTAATGGACCAAGCGAAATAGATGAGGTAAAAGAGTCGAGTGTGCCATCGGAGTTTAGACGAGCAAGATTACCCCGAGCGGTTGCTCCATACTGAAAAAAATTTCCTCCTGCGAGGATCTTACCATCGCTTTGAATGGCAAGAGTAGTTACTCGCACACCATTAAACCCTGGATTTGGTGTTGTAAAGGTATTGTCGAGTGTACCGTCGGCGTTGAGGCGGGCAATTTTCCCACGTTGTATAGACGATGGAGTATTGTAGTTCTCAAATTCCCCGCTCACAATAATTTTTCCATCGCTTTGAACAGCAATGGCTCGGACAGAATTATCAAGTCCCAGACCCACTTGTCCAAAGCTGTTATCAAGTGTACCGTCGGCATTAAGGCGAGCAATTCTATTACGCACAGAAGTAAAAGAGCCTCCTACAAGAATTTTTCCATCCGCTTGAATAGCAATGGCAAACACATATGGACTAAAGCTCGGAGGAGTAAAGCTAAGATCCAGTGTCCCGTCAGCGTTCAGGCGAGCAAGATTAGCACGAGGCTGTCCGTGCGAATTGCTAAAGCCCCCGCCGATAATCACTTTTCCATCATTTTGAACGGCAAGACACTCTACTAAGTTGTCTGGACCTCCGCCTGCTTGTGCAAAACTCAGGTCAAGACTCCCTGGCTGCGCCCAAAGGCGCGGCGCGAGCAGTAGTAGAGAAACAACAATGAAATAACGGGAAAAAGCAGCCAAACGCATAGACGCACCAGTGAAAAAGATGAAGAAAGATGGAAACGATGAACAGTAGAACGGAGGTACACTTTTCTGCAGAACAGAAGTTTGGAATCAAGACAAAAGCGCAAGAACTCTACGTATTCGTTCAAAGGACAGCACTATGAGAATTATTATGGTCGGGATATTCAGAATGATATTTTTAATCGCGTAAATGTACCATTTTTTGTGCAAAGAACAAGCGTTTTTTGTCATTGAAAGCCACCTAACGGCGATGAAGCCGCTTGGGTGGCGTAGAGTGTGTGGACCATTCAACGCTGTGGGAACGACATCGCCTGACGCGATTTCTTCGTTACCATACAGTCCTTGCTTCAGAGCTTGAAAATGGCGGCAAAATATGCTATTTTGAACGAAGCATTTTGGCAAGCAGTTTGGCACAACAGCACTTTTTTCATCAGCACATTTCATGAAAACTGATTCCCTCATTTACAAATTTTTTCAGGTTTTGCCAAGTGCTGTCTTCGCACTCTTAGGAATGAAGCCGCCGCCAGGTAGTTCTTATACTTTCACATCGCTGGAACTGAAGGGACACAGTTTGCGGATTGATGGTGTCCTCTTGCCAGAACGTGCTGAAGATACCGTCTATTTTGTGGAGGCGCAGTTTCGCAAGGACAAAACGCTGTATCCACGCCTCTTTGCGGAGATTATGCTGTACTTGCACCAATTTCGGCGGCAGGGCGAAGAAACCCATTGGCACGCCATCGCGCTCTTCCCCAACACCCGCGCTGATGCGGGCTTACCAATTCAGTATCAGGCTTTTGAAACGCAGAAACAGCTTTCGCGGGTGTATTTGAGCGAGTTCCAAAGGCAAGACATAACGCCGTTTCCGCTCAATATTTTGCGTCTCATCGAAGAACCCCTGAAGCGCGAAGACATCACAAAGCGCGTAGAACCTATCGTTGAGGATGCGCAAACGTATTTCCCCAGCGAAGCCGACCACGACCCGATTTTGCAAATTGTTCTCAACATTCTCATTGAAAAATTTCCCGATATTGCCCGAAAGGAGCTTGAAACCATGATGTACACACCCACCAGCAAATTTTTTGAATCCCGCTTCTACCGTGAAATTCGTGAGGAAGTGCTGAATGAAGGTATCGAAAAAGGTATTGAAAAAGGTATTGAAAAAGGTATTGAAAAAGGTATTGAAAAAGGTGAATCTATCACTATCGTACGCCTTGCACAGCAATGGCACACGCAAGGTCGCTCGGTGCAGGAAATTGCCGACTTGCTCGGTTGTTCGCCGCAGGAAGTTCGACAACTACTCAACCTATAGTCGCAGATAGTCGCAGATAGTCGCAGATAGTCACAGAGCAATCTCTTCCACAACATAAAAACAGCCCGTTCTTTCCTGCTAAGAACGGGCTGTTTCCCCTTATATCACTGTCTGTTCTGTGTCCAGACATATTTCTCATCAATTCAATCTTACCGCACCACATTCACCCGCTTCGTTACCACGCCATTCTGCGTCGAAAGTCGCACCGTGTAGCTTCCGCTCGGTACATTTTTCAAGGCTTTTGTGGTCGTATAGTCTCCTGCGGTTTGTTCTTCAGAAACAAGTGTTTGTGCGGTTTTGCCGTTTGCATCAATAAGAGAAATTTCCACAAAACCGTCCTCGCGGAGCGTGTAGGCAATGCTTACCTCGTCTTTTGCGGGATTGGGCGCAATCACCGCCAACTGCGTCGCTTTCGCACTTGTTACAAGCCGCTTCCCGCCTGCTTCACACGCCTTTGCGGTAAATCTTCCCGGTATCAAACTATCAATAAACACCCTTTTCGCTCCCCATTGCAAATTGTCAATGAGAATTGGCGTATTATCGGTATTGCCAGAAACAGAAACCGCGTTTATCCGCAGAAGTAGATTTGTTCGACCATCCCAGAACAATCCCGGAACGAGCGCAAACTGCTGTAATGATGATGACGCTTGGCGCGATGCCTTGCTCGTATCAATAATCGGACGCACTCCCTTTTCGTTTGGCGTTAAGGAAAGCACTTGCGGATTCCAGCGCAGAGTACCTGAAAATGACGGCGTTCCTGCTTGCAAAATCTTTGTAAAGGGCGAGTTATCAAGCGGTACCAGCGACAACTCCAGTGTTGCCGATCCGCCTGGAGCAATACTATCCCGCACTGCTTTTACGGCAATTCTCACAAAAATATCTTCTGGCTTTGCTTGCCGAGCAAACAGGCGAGAACTAATGCGAGCAGTGTCTATTTTTTCTCGTTCAATGGTTCTTGAAGCGTCTCCGCGAATGCCAATAACCTGTAAAATTTCCTCCGGTATTGCCCCTTCTTTTTGAGCGGTAATTTCAATCTTCACCGTTTCAAACTGATTGGGTGCGATTTCCACAAAACGTTCAAGAGATTTGAGTTGAAAATCAGGGATTTTATTCACCATTGCAACATTTTTGTTTTCAATTGTGATAACTTCATCCGACAGATTTTGGATGAGAACCGTCGTTAATACGCGCCTTCCAACAATAACTGTATCAAGCTGATTTGCGGTCAGCTTTATCCCTTGCACTCGAACTGTCAAGCGATTTGGGGACTTTCGATCTCCCCTGACATTATTCATACCAGAGCGGAAATAGACGAACAATCCGCCCACAGAATTTCCAATTTTTTCGGAAGGAGTGCTTACTCTAAAGAGCAACTCATTGCCGGGCGCGAGAACTGTTCCGATGGGTAAGGAATCCAGTACGAATGCGGTGTTGTCGGTTCTTATGCTATCAAGTCGGAGGGTTACGCCGCCGAAATTGCGAATTCTCACCACACCCCGCACAGTGTCTCGTCTTGTCACTGTGCCAAAGTCGAGTGTACCAATTGAAAGCTCGGCGTTCAAAGGAACAGTCGTAAACGTACCAATAGACCACGCGCTTGTGCCAAAGGTGTTTTCCGCACGCACGCGCCAGTAGTAGCGACGGTCGTTTTGTAGCGGGAAGCCTCGTGAGAAGAATGCAGCAGCACTTGTGCGCGAGGCAATAACTTCGCCCGCAGCCAGCAATTCCACACTTTGTGGGATTTGCACCGTGCTTATTGTTGATGTGAAACTGCTATCGGAAGCAAGTTCAAGACGGTAGGTATCGGCAGCGCGACTGCTCGTCCAACGGAAACGCGGTTCAAGGGGCAAATCTTCGTCGTTTACTCGTGGTGCAATAAGCTGTACTGCCGTTGGAATAATCATCGGGATTGTCCCACGAACCTGTATCTGTGCGGTTGTCAGAACAATTCCCGCCAAAACAGTATTGCGAACAACGCAATCATACACGCCCGTATCGGCGAGCGTAAAGGCTGGTATGCGCAACTCTGCGTGGTTATTGGTGTCGAGCGGCGTTTGAATTGCCACACCGTTTTTGCGCCATTGCGTGAGGCTGAAATTGTCCGTGCGAGGAATGGTGAGCGTAAGCGGTTCATTCACGGTAATAGTAAAGCTATTCGTTGTAAACGTAACTGCTCCACTCCGAGCTGTGATGCGAGGTGCCGTAAATTCTTGCGGCAAATACTGATACACCCTCAAACCAAAAAATCGTTCCAATGACACCACCGTAAAGCGGTTGTTCTGTACGAGCAATGTATCAATGCGGGTTGTGTTCAAATCTGGTCCGGAAGTAAATTGATTATTGCGTACATCCAGCATTCTGAGGCGGTTCAAGGATAACAAGCCTTTGGGCAGTATGCCCGTAAAGTTATTGCGGTCGAGGCGAATGGTGCGAAGATTGAGCAAGTTCCCGATTTCTTCTGGAATGTCGCCCGTCAAGCCGTTTTCGCCCAAGTCCAGCACCTCCAACCCTAATGCTTCATTGGCTTCAGACGTTGATTGGCGTTTCTGCGCCGAAGGATTATTCGTGAACACCTGCGCCAAAGCACGTGGGAATACGCCCGTAAAGCGATTGCCGCGCAAATTCACCTGCGTCAAGCTGCGTAATTGCCCAAGTGCTTCGGGAAGCGGTCCTGAGGCAGCATTCCCAGCAAGATTCAGCACCGACAAGCCACGTATATTCTGGATGCACGGCGGCATCGTGCCTGTGAATTTGTTTCCTTGTAGGTTGATAGTAGTCGCATTTGCCAAGCAACACAATCGCGCCAAACTGTCTTCAATACTATTGCCCGCGAGGTTCAATTCGCGCATTTTTCCCATCGAACAAAAACCCGACGGCAAGGCACCAATAAAGCGATTTCCCTGCAAGTTCAGCACTTCGAGGTTTTGCGCCATCGCAATCATAGGCGGAATAGCACCTGCAAGGCGGTTATTGCTGAGGTCGAGAACTTCCAGTTTATCGAGTGTTTGAAGCACTTCCGGCGGAATCGAACCCGATAAACCCGCGCTCGGCAAACGAATTTCGACGACACGCTCGTCGCGTACTCGCACGCCAAAGCGCAAGGCAACAGGCGCACCATTCGCCCAGTTGCTGTTCGTTGCCCACTGCATACCTTGTGTAGCGGCAAAAAGGCGATTGAGCGCGATTGAATCTTGCATTGAAACACGCGGAATGGCAACCGGCATTGGAGCGGACTGCATCGTGGCACTTGTACTGACGTTGCCCCCACTCATTTGAACCTGTGTTGTGTCCAGCGTAAAACGACCATCAGCGGTGAGAGTCTGCCCCGAAAGTGTCCGAACTTGAACTACTCCCGACCGCACCGAGCCGACGGTTACTTGAATTTGACCAGGAGTAAGTACGGAAAAGGCTTGCACGGGAACACCGCCAATACTCACCCCCGTCACCGAACCGCGTACACGTTCACTGAGTGGAGCGAGGTGCTGCCCCAAAATTGAGACCACAGACCGCGTTGTGGCAATACTTGGAAAGACAATCGAAATAAAAGGAATATCACGCGCTGTTACGACCACAGGCGGAAACACGTTTATCCGAATCGTTGGTGACGTTACGACCAAACGCGCATTTGTTGAGAGCATTATCGCTGGCACAATGTTGTTTGGTATTTTCACTACAATCGCTGTCGTGCTTTGCTCGATAATTTCCAACGATGATCTGCCAATAGAAACTGTTGCATTGGTACTTATGTTTTCGCCAGATAGCGTAACGTTTGAGCCTTCGACAACCGTTCTCGGCAATACGTCAGTAATCTTCATTATTGGTTCAACTGTTGCATTGGTCATCGTTACTGTGCCATTGGTCATTGTCATTGAATTCCTTGTGGATGGCGCAAATACTATTGTTCCAGGCACTACGCGACGTATGCGATTATTTTCAGTATCAAAAACAATGAGTGAACCACTATCATTGTCCCACAAAAGCGAATGAGGGGCATCAAACTGTGCGCTTTGTTGGGAACCATCGGCAAAGCCTTGTATTCCACTTCCCGCGACTGTTATGACCTCTCCTGTTTGCGTACTTACAGCACGAATACGATTATTAAAGGCATCAGCCACAAATAAGGTCGTACCATTGATAGCAAGCCCAATGGGGCTATTGAACTTTGCCGTTTCAGCTGCGCCGTTGGCAAAGCCCGCCTCGCCTGTTCCAGCAAGTGTTGTTACGATGCCATCATCAAGTGAAATTTTCCGAATTCTATTCCCATTTCTATCCGCAACGTACGCATTATTCTGATTGTCCACCACAATTCCACTTGGACCACTAAATAGTGCTGTATCGGCAAGACCATTGACTGTACCTGCTCTACCGGGAGTACCAGCTTCTGTACCGACACGGCTACCTTGTAGAAATCGAATCGTTTGACCTTCATGGTCTGTCACCAAGATACGCCCTTGTGAATCTCGGACGAGTCCTTGCGGACTGTTAAAACTAGACTGCTCCAATGTCGCATCAACATGAGATTTATCCCCGGTTCCTGCAAGTGTCCCCACTTCTCCACTTTCGATTTCAACAAAGCGTATTTTATTATTACCATAATCTGCAATTAACAAGAAGGAAGAGCCTTCACCTCCAGTTTCGTTGCTGGAAATCATACCATAGGGGCTGTCAAAACTTGCCTCTGCTCCAATACCATCATCACCTCCATATGCAGAGCTGCCAGCAAGCGTAGAAACTGCACCTGTCAGAAGATTCAGCTTCCGAATAGCGTTTATGGTTGAGAAATAGACATTGTTCCCAATTTTGGTACCGAAACGAGGTACTTGCAAACTTGCAGACTGCCCTGCACTATCGCTTACATCTTCTCTTACACCATTCCCTGCAAGCGTGGAAACAAGAGGGGTCGCGCTAACAGTAAATCCTTCTCGGCTGCCTGCACTTTGCGCCGTGCTGACAACGACGCTCACTCCGCCACCATTTGCGCCACCTGCACCAAACGGGACAACAGCGCGAATTTGCGTCGGCGAAATAACTTTGTACCATGCCTCTTTATCACCAAACTCTACCTTTGTAATTCCCTCGAAGTTTGCTCCCGAAATTGTTACAGACTGCATTGGTGCTGCCGTTTCGGGTGAAATTGTACTAATGACGGGCGACGTTGCGCTTCCACCACCGGAGGTACTACCACCAGACGTACTACTACTACCACCAGACGTACTACCACCACCTGTGCTGCCCGCTCCTGTTGTGCTAAAGGCAGCAAAACCGCGACGAGGCTGCCCGCCGACGGTGGTAAAGGAACCAACAGCAAACAGTGTAGAGCCATTACTTGCAAGCCCCATCACCCGATCGTCAATATTCGGATTGAACACCGTAACGGTTGCGTCCATCGGAGGCGCGGGAAAAGCTGCGAGACGATTGCGAGGAACACTACCATTCGCCATTGTAAACGTGCCTCCTGCGTACACAACACCATTAGAAACCGTTATCGCCAAGGGCGCACCGTTTACATTGGGATTCCACGCCAAGGGAGCGGCGGTAACAGCATCCACCGCACACATAAGATTACGCGGCACACCGCCTACTTGCGTGAAACCACCACCGAGATACACTTTGTCGCCATCAACTTTGACTGAATTCACATAGCCCATAGGAATAACTGGATTCCAAGGTGCAATAATACCATTGTCTATGCCAATTCCCGTGATATGCACTCGTGAGGTATTTCCATTCACTTGACCAAATCGCCCGCCGATAATTGCCCATGGACCCGCAATATCAATCGCAAAGGTAGGAGCTGCTATATCTGGCGCGTAGTTCTGCATGAGCGAACCGTCCGTGCCATTAAAGGCACAAGAGTTATTTCGGACTTGCCCTGCAACCCTTGTAAAAGCGCCTGCTACATACACCGTGCCTCTATCCATTGCTAAACTTGCGAAAACACCTTCATTCTCGCCAACATTCGCAGTCCAACTCATCAACTTTCCCGTGGCGATTTCAATAGCAAGTATTCTGTTTCTTGTGTAGCTCGTACCATTATCATTCACTCTCGTAAAATCACCAGAAGCAAAGATTCTATCGCCTGAATACGTAAGAGCATAGACAGAATTTCCTTCCAATTTCAACGTCCAAGGCAGCAATGCTCCTGTTGTGGCATTTATAGCCGCAAGCCCAACTCTTGAAAGCGTCGTTCCGCCATTTGCAGGTGCATTCGTCGCTTCGCTAAAATCGCCGCCCACGTACACGGTATTTCCAATGACAAGCACCGCACGAACGTCAGCATTAAACGTTGGAAAATTACCTAGTGCCGTACTCGGATTCGGTTGCGCAGCCGTCACCGTAAAGCCCGGGCGCGACCCCATCCCTGCTGCATTCACGACCGTAATACTTCCACTTGATGCGTTCTCAGGCACCGTCGCTGTAATCTGCGTTCCCGACTCGACCGTAAACTGCGTGGCTGCTACTCCGCCAAAACGCACTTGAGTTGTTCCCGAAAAATTCAAACCCGAAATTCGTACCGTCTGCATGGGAGCAGCCGAAAATGGCGAAAAGCTATTGATAACAGGCGCAGGAACACGCAGGATAAAGCCGTTCAGCGTTGCCGTGCCAGCAGCTCCCGTTACAAAAATACTGGTCGTGCCACCCGTTACGCTCAGTGGTACACGTACACTCAGTTGTGTTGGCGAAACCACGGTAAATTGCGAAGCCGTTACGGGACCAAAGCGCACTTGCGTAATTCCCGTAAAGCGTGTCCCCGTCAGCGTTACATCTACTCCAGGTAATGCGTCCATGGGCTGTGCGGCAGTAACGGTGATAGGTTGGAAGGTGATACCTGCCGTCGTTGAGCCAGCGAGCGTGGTGATAGAAATCGGTCCATTTGTTGTGTTCGGCATGATAAAGGTCAAGCCGTTGTCGGATTGCCGAGCAAGATTTTGTACCGTCATCCCGTTCACGCGCACGGCAAGCTGATTCGTAACGAAATTTGCGCCCGTCACGCTCACAAGGTCGCCTGGTAAGGGGCTTGCGGGCGAGAAACTCGTAACAATTGGCGGTCCGACAACGCGAATCAGCGATGGCGCGGCAACTGTTCCGCCGCTTGCAAAAATGGTCAAATTGCCGGTGGTTGCTTGTGCAAAAGTGACGCGCATTTCGGTGAGGCTCGTCCAATCAAGCGTTGCGGCTGTTACTGAGCCAATTTGCACCACAGGAAAGGGGTGAAATTCTGTGCCGCTCAAGGTTATTGTTTGCCCAACACCAACAATCGTCAGGGGTTGCATAGACGAGATAGTAGGCTGCTTTACGGCAATCATCACACCGAGCGAATCCTGCCCGACAAGATTTTCCATACGAATAAGCCCCGTCGTTGCGTCGCTGGGCATGAGAATACGAATCTCACCGTTTGTAACGGGTATAAACTGTTGCTTGAACGTGCTGTTTCCAAACTGCACACCCGAAAGGCGTTGGAAATTCCCGCCAACAATGCGAACGGTGTCGCCAGCTTTCGCCCATTTCGGGAAGAAGTTTACGATGGAGGGTTTGATGACAAAATCAAACATTCCACTGGAAACCCCGATACCACCTGCGTTCTGCACGGAAATCACACCCGAAGCACCATTGCCCACCACCGCCGTTACTGCACCAAAATTGGATGATACAACCGAAAGTGCATTGGTGCCGCCAAAGCTCACATTACTTGGGTTTGCAAGGCGTTGTCCTTGGATAGTAACGGTGCTACTTGTTGTACCGTATGTCGGCGTAAAACCTGTGATGAGCGGCGCATTATTGAAGGTGATATTGACCATAGACGTTGCCGAGCCGCCCGTATGAATCAAGCCAATCGGACCGTTTGAGCCACTGCCAACTACAATCCGCATGGATGTTGGCGAAAGCACCGTGAAACTTTGTACCGCCGCACCGCCAATAGATACCGCCGACACACCACTCAGCTGCGTTCCCGTTACCATGAGCGTATCGCCTGGAGAAACCGTCGTCGCAGAAACACCCGTAATCGTCGGTATGACAGTGCCAACAGCAAAAAAGTGATTCGCGCTCGCTGGCACCGCACCTGCGTTGGAGGTAACGGTCGTTGTGATACCATTTCCCCCAAAACCCTGATACATTCCCGCTTGCATGGCAGAACGAGCAACCACGCTTGATTGCACAATACCTGCTTCAAAGAGCGTGATAGCAGAACCGTTGAAATTACCCGACATTGTTTGTACGCGCCAGTTGCGAGGCGTGAGAAGAGCGGTAAGCGACATATCGAAGGTGCTGGCTCCAGCATCGAAATTTTCTACCTCCACAACGGGCGACATCGCGCCCGTGAGCGTACTGACGAGCGTTGCAGGGCGATACCCTGTGCCACTTGTGCCAACAGGAAAATCATAATTTGTTCCCGCCGCCGCAATGTTTGGCGTGAAGCGGCGGTGGAGCTTGCCTTGTACGTAGCTTCCAATGCTACCGCCTGTTATTACGCCAGGCGTTGCACCGCTTGGGTCGCCAGAAAAAATGCGCGTTGTGGGTTGAAGAATGCCGTTTTGGAGGTTCAGCGTACCGCGCACATTCAGGTCGCCTGTCACGGAATAGCTGCCTGTGCGATTCATGGTGAAATTATTCAGCGTGTTATTCACAGCATCCATGCGGAGTGTGCTGATGGAGCCTGTGCCGCCGATAGTCAGCGAAGAAGCACCTGCGGCGTTTACGCTATTGAACTTGCCCGTGGCGTACAGATTTATTGCGCCGTTCAGCGTGAGCGTATTGCTTGCGGTGCTGCTCAGATTCATCGTTGAGCCATCATTCACAATGAAACTCCCCAAAACAAGAGCATTCGCACCAAGCGTAACGGGCTGCGAGTTAGAAATGGTAACGTTTTGTGCGCCCGCCACGCCCATTTCACGCGTGTTGGTGGTTTTTACTGCCGCGCCAGAATACTCCAGCGTCGAACCCGGAACGTAGTTCACATCCGACGCGCCAGTTACCAAGCCATTGCCTTGTATTTCCAGCGTTCCCATGTTCTGCACGGTGAAACTTGTGCCAGAAGAATTATTATTCACAACAGCCCCTAACGGACTAATCAATAAGCGTGCGCCAGAAGCAACCGTCAGCGTGGCAGCGTTATTTTGCGTCAGCGTGTGTATGCCCGTCTGAAATGCGCCCGTGCCGTTGATGTTCGTGGCAACATCCACCGTTGCAGGAGTATTCAGCGTGATAGGATTCATGCCGCTTGTGGTCAATGTACCCATGGGCATCGTAATGGCGGGCTTACTTCCTGCCATTGCAAAGTTTGTGGTAATAGCATTTGGCGCAGAATTAAAGGTGTAACTCGCTCCTGCCGTGTAGGTAACTGTTCCCGAACACTGCACCGCACCTTGCGCCAGAGCCGCTCCGTTGATACCGTCGGTGCGTGAGGTGGCGAGCGTTCCGCTTGCTCCAAGCGTGAAATTCCCCGCGCCATTGACGTAGCTTGTGCCTGTGTTCAGCGTCCCACCTACGGTAATGGTAGCACCTGCTGCTTGGGTGAGAATCATGTTATTGCCGAGAGTGAGAGAGCTTCCGCCCGGAATAGAAACGCCGCCACTTCCGACGGTGAGTGTTTGTGCGGCTGCAGGACTTAACGTGACATTCCCGCCAATGATAAGTTCTTGTATCGTTTGCGTTGGAATATTTGTTGGTGCAAATGTTCCGGCATTGAAGCGCAGTCTGTCGGTCGCGGCAGGTGTGGTGCGGGTCAGCATGGTTACTGGATCCACCCAATTTGCTGCTACTGTCCAATCGCCTGTTGCTCCGCCTTGCCAATCATACAGGTTCGGTCCAATTCCCGCAAGGAAATACCCTGCGCCCGCAATGGCAGCATTGGTCGTTAAACTACCCGCCGCCCACGTAGAAAGGCTGTTGTTATACGTCCCGTTGGCGGTGGCTGGATTCCCACCGATACTGTTGATGGCAGTGAAGGGCATCACGAGGCGTTCGAGAGAAATACGCCCGCTCGTGTAGTTACCGCTCACTTGCTGAAGCTGCCAGTATTCACTTGTGGAAAGAGATGAAATATTCATTCCTGCCATGCCCATTGCATTTCCGACAAAGGCTTGTACCTGCAAACGAGGTCCTGTGCCGCCGGTGGTTGGGTCGAGGACCTTAAAGGGAAATTTGTCTGCACCCACGCCAACCGGAAATAAATACGTCCCCGCCGTTCCCGTAAGATTCGCCGCCATATCGCGCTGCAATGGTCCATCCACATAGCCCGAAGTTACGGTAATGGCTGTTGGCGCGGTGTTCGAGACCGTGAGCATATTTACGCCTGTGGTAATCACGCGCCCGCCGTTGAGCGAAAGCGTTGCCGACGCGCCCAGTACTTTTGCGGCATTGATTGTTATCGTGTTGGTATTGGTCAAAAGAAGATTTCCACCCATTGCGGCGGGAAACTCTGCCGTTGTGGTCGTTTTTGCCACCGTACCGGAATACTGAAGCGTCGAACCAGCCACGTAATTCAGTGGTGATGCGGCTGCCGAGATTTGCCCCGTGCCTTGAATTTCCACAAAGCCACCGTTATTCACCGTAAACGATAGTGCCGTTGCGTTGTTATGCGCGAGGCTGTTGCCGCTTGGAATAATCAATCGTCCGCCGGAATTGACGGTAAGCGTTCCCGTTACTGCGCCGATAGCTTGCGCATTAGGCGGGGTCGTACCGACGGTGTTGGAAATGACAAGTTTCGCAAGCATCGGCGAAGGAATTTCAACTGCCGTGAGCGTTTTCGCTGCTGCGCCGCCAGATTCCAGCGTGGCGTTATTGGGAACAATAGCATCGCCATAGACAGGAGTGGTGCTTGCGACCGCGCCCGTTCCCGTCAGAAGAAGTCTGCCGCCTGTTGCACCGTTATCAATAATCAGTCGCCCGCTATTGGTCAAGGTTACGCCATTGCTCACTTCCAGCGTTCCACCGTTTTCAACAATCATTGCTCCGCTATTGGTTACTGCATTGTTTAACGTCAGCGTCGCACCGTTTTTGACGGTCATCACGCAGTTCGCGCCGAGCGTAAAGCCTGATGTCGCCGTAGCCGTGCCTGAAGCAAGAATAAATTGAAAACCTGGTCCAGTGAAGTTTGGCGCAGGAGTAACCAAGCCCGGAAGCAATCGCCAATTCGACGCAACACCCGCATCACCGCTTACATACTGGTATTTTGCAATGTGGATGCGGCGAATATCGTTATTCTGCCGACCACTCACAAACAAGGTATCGCCTTTGATAAGCAAACCAGCTATACTTGAGGGAAACTGCGCAGCATTATACAGTCCATCGGTTGTGCCAGCAGCACCCGTTCCTGCGAGAGTAGTAACCATGCCGTTTGGCTGAATCATGCGGATACGGAAGTTCGACGAAGCATCGAAGCCATCGCCAATATAGACGACACCGCTTGTTGGCTCAACAGCGATGCCACTTGGTCTATTAAATTGTGCCGCCGTACCGAAACCGTCCGCAAACCCCTGCGTACTTCCAGCGAGGGTTGTAACAACGCCAGCAGAGGTAATTTTCCGAATACGATGATTGAATTGTTCGGTTACATAAAAATTATTGCTTGCATCTTTTACGACATACATTGGACCATTAAACCGCGCTGCAGTACCCGTTGCATCCAGCGTTCCTGACATTCCCGCCGTTCCAGCAAAGGGTGTTACCACACCACCCAAGGTAAGTTTGTTAATAATGTGCTGCCCTTGGCTGACAACAACTAAATCTGTACCGTCAAATATTATTCCGCCCGGAGTGTTCACCGTCGCAAGGTCGGTAACAATTTTGGTTATGTTGTCAATTCTCCGAATTTTGTTGTTGATATAATCACTGACATAAAGATTATCTGCATTATCAAATGCAACAGCTACGGGATTGTCAAATGTTGAGTTTAATGCCGTACTATTTGCGGACCCAGCAGACAGCGGGATTCCAGCGAAATTCGTGGCGAAGCCGCCTGGCGTTACACGGCGAATATTATGCGCAGATGATTCTGTTATGAACATATCCCCTGTAGAATTGAACGTCATGCCAAGAGGCTGGGCGAGAGTGGTCATCTGCCCTGCGGCATTTTGAGGAAGGAAGACCGTTCCTCTGCCAATAAACGTTGCCACAGGCGGAATAGCATTCACCGTAAAACCCATTTGGTTCACTGTCGTAGCACCATCACCAATCGTTACGTTGCCACTCATTGCTCCATACGGTACAACGGCATCTATTGTTGTTGAGTTCACATTTTTGACACTGGGAGAATTTACTCCACCAAATTGCACTTGTGTAATTGGACTACTCACAGGTGCAGTCGTTGTGATACGAACAACTTGCATTGGATAAGCATTGGTTGGGGTGAAGCCCATAATCGCCGGTACAGGTGTACTTGAGAATACCGCAAAACTCGCACGCGGCTGACCGCCGACATTGGCAAAATTACCTGCCGCATAGACTCTACCGCCTCCAGCAGCAAGCGCAAAGACATCGCCGCCAGTGATATTGGGATCAAAGGCAGTTGCAGTAGGAGTAGTGGGCGATGTTGGAAATGCGGCAAGTTTATTGCGAGGAGTCACACCATTGACAAACGTAAACGCTCCGCCGGCATAGACGTTTGTTCCATCAATCGCTATTGCATAGACAGTTGAGTTTATATTTGGCTGCCACGCAAAATTGGGGACACCTCCGGGAGACACACCAAGTCGGGTCACTCC
>JAAFIV010000001.1 GCA_013298775.1 Ignavibacteria bacterium | reverse complement strand
TTTGCGCGGTGATGAACTCTGGCAAAAAGTACGACAAAGACCATGTTTCCAAAAAGCCCGTCCCAAAAACGACTCCAGCGTTTGCTTAAAAAAACTTGACTTTTCCATAGAAATCGGGCGGTTTCTTCACCGTCCGGCGGGTTGGTCGCTTGCACAGCACCCGCCGGACGGCTACTGCGCTTGTGATAACAGCCGCCCGACGGGACTATTTGAACATTCACATCTAAATTTTACCATGACCAACGAAGACGTACAACAATCAGGACAAGCACAAAAACACACCATCGCCGTCCGCCGAACAGCGCGATATTACACGCTTGGCGAGCTTTCGGCGAACACTCGTGAAATCTGGTTCGCGGTGCATGGCTACGGGCAGCTTGCGGAATATTTCATACGGCATTTCCGTCCCCTCGACGACGGAAGCCGCGTCATTGTTGCTCCCGAAGCACTTTCGCGCTTTTATGTCAAGGAATGGACACGCGTTGGCGCGTCGTGGATAACCAAAGAGGAGCGCGAAAGCGAGATTGCCGAATACGTCCACTACCTCAGCGACGTAAAAGCGGCGATTTGGGAAGAATTGCAGCAAAAGGGCGGAAACCCAGCAACAGTGCGACTTGTGGGCTGCGGCTTCTCGCAAGGCGTTACCACACTCACGCGCTGGCTCCTTCACGAAAAGATTGCCGCCGAGCGTCTTGTTTGCTGGGGCGGCGACATTCCACGTGAATTTAATCTGCCCGCGCATTTCGATGCTCTGAACCGCATGAAACCGCTTTTTGTCATCGGCAAAGAAGACGAATTTATCACGCCAACCGTGCTTGAAACCATGCTTGCGCACTATCGCTCGCTGGGTTTGGATTTTGAGTTTATTCCCTTCGATGGCGGTCATGTGATGGATGCAGAGTTACTGCACCGCATTGTTCAAAGCTGGTAAATTTTCGCCATTGCTCATTATTTTTCAAACTTTTTCCCAATCAACATCGTATGCCAACATTCCAAGCACAAGGTACGTTCACCGTCCAACTGAAGCCGCTTCCCGCCTACAACGCCGACGAAAGCGCGAAAATGGGACGAATGTCCATTGACAAACAATTTAGCGGCGACCTCGAAGGCGTGAGCAAAGGCGAGATGGTTTCTGCCATGACCGAAACAAAAGGTTCTGCGGGCTATGTGGCAATGGAGCGCGTGGAAGGCAGTATTCACGGGCGTTCTGGCGCGTTTGTGTTGCAGCATTCGTCGAGTATGAATCGTGGTGAAGCGGCACAAAGTATTACGGTTGTGCCAGACTCTGGAACAGGAGCATTGACGGGGCTTGCAGGCAATTTGGTGATTACGATTGCCGATGGAAAACACTCGTATTCGTTTCAGTATTCCTTGCCAGAATAGTTTGGCAATTTTCCTTTTTTCGCTTTTGAATTTTGTCCACCATGAATCTCCCTCTCCAAAACGAAGCCGAGATGCGGCGCGACCTCGCCGCTATGAAACGCCTAGCAACCGCCTTGTTGCTGGGTATGGTGGTTGTGTTTTTTGGGGCATTGCTGATTGAGCGCAATTTCCCTGAAACGGCTGCATGGATAGGTTTTGTGCGGGCATTCGCAGAGGCAGCAATGGTGGGTGCGCTGGCGGATTGGTTTGCGGTAACGGCTCTGTTTCGGCATCCCTTGAACGTTCCCATTCCGCACACTGCTATCATTCGCAAGAACAAAGACCGCATTGGTGCGAGTTTGGGGAATTTTGTGGAGAATAATTTTTTAACTCCAGAGGTGATTTCGGCGAAGCTCCAAACAATGGATATTCCGCATCGCATCGCTGACTGGCTTTCTGACCCCGAACATTCTACCGAGATTGCAAACCGCATCACATCAAGCGTTCCGCAGCTTTTGAACGCGCTTCGGCATGATGAAATCCAACGCTTTTTGGAAGAAAATATCGCAACGCGGGTTCGTGCGCTTGAAGTTGCGCCGCTTGCAGGGAATATCCTTTCTGCACTGACGGCGGGAAACAGGCATCAGGTCTTGCTGGATGAGGGATTGCTGCTTGCCGAGCGAATTTTAGACCAAAACAAAGAATTTATCCGCCAAAAAATTGATGAAGAAAGCCCTTGGTTCGTGCCGAAATTTGTGGATGATAAAATCCACGAGCGCATCATCACCAAAGCAGAACAAACCTTGCGCGACGTGAACGCCGACTACAACCACGAGCTGCGACAACGCTTCAATACTGCGATGCAGACGTTTATCACGAACTTGCGCACATCGGAAGAATACAAACAAAAGGTTGAAAAAATGAAGGAAGATTTGCTGGAAAATCCCGTTGTTCGGCAGTATTTTTCTTCGCTGTGGGCGGATGTAAAAAACCGCATCATTGCTGATATTGAGCGTCCTGAATCGAAAATTCGCTCGCAAATTACCGAAAGTTTGCAATCGGTTTCTAACGCATTATTAGAAGATGAATCGGTGCGGAAGCGCATCAATACGTGGTTGCAGGAAACACTCGTCGCACTCGTGATTGCGCGAAAAAGCGAGATTACGTCTATTATCAGCGATACGGTCAAAAAGTGGGATGCCGATACAATGAGCGACCGCGTGGAACTCTACATCGGGCGCGATTTGCAGTTTATTCGTATCAATGGAACGCTGGTGGGCGGAACGGTGGGGGTGTTGATTTATGCTATTTCGTTGCTGGTGCGCTAGGAAAGAACATTCTTACTCAAAAACCTGTGCTGGTGAGGTTTCTAGGCTTTTTTCTCAGGACAATGCCGTAAACATTTGTGCGACTTTTACGCCATCTACGCCGAATTTAGAAGCGGGAATTGCCATAAATAACCCTTCTGCTTCAGCATACATCAGGGTTTGGTCGCCGTGCTGTGCAGAAAGTGTTGCGCGAAGGGTGAGTCGGGGACCATCCATTTCGAGAGCGGTGTCAATGAATGCTGTGCTATGCAGGGGTAGCATTTGCTTAAATGCCGTCGAAAAGCGCATGGAAAGGACACCGTGTCCCTGCGACCATGCAGAAAGAATCATTGTTTCTAAAAGCGCACCTGAAATAGCTGCACTATGCACCAATCCAGGTGGTCCCTCTGTTTCTGCTCCAAAATGTGCCTTTGCCACCAAGTGTCCGAGCTGCGAGTGCTTAAAGCATTCAAGGCGAACACGCTCCGCAGCACCGTCCGAAATGAAGGTACGGCGGTCGCCGAGAGCTTTTTGTAAATTGATTGCTATAAGCAAGGATTCATCCATAGTGCGAAGAGATTGGGGCAAAAAAATGATAAGGAACAGAGAGATTTCAACTTACATTTTCATGTTCTTTTCTCCAAGATTTTTTCTCTGGAATTTTCTTTTGAGAGCAATAAGCGTGGTAAAAAAATACTATCATAAAAAAAGCGTAACTGGTCAGGTATTATCTCGTCGGGCGGTTTCTTGACCGTCCGGCGAGTTCTTCTTTCGGCAAACGTTGCGCCTACACTCGCCGGACGGCTACCGTACTTGTGATAACAGCCGCTTGGGCGAGAAGACCTGAATAGTTACAAAAAAGCAAGCAATAGAGCTTTATTACTTGCCTTTAAAGTAATTATTTTCTTGCTCCCACATCAAACTTTTACCACGCATAGCCAATGTTGATGCGCACCGTCGGGGCAGTTCCTCTGAAAATCTCTGGTCCTGTATTGCTCAACCCTTCCCGAAAACCGTACGCATTCAAGGTAACGGATTCTGCTCCGATAAGATGATGCTTTACGCCCAAACCCAAATCTATTGCCAAATCACGCCACGCAAACAGCACCCAGCCAGTGGTGATGCCGAGCGAAAGCGGCGTGTAGTTGTAGGTGCGCGTTTGAAACATTGGCGTTGCGCCTACCGTTGAGCTAGGAATATAATCAGTGCGGCGTTGGGCAATGCTATGGAAATTCAATCCGCCAGCAACGTAGAAGCCGCGCAGTGCCACGTTTCCGGGATAAAATCGTACCTCGCCGACAAGCCCCCAACCATTGACATCATCACCATTGATGGTCGTCGGAAATTCAATTCCTCCGCCCACAGCGAGCGCGTTTGAGACAGCACGAGTGTAGTTCAAATTATACATCCATGGCAAGCGAAATGGCGCACAATGGATGATATTGGTGAGAGGCGGCAAAATTTCTTCAATCTTCATTTCCGTTACCGATGAGGTTTGGCGTGTTTGTCCTTGTTCATCGGTCGTCGTTTTCTTTTCCGTTACGCGTTGCTCTTGCTGCGCAGAAAGCCGAAGAGAAAATACAGGCAAAAGAAGAACAGTGCAGAAACAAACAAATGCCACGCGAACAAGCATTGGTGAGCTTGGCGAAGTGGTTGCGAACGCGTGCTTCAGACGCGAACAAGTAGTAGTGTGCAGATTTGTAGTGTGCAGATGCAGAGATTGCATACAATACTCCAAAAAAAATGAGAAAAACAGGGATAAAATTTGAGAATCAGGTTTGATACTATCGTCAAGTTTTGCGTTAGGAATGGCAAAAAAAATAAATGGATGAACTTCTTTCGACTTCGGTACAAGCAGACCCTCTTGTCTGCGAGTCTTTCTACGGACTTGAAGAGGCACAGACAAGAGTGTCTGTGCTACCAATCAAGAAAAACGCGTATTTATTTTTGTCGTTCCTTATTTCAAATAATTCTGCTGAATATGGTAAATCGTTTCTTGGATATTGCGCGTCCGCACGGGGTCGCCGATGGTTACACATTCCCAGCCGCCATCGTCGTGGCGAATGAGCTTTGCCATCACCATCGAAACATAGCCTTTGAAGCGTTCTTCTGCGGCAATGTTGTACGTTGCAAGCACAGAATCCACGCGGTCGGCAACGCCTTCAAACAAGCGAATTTTTGCATACGGAATGGTTGAAAAATCTTGTCCTTTGTACGAATTTAAGTACAAGAAAATAGTCCCTACACGCGGCGAAACGGCGGTCAAATCTATTTGCAACACTTCGTTATCCAAATCGTCGTCGCCATCGCGGTCGCCAACAAGGTCGTCGCCGCTATGTGTGATTGCACCATCGTTTGAGCGGAGTTGCTGATAGTACACCGTTTCAATGTATTCACCATTGGTGGCAAATAACGACGCGCTGCCGTCCAAATCAACCGCTACCGAGCGCGTCCGCTCTTGCTTGAAGAGACCTAAAAATGAGGATTCGGAACGCTGAGTAATTGCGCCCCAATTCAGACCAACGCACACGTGGTCAAGACGTTTACCGTTTTTCTGCAAGGATATTTTCGAGCCTTTGGTAAGATTGATGCCCGTTGATTTTGTAAGATTGATTGCCATAGAAGTCCCTTTATTCTCGGTGAAATGTGTGTATGATGCTGTATAACTACGACGTACGATACCGAATGCGATTATTTACGCATACTTGTCCACATACGCTTGTAAGCCAATGTTTGTGCCGATTCCCGACGCGATAAAGTGCCATTCGCTCGCTTCTTTTTTCAAGCGACCAAATTCTACTTCTGTTGCTGTTGGATAATTATGCTCAAGGTCGTAGCGCAAAATTTCGCGGTTGGAATCCACATCCACAAGGCGAATGTAGGCGTTATGCACCATTCCAAAGTTTTGATTTTTGTTCACGCCTTCGTGCATTGTTACCGTTACCAAAATTTCCCCAATGCGGTCGTCCAGCAAGCCGAGATGCGCCATGATAAGCTCGTCGTCGCCCTCACCAATACCTGTGCGGTTATCGCCCGTGTGCTGTACCGCGCCGTCGGGAGACTTCAAATTATTGTAAAAAATAAAGAATTCATCTTGCGGAAGTTTGCCGCTTGTGTTCAGCATAAATACCGACGCATCAAGGTCGAGCGCGCTTCCGGGCTGTGTGTCCCAGCCGAGACCAATATAGATTTTCTTGAGTGCAGGCTCTGATTTTGTAAGGTTAAATCGCCCGCCTTTTTGTAAGGAGATTGCCATGTTTCTATTGAAGTTGTGAGTGTTGAGTTGTGAGTGCTGAGTTTTGAATTGTAGTCGTTGCAAGGCGCGTAAAGCCTCGTTTCCTGCAACTTAAACCGTAACACTCAAAACTCAACACAATGTTTTTATAGTTTTTTATCCAAGTTCTTGCAGTGCTTGGTCTGCTTGCTCTTTATTCGGTGGCTTGCCGTGCCATTCGTAGCGGTCGTGCATAAAGGAAACGCCTTTGCCCATGAAGGTTTTGGCAACAATACACGTTGGTTTGCCGATTTTTTTTGCGCGATTTTGCTCGAAGAAATCAAATGCACGGTAAATGTCGTCGGTGTTATGCCCGTCAATTTCAATCGTTTCAAAGCCGAAGGCAACGCATTTATCAACAATCGGATAGACGCTCATAATGTCTTTCACGCGCCCGTCAATTTGGCAATCGTTATTGTCAATAATCCAGCAGAAGTTGTCCAATTTCAAGTGTGCCGCCGACATTGCCGCTTCCCAGACCGAGCCTTCTTGCAATTCACCATCGCCTGTTAGCGTGAAAATTTTGCGGTCGCTTTTGTCCAAATGCAAGTCGCTGATTGCCATTCCAACAGCAATCGAAATACCATGCCCCAGAGAACCCGTCGAGGTTTCAATGCCTGGCAGGTGCATATCCAAGCCCGGATGCCCTTGCAAACGCGAACCAAATTTGCGCAACGTCAGCAACTCTTCTTTTGGGAAGAATCCAGCATTGGCGAGCGTTGCGTATAAGCCCGGACACAAATGTCCTGCACTCAATACAAAACGGTCGCGCCCTTGCCACTTGTAATCATCAGCCTTGTAGCGCATAATGCCGCCAAAATACAAGACCGCAAAAATATCCGCCAAACCAAGCGGTCCGCCCGGATGCCCAGAACCCGCGAGAACGAGACTGCGAATGACATCGCGCCGAATTTCCTGCGCAATCTCAGTAAACTCCGCATATTCTGCGGGAGAACGTCGTTTATTTACAAATGCCATGATGAACGTAAAAAATGGAAGTGAAATTGGAAATTGATTGCTTTTTTATGAATGATGGTAATAAGCGAAACGGCAAATGAATTACCGTAAACGCACTACCCACGCGCCCGCGAAGCCGTAGCGTTCGGCATCTTGTTCTGCTTGACGCAAATTATTGTACAAGCCAAAACGCACGCGGTACAAAAGTTGTCCGCGAACAAGCTGCGAACTCATGCTAGGGTTCACAAAACCGCGCCGGCGCAAGCGTTCCACCCAATCTTCTGCATCGGCTTGTGAGGGGCTTGCATAGACTTGTATCGCAAACACGCCATTACTTGTGTATGGCGCAGTGGGCTTCTCCAGCGATGTTTTTGGTAATGTACTTACCTTTGCTGCGCTTGGTTTCTCTCCGTTTGTTTTTTCTGTACTTGATTTTTCTGCGCTCGCCTTCGCTGTATTTGCCTGTGCTGCATTTGCTTTCGGTGGAGTTCCACTTGCCTTTGCAATGGTGGCATTTTGCGAAGCGGTCTTTGGTGAATTTTCCTTTGGCAATGCTGGTGTCAATGCGGGCTTTGCGGAGGAAGATTTTTCCGTTGCTGTCGCATTTTGAGTAAGTGTTTTTCCATCACTTTTTGCCGTTGGCAAGGTTTTCTGCGCGGTACTTTGCGCACCTTTGCTGGATGTCATCGTTGATGCAGGAGCAGATTGCGATTTTGAAGCGAGTGTGCCAGTCGGTTTTGCTCCAGAAGCAAGTGTTTGTGCAGTTTTTGGAGAATTTTCGTTAGATGCGCTCATACGAGAATTTTGCGCATTTGCCTCTTTTGTATTTGCCTCTTTTGCATTTGCCGCGTTCGGCATTGAAGAAGCATTTTGCGCGGTGGACGTGCCTCCTATATTGCTCGGAGAAGCACCATTTACTGCGGTATTTGAGGAATTATTTGAGGAATTACTTGTCGCATTATTTGGTGCATTACTTGCGAGATTTTTCGCGGCATTCAAGGAATCTTGCGCCGCTACGGTCATTCCTGACGAACCCGATTGCGTGAGGTCGAGCGGAACAATCCCGCTATCGCCCTGTGTGGATGCGGCATTAGGGCTATTTTGCAGTTGTTTATCTGTGGTAGCAGCAGAAGCGTTTTGCGAAGAAGCATTTTGTCCAGAACCGCTCTGAACAGCTATTTCTTGCGGTATCTCCGTATTCATCGGAGGAACAGGCTTTCCCGTTAATTTACCCCACGCCTCTTGCGCCGACGTGCGCAAGGCAGGATTGCGCCACGCAAAGAATCCTGCAAGCGAGGCGGCACCAAGAAAAAGGCTAATCACGATTGCGGCAACTGTGCGTCCTGACTTTATTGTTTGTTCTCCAAATTGCTCGGCTGCTTTTTGTTGTTCTTTTTTGCGGTGCTGATAATTCAAAAGCTCCTGTTTGCGAAGTTGGCGTTGCTGTTCGCGGGCAATCTCCGTTTCACCTGGAATTGAGAGAACATCACTTGGAATATTGCTCGGAATATTACTCAGAATATTACTCGTGTTTGCATCCTGACTAATTTCGCCAAACGCCATTGCTCCTACACCAAAGGCAGATGCGCCCGCTACGCCAGCACTTGTGGCAAAGCCATCTTGTCCTACATGTGATGTTTGCGGCGGAGTGGTAAGGTCGGCGGCAAGCAAATCAGCAAGACGCTGGGCTTCACTGAGCGGCTTTGCTTCGTCAGCAATCGCAGCCTGAGCAATCGCAGCCTGAGTAATCGCAGCCTGAGCGTTTGCTTCGTTTGTAGTTGCTTCTTCGTTGGTGAGAGAAATGGTGAATGCTGGAGGAGCATTATCTGGAGGAGCATTATCTGGAGGAGCATTTTCCGGCGTGTTGAATTGCTGCCCCAACGCAGACGCAGCCATTGACGTACTCAGTGAGGCACTCGGCGCGGAATTCGCAACCAAATCTTCCGCCGCCAATTTTTCCTCTTCGCTCAAACGAATAGAATTTGCCTCATGTTCTGGGGTTTCTTGGAAAAAAGAATCCGTCTTCCCACCAACAATGCTTTGCGTGTGATTGACAACAGCTTTCTCTGTTTCCTGAACGATTTTTTCTGTTAAACTCTCGCTCGCACCAGTATTTGTACGGGTGAAATCGCCGAAGGCTGGAGGAAGTTTTGTGTTGGCAAATGCTCCAAAAGACTCCATGTCCGCATCGAAACCGCTTCGGGCTTCGTCGGCAAAGAAGTGAGTATTGGCGGGCTGTTCCGGAGATGTATGTGGTTTCTCTGGTAAAGAATCGTCAAGTTCAATCATAGCAATTGGGCAATAAAACAATCAAAGTGGGCAATCAAGGCGAACAATCAATGCGAATACTCGACATGAATATTCCCCATCAATATTCACCATGAATACTTCAAAGTAGTGTGGACATCAAAGAGTGCATAGAGAATATCATGCCAAAATGATATATTTCGCAACGATATTCTCTGCAAAGATACTGTAAAAGTCGCATCTTCACAACGCAGATTTTGGATTGTTCGTGATGAACGCGATACCAAAATGTATCGGCTGAAAAGGAGAGAAATAATGCGTGAATATTTCCAACGACGATGTTACTATCTGATTCTTACATTATGCAGTGATAATGAACGTTGTGAGGAAGGAACGCGGATGTGAGGACCAAGAGAATTTGGAGGACGGAGAAAAGTCCTTAATATCCTAATAGTCTGGGACCTCGTCCGCGTTCCAATAATTGTTGCTTCTTTCAAGAATCATATAGTTACCATTCCCACCAAAATACAACCAATCTTTTCACCGTCAAAGGGTAGGAGAATGACTTCTCCGTAACAGCAGGAAGCACGCGTGTTTGTGTTATGAAAGCCAGTATTTATCGGCAAAGCAGATACGCACGCTCATACGCTTGACCCCAACGCCACCATTGTATGCCGGCGTTCGCTTTTCTATCCTTCTGCCCGCTCATCGGCAAAAATAATATCTTTATAGCGTTGGTACAGGTAGGAAAGCAGCATCAGCACTACGCCCAAGCCGATAAACGAGCCAATGCGATACGGCGTAGTAAGGAAAGAAAGGTCGAGCAAAAATATCTTCGCAATGGACAATATTGACAAGCCCAACGCCGCCACACGCAGCCCCCACACTCGCTTCACCAGTCCTGCTGCCATAAGCGCGAGTGCGTAGGCGAGCCACACAAGCGAAAGCGTCAGCTGTTTCCCATTTTCCAATTCTGCCACGCGCCCCTCTATTACTGCGCCCTGCGGCAATGCGTAGAGACGCATAATTTGGCTGTGCCAATAATCCGATGCCTCGCCCGAAAGAAGCGTAAAAACGAGCAAGAACGCGCAAATACTAAGCGCGAGAGGAATGTGTTTCTTTAGCAAATCTGGCATGGTTTCGTTGTTCTTATCCCAAACCCGCATGAGAGCGAGCGTTGCGGCAAGGCTCACGACGAGGCTGAGAACACGCTTGTTCCAGAGAAATTGCCATGCAGTTGCGGGTTCGTAAGCAAATCCCTTAAAAATCACTGCAATAAAAAACACCCAAACTATCAAACTCATTATCGTAATTTCGCGCCATTTCATGCGCCTTCCAAGCCATGCTAGTCCAATGAAATACACTACATACATCACGATAAACGCTCCTGACGACCATGCTGGATTGAGCAACGCATCCTCGCTCAACAGCGTAGAAGAACTGCCGTTGCGGTCAAAGAGAACTCTATGCAAATAACCGAGAAGCTGCGCTCCTTGCATTGCCCAAGGGAAATGGAAGACATTGCCTGTGAGCCATGTCCCTCCTTTTTGCGAAGCAATGGCGCGTAGTTTGTCACTGATGAGAAATTCAGCACTTCGTATCATTCGCTCGTACATGAGCGCGACAGTAAGGAATGATGCGATGATGGAGCAATATGCCGCTAAGGTGAGCCAACGGAACGCACTCGTTTTATCCAGAAATACATCGTATTCAACGTGAACCAACGATGCCCAGAGTAAGCCTCCGAGCAAGAAAACGACGACCCAGAGAATCGCGTCTTTGTACACCCACCACGCAATGTAAAACATCACCGCCATTTCCACCGACCACGCAATGACGAGCCATTCACGGGAAAACTGTTGCTGCGTGGCGAGAACAATGAGCAATATTACGCTGGTCATCGTGCGGCGAAAACTCCACATATCATCCGCAACACGGCGGCGAAGGAACTCGGCAGCAAGCAAATACGCCAGCGCGAAGCATACCGTAACAATGGGCAATATTTTCGGGGCAGCGTCAAACATCAGCAACCACACAGGCGCGTAGGCAATGGCGGAACACAGAATCACTTCCCATTTGCGCCAGCGCACATCCGTTTTGACGAGATTTTGTGCGGCTCGTAGCATATCAACAGCAAAAAATACGAGCGCGTACAAACACGCAAAGGTGAGTGTCAGCGTAAAATGCTCCAACGTCGTGTATTTATCAATGTACCAGAGGAAAGCAATGCCGTAGGTGGCAGCAAAACTGAGTGGCTTCAGCACATACCACGCATCCCGCATGAGGACAAGCGCGAGCAAGCCAATGTTCAAGAGCAGCAAATACGTGAATAAGCCAAAAATATTCGGCGTTGTGGTATGAAAAAGTAATGGCGTGATAAATCCGCCAAACCATGCTATGAGCGCGGCTGGGAGAGATTCAAAGCGCAGAGCCATGAGGAAGCCGAGCGCAGTCACCAGAATCATTCCACCAAAGGCAACGGGCAATGGCACAAGATGGTAAAAATTATACGACGCATACACGCTCACATACAGCGTTCCCAGTCCTGCGCCGAGCAAACCTTGGGCAAATATCTCCAAGTCTCTCGACCGCGCCCGCACTGCTCCCACGAGCAATCCTACACCCGCACCAAAGCCGAGTGCAACACGCAACCATTCAGGAATAAGGTCGTTGTCGAAGGCATATTTTAAGAAAAATCCAATACCAAGAATAATTGCCGCCGCGCCAATGCGATTGAACACGCGCCCACCAATGAAGGCTTCCCACTCGCGCTTGGTTTTGCTTGGCGGAGCGGGTTGTTTGGTTGCTTGGTCATTGGTTGCTTGGTCATTGGTTGCTTGGTTGTTTGGGGCTTCGTCATTGATTCGAGGCGGCGCAGGTACTGGCTCTGGATGTTTGAGGGTTTCCAGCTCAATGAGTGCAGAAAGCTCACGGGCTGTATCGCGCTCTGTTACTGGAGTTGCGAGGGAAAGTGTTTGCTCGGAAGCAAGTGGTTGTGAGCGTTCCAATCGTACAATACGTCTGCGTAACTCCACAACATCGTTCTCTAGGGCGCGTATTTTCAGGATATTGCGCACAAAAAAGTAGATTGGCACAAAAATCATTGCCAAGCCGAGTATTCCCAAAGCTAATTCTTCCATAGTTTATGCCCCTCCCAATGCCGTGAACGTGGCGTAAATCAAGTATTGTAACTGGTTAGGTCATTCGTCTGGGAACGCGGATGAAGCCCGGATTGCAAGGATTTTGAGGATTTTTTCTCTTTTAGGACTTTCGCAAAATGCTTGTTTTACGGCACAGACAAGAGTGTCTGTGCTACCGAAGACACGTACAATCTGCATCACGTGGTAGCGCAGACACTCTTGTCTGCGCCATTTGCGAAAGTCCTCTCTTGTTTTTTGCCCTCAACATCCTCTGAATCCTCAAATCCGCGTTCCCAAATCAAGACCTGACCAGTTATCAAATATTTTTACTGCGAATTTGAATCCTGCGAAAGCCGCTTTATTTTTGGAACACGCTCTGCGCGATTGAGATTAAGCCATGTTGTGAAGCCTGGGCGCGGCGATTGAAACTGCCGGAGACGCGACGATGACGTAGGAGCCGTAGAATCCAGTGCTGATGCGGGACTCATGCTCGCGAACTCTTCATCAATTGCCATACGCTCAATAAAATGCGCCATTTCCTCATTACGTTTTATTGCGGCGGCACGTTCTTTTTCGGCAATGATACGGAAAGCTGTATTGCGCTCCAAAGCCACGTTTGGATTATTGCTCAATTCTTCCAACGACTTGATAAAATCTGCTTTCTGCGGCGTGTACGCACCTAAATTTCGCTCGCGGATGTATTTCAAGTTAAATCGCTCTGGTCCTGGATTGATGCGCCGAATAATCGGCACACCTGCTTGTGCTTCAAGCAGTTCATACAAGGTTGCGGGCGCAATGCCAGAGAGCATCACCACGTCTGAGGCGCGGTACAGCGTTGCCATTTGCTCGTAGTGTAAGAACGGCAAAGGAACGATGCGTACATGCGGGTTGTGGGCAGAGGCTTCGCGCTGAAGCTCGTTGTATTTTGCAAATGCTTCTTCATTATGCCCACAGGCAACGAGGATTTGTGAGCCTTCCCAGTTGAAATTCTCCGATTTTGTGAGTGCGCGAATATCACCAAAAATTTCTGAAACCCAATACGAGCCGCCAGCAGCAATAAAGGTGAGTTTTTCTGGTTCAATAAGCGGCGCGAAAGGCGCATCAATACTTGTGAGTGCGGTACGTGCTGTGTGGACGGACTGAGAGCGAATGTCGGTGAATTCCTCGCGGGCAATAAAGCCTGCTCGCTGCGTGGCATAGCGCGACAAGCCATATTTCATGCGGAGTTTCGCCAAAAAGCGCGGGCTTTGTGCAATCACGCCATCGGGATGCAAGCCGCGATGCGGCGTAAAATGGACAAGCGATTCGTCAAAGTCGGGAACGTAGCTAATGATGCGGACAGGAGAATTGAGTTCGTATTTCAATTCTTGCAGCGCGAAGGTTTGCAAAAAGTGGGTGCTGATAATGACTTCCGTCTCCGCATTGGCGATAAGCGGGCGAAGCTCGGCAGCAAGCTCTTTGCGCACAGGTTGAGTGAAAAGCCCATAGATTTCGCGAAGCGTGTCGTTGTCGGCGGAGCGATACAGCAAATCGTAGAATGTCTCGGCTTTTGTGTAAATGCTGCGGTGCATGGAATCCAGTACCTGTGCGGAGCTTTCAAAGCATTCCACATCAAGATGCGGCGCGAAGGTACGCAAGGCGCGTTCAATTGAGAACATCGCCGTTTTATGCCCGCCGCCGGCTGCAAGGGTAACAATCAAAACTTTTGCCATACCAAGAGGAAAAGATGAAGGTTGAACGGGAATGGAGGAAGCGCAGAAGCCTCCTACAAACACGCTTTCAAGCACAAATTGTGGTGAACAATGCTTGGTGAAAAGAGATACATCACAACGTTTATTGTACGCGCCAGCTCATGCAAAGTTGCGTGGCGGGATTGTTTCAAAAACTCATCCTATTTGAAGTTTAGATAAACTCTTGCGCCGCCCTCATCCCAACCCTTCTCCCAGAGGGAGAAGGGCAAGATTCTATGCGGGTTCTGAAGCCCTCTCCCCATGGGAGAGGGTTGGGTGAGGGCTTCGTGCAGGTCATGGTTTTATGCGGCTTTCAGAATTTTATCTAAACTTCAACCTATACGACGCGTAAAATACGATTTTTATTTCACAAGGAATTGTTATCAAATGCAAAGAGACTTGAATGGGCAAAAAGTTACATGGAATATTCAATTTTTGGTAAAAATCACGCTGAAATTAACGCCTCAAGGTCGAGCGAAGGCGCGAGAAGTGGCAGTAATTCTCGCTGCGCCGAGCCGCCAGACACAATCACCTCGCCACTGGCAGAAATCACCACGTCAATCTCGGTGCGCATTCCAATATCGCCTTCGATGTAAATGCCAGGTTCAATCGAAAACGATGTCATGGGAATAAGTGGGCGAATGTCGTTGGTTTCAAAATTATCCATATTCGCGCCAGAGCCGTGCGTGTCCGTCGTGATGCTGTGTCCGGTGCGGTGGATGAAGTATTTTCCAAAGCCAGCTTTTTCAATAACGGCGCGGCAAGCATCGTCCACATCGCAGCCACGAATGGGCTTTGCGGGATTTTTACCAAATTGCTCCTGCACAAGGCGCAGTGCGGCATCGCGCCCAGCCGCAATCGTATTGAAAATATGCGCTGGACGCTCTGGCACGGTGTCGTCAATGTACGCCATCCAGGTAATATCGGAATAGACCGAATCTGGTTCGGTGGAACGCTTTGCCCACATATCCACAAGCATCACATCGCCGCGCTTGATGGTGGCTGAGTTTTCCGCCGTTGGTCCGTAGTGTGCGTTGGCGGAGTTTGCATTCACCGATACACTGGGCATGGAATAGCTAGTCATCTGGTTTTGTTCAAAAAATTGCCAGACGTTTTGCTGCACATCGTATTCGGTGATGCTTTTTCCTGCTAAAATATTTTCGCGCACAAAACCGAGCGCAGAGCGCATCATTGCTGTTCTGAGGAGCCTTGCAGTTTCCTTGTTTTCTTCAAATTGCTTCTCCGACCACACCGCCGAGTATTGCTGCACCATATCCGCCGACGAGACCACATCAAATCCCAAACTCCGCATCCACTCTACCGTGCCGCCATCAACAAACGAAACGACGGGAATAGCGTTGTTTGGCGAGTATTCCAGCGCGATGCGGCGTTTACCCTGCAAAGTTGTGGTGATTGCATCGTGCCAATCCTGACGATTTGCGTAGCGGATTTCCCGTGCATTCACCGCCGCGAGCGTGTGCGGTTCTATGCCGTTCACAATCTTTACCACGTCGCCTTCTGCTGGCACCACGACCGCCCAGCGACGCGAACAATGCACAGTATCGGGAATGCCGAGTGTGCGCCATGCGATAGGATTGCTACCGCGAAAATCATAAAAGAGCCAAGCATCGAAGCCATGCTCGCGGAGGATAGATTGTATGCGGGGGAGATTCATAGTCGTTCAACAAAATAAAATTGTGAAAACGTGAATTCACGAGAAGAATGCGAGAGGTTTATTCTCCATTCGTTGTATTAGGAAGGCTAAAAAATTCAATAGATAAATTTCAAAATATTAGTGGCACAGACATTCTTGTCTGTGAGTATTGGCGCGGGTTTGAAGTGACGTACACAGACAAGAATGTCTATGCCACTACTGACTTTAATCACTTGTTTTTCTCCCATTCCTTAGCGGCGATTTCGAGAGTATTCTGCATCGGCGGCAACACCGAACTTGTCGGGAAAAGCCGTTCTTGACATGGCAATTCAACAATAAATGCCGACCCTTTTTGTAGTTCACTTTCGACGTGAATTGAACCTCCTTTGAGAGCAACAATCCGCTTCACAAGAGCTAGTCCAATCCCTAATCCACCATACTTTCTTGTTGCCGAGCCGTCTTCTTGAACAAATGGTGCAAAGATACGTTCCAATTCTTGAGGAGCAATACCAATGCCTGTATCTTGCACTTCAATTCGTAGCAGAGAGCTTGCGGGCAGATAGGAAGCCCGCACATCCACGCTTCCTTGCAAGGTAAATTTTATGGCATTGCTGACAAGATGAAAGATAATTTGTCGCGCTCTCCGTGCATCAAAAACGAGTGATGATGGCACGTCGGGAGCAACACTCCAGGTTAAGCTCATCTTTTTTGTTTGAGCCTCAATGTGAAAAATCGTACATACTTCATCAATCACCCCATGAATAGAACTTGGTGCAAGGAGAATCTGCAGTTGCCCTGCTTCAAGCTGCGCAAGGTCAATCATATCATTCAGCATCACGAAAAGAATATTCGCATTTTTTTTAATTTGTCGCATAAACGGCAGACCATCTGGACTGACAAAATCATCTTGGAGAATTTCAGAGAACCCCATAATTGAGGTAAGTGGTGTGCGAAATTCATGGGAAAGATTTGCAAGGAATTCCGACTGTACGCGGCGTGCTTCTTGTACTTCGCGCAGCATTTTTTCCGTTGTGAGCATCTGTTCTTGAAGGGTCTGGCGATTGCGTTCCAACTCAACATTCTGTTCCTGAGCTTGGGCATTCATCATTTCTAATTCACGTGCTTGTGCTTCAAGAGTATCTTGCTGCTTGTGCAATAGCTCATTCCCCGACGCAAGCTCGTCGTTCTGCGCCTCCAAAGTATCAACCGATGTCTGTAAATGCCGCAAGGCGGGACGAAAGATAAAAAGTGCCTCTAAACCAAGTGTGAGCAGAGTGAGCAGAAAAAGCGCAGCCTCCAGCATTTGCAATCGGTGTACGGCTACTTGAAATTCCTCGTCGTATTGAAAAACAATGGCGTTCATCTTTGGCAAGAACATTTCGGATTCTCGCAAAAGCTCCCGCACCATTGCTAATCTCGAAGGCGAAGCAGACGTTTCTGCTGAAAACCGCATGGATGCTTCTACGAGGCTGTCCATACGATGGAACGTTGGGTTCATATCAGCAAACATTTCCTGTATGTGCTGGCTGTTTTTTTTGGGAGGAATCTCCAGTGTGGAATCGCCGAATTGCAAACCACGATGCGATTGCTTCCAGAGAACATGCGCCGCTTGCAGCTTTTGGATGAGACTGGGCTGCAATGACGGTTCACCAACACTGATTTGCGTGGCAAGATTGCATATTCGCTGACTGAGCATACGCTGCCGCCCAGCAATATTGACAATCCGCGAATTGGTTTCATCGTTCCGAAGAACGTACTGAATCGCAATTTGCCCAATAATTGCCATCACCGCAATTGCTCCCAATGCAATGAGATATAAACGCCGAAGACGGTCAATCTCAAGGCGTGGTGCTATTGTCGTGAACGTGGCGTGCAACCTCTTCATCATGGAGTCTCGTAGTCGGGCAAGTAAGTTTTGTGAGATGCTTCGACAAGCTCACCATGAGCATTCAAGCGATATTCACCCTGAGCTTGTTGAAAAATCAAACATCTGAAGTAACTGGTCAGGTATCTCTTCTCGTCGGGCGGCTGTTATCACAAGCACAGTAGCCTTACGGCGAGTGTCTCCGCGACGCTTATCAAGAACAACCCGCCGGACGGTCAAGAAACCGCCCGACGAGATAGTACCTGACCAGTTACCATCTGAAAACATTTGTGCAAGTCTATATTCTGGCGTGAATTATCGTGCATACGCCATTGAACGCCGCTCGCGTACAACCGTTACACGAATTTGTCCTGGATATTCCAGCTCGTTTTCAATGCGAGTCGCGATGTTATTTGCGAGTGAATCTGCAAGCAAATCATCCACGCGTTCTGGCTCAACAATGACGCGGATTTCACGTCCGGCTTGAATAGCAAAGGTCTTGGTAACGCCATCGAAACTGGTTGCGATGCCTTCCAATTGCTCCAAACGCTTGATATAGCTTTCGAGCGACTCCCGACGCGCTCCAGGACGCGCTCCGCTAATAGAGTCAGCAGATTGAATAAGCGGCGCGAAGATACTTTCCATCGGAATATCGTCGTGGTGCGCTCCCACAGCATTTACGATAATCGGATGCTCATTGTATTTTCTGGTCAAATCCATACCGATAAGCGCGTGCGGACCTTCCACACTTTTATCCACGCATTTTCCGATGTCGTGGAGCAATCCTGCGCGTTTTGCGGGAATGGGGTCTAAGCCAAGCTCGGTTGCCATTACACCGCTCAAATACGCCACTTCCATTGAGTGATGCAAAAGATTTTGTCCGTAGCTGGAGCGGTATTTCATGCGCCCAACAAGGCGAACAAGTTCGTTGTGAACGCCGTGAATACCGAGTTCCAAGAGCGAATTTTCACCAATACTGCGGATTTCATCTTCCAGTTCTTTGGTCGTTTTTTCAACAATTTCTTCAATCCGCGTTGGGTGGATGCGCCCGTCGCCCATAAGACGCTCAAGCGAGATTTTTGCAACTTCGCGGCGGAAGGGGTCGAAGCCAGAAATCAAGACCGCTTCTGGGGTATCGTCAATGATAAGGTCAATTCCTGTTGCTGCCTCGAATGCACGGATATTGCGTCCTTCGCGCCCGATAATGCGTCCTTTCATGTCTTCGCTGGCAAGATTCACCACCGAAACGGTTGTTTCGATGGAATGGTCGGAAGCAGTGCGTTGAATGGCTTGAACAATGATTTTTTGCGCTTCACGTTTTGCATTTTCCTTCGCATCGTCGCGGATGTCCTTGATTTTCTGCGCTGCTGCGGCACGCGCATCGTTCATCATATTTTCCATCAGATACTTTTTCGCATCATCTTTCGACATTCCCGTAATGCGCTCTAAGCGCAATGTTTGTTCTTTCAATGCTTCTTCCGCCTTACCGTAGATTTCATCGGCACTGTGGCGTTTTTTCTCAATATCTTTTTCGAGTTGCTGAAGCTGTTTTTCTTTGCGATTGATAAGTTCTACTTTTTTCTCAATGTTTTCTTCGCGAGTTTTTACCTGCTTTTCATACTGCTGCATTTTATTTTTCTTGGTCTGGACGTGGTTGTCGTATTCTTGTTTTTTCTGGAACCACTCATCTTTTACTTCCAAGAGGCGTTCTTTTTTGACCGTTTCTGCTTCTTTTTCTGCATCATCGAGAATATTTTTCGCACGGGTGCGAGCTTCGGTGATTGTTCGTGCTGAGGCTTTGTTTAGAAGAAAATATCCCGCTCCTGCGCCTAAAATCAAGCCCAGAACGCTGAGAATTATTGGCATGAGAATATCCATGTCATTGCTCCAAATAATGAAATTCTATGGGAAAGGAAGAGACAAAATTATGAATTATGAGTATCTACGGCGCAGACAAGAGTGTCCGCGCTACCATCAGATTCAGGTTTCATGCGGCTTCGGTAGCGCAGACACTCTTGTCTGCGCCGTTTGCGAATGTTTTAATCCTACTATTTAAAAACAAAAATACCGTACCGATTCACCGCAAGTATAGGTCTATGATAAGAACTCTATTCAGACACAGTGGGTAAACGCCCTACTACATTTTGCTTCCAATGAACCCCGTTTCTCCAGAGAAAGCAGTTATTGTGCGATGACCGGACGGAATTTCCTTCTGGGGAGAAGGTAAGGCCTGTAATTTGTAGCCGGAGCAGAATTCCCTAATCAAAAAGATTATAAGTTCTTATGTAAGGGTCTGTACGGTGAACCAGTACGGTACTTTTGGGTGCTTGCTCTATTGTTGATATATCACATTGATACACCACATCAATCAAGACTTCCATGCAAAATGTAACGATACTGTTGTGGCATTACGACAATGCCAATGCAACATCAAAGAACATGAAGAGAACACGTTTCGAGCAATACTTTTATAGCAGTATGCTCTCTGCGAAATGATACGCGAGCATCGAACTCAAATTTACGAGATTTTATCAGACTTTCCAAGATTTGTTGGTATCGGGACAGATACTGCCGGAGCAGTTGCGGAATGAACACTTGCCGCGCTCAGGCGTTGGGCGATATAGGACGATGGTTCGGACGATGATTTTTCTGGTTTCTCGTTCTGGGGCTTTTGCATCGGTGCTTTATCGTGCGTTTTCTCGTGTCCTGATACATCTTGATTTTTTGAATCCTGTGTTGCGTTCACTGTTGCGTTTACGATTGGCGTTTTGTTGTCGGCAAGGGCTTTATTGCCGAGCGTTGCATCGCCAAAGGACTGGCGCAAATACGCGACCATTTTTTCTACTTCGGAGGCGAGATAGAGTTTATCGCGCTGCTGTTGCTGCCGCACATCGTGTTCTTGCTCGGCAACGTTCAGCGCAGTGAGAATGGAGAGTGTCGCAGTAGATTGTTCTTTGCTGCTGCCTTGAATCATGCGGAATTGGGTATCAACCTTCGCAGCCACGTCGAGCACTTTGGCTTCGTCGTCGCTTCGCAAGTTGTACTCTTGCCCACCGATTTTTACGCGCACTGTTTTTTTCATGTTCGTTGGATTATACAGACCATAAACACAGTAATCTACACATTTTTCCACACTGATTCAACAAGAAAAAGCGTGGTAAATTTGGATGAGGAAAAAATAGGTCGTCGCAGATAAATCGCAGATAATTCACCACAGAGAGAGAAAGTGCGTTGGTGCGAGGTAAAAGCTGTTTCCATCTATTCTTGCGCGATTTGTCCTTTCCCCTATCTGTTCGTGAGTTCAGCGTTCCCTACCGCGCTCGTTTCCACAGAAAATATACGGGAATTCCCGACAGCACTAAGGCTAATCCCGGATAGGTAAAACGCGGTTTGAAGATAAGCAAATCAATACACATCGCTAGTGCCATGAGAATATAAAGGGCGGGGAGAACTGGATAAGCAAAGGCTTTAATGGGGCGTTCTGCGTTTGGACGCTTTTTGCGCAGCACAAAAATTCCAGCAATGGTGAGAATGTAGAAAATCAAAATGGCGAATACAACGTAATCAAGTAAATCACCATACGTGCCAGACAAACACAGCAAACTCGTCCACACCGCTTGAATAATGAGCGCAAATGCTGGAACGCCACGTTCATTCAGCACCCCAGCGCGTTTGAAAAAGAGACCGTCGTGGCTCATTGCGTAGTAAACACGCGCCCCAGCGAGGATAAGACCATTGTTGCAACCAAAGGTGGACAACATAATGAGAACCGCCATAATACTTGCTGCTGAATTACCGAAAATCACCGAAGCTGCCGCCACGCCCACTCTATCTTCGGCAGCAAACTGTATGCCGCGTTGGAGCGCAGTTTCGGCAACGGGATCGCCTATCAGTGGCAAGGTAACAAGGTACGAGATATTCGCAACAAGATACAGAGCCGTCACCAGCATTGTTCCAATAAACAAACTGAGTGGAATCGTGCGTTTTGGATTCACCACTTCGGCAGAGGCAAAGGTGATATTGTTCCACGCATCGCTCGAAAAGACCGAACCAACCATCGCAACGCCCATTGCTGCCAGCAGCGACCAGCCTGCAAGTGGTTCTACGCTCGTGATTTTGCCACTCTCCACGTGTATCCACGCGTGCTGCCAAAAATCCGCTGTGTTGTGCATGATGGCGAGTTCATTGCGTCCCCAAATCAGTCCAGCAAAAATAAGTCCCGCTAAACCCAGTACCTTTGCGCCCGTGAAGGTGTTTTGTACCAAGCGTCCGCCACGAACACCGCGTAGATTCAGAGCTGTGAGAAAAACAACACTTGCAATAGCGAGCATCTGCGCCGCCGAAACGGAAAAACTCCCAAGCGAAAAGAGAATATTTTTCGGACTAAAAACAGGAAACAATACCGCCGAAAACTTGGCAAATGCGACCGCGACGGCAGCAATCGTGCCAGTTTGAATAACCATGAACAGCGTCCAACCGTACAGAAAGCCTGTAAGCGGGTTGTACGCTTCGCGCAAGTACACGTACTGTCCGCCAGCCTCGGGCATCATTCCAGCAAGTTCGCCATAGCTGAGAGCCGCAATGAGCGTCATTACGCCTGTTGCAAGCCACACGCCAAGTAGCATTGCGGGCGAGCCAACAGTGCGGGCAATATCCGCACTCACAATAAAAATCCCCGAACCCACCATTGAGCCAACGACAATCATTGTGGAAGAAAGTAAGCCAAGCTCACGGCGAAAGCCTTGTTTTGGTGCGGTTTCTGGGGTTGTGGTCATTGGGTGCGTGGAGTGCGTTTTGAAATTATTTTGAGCTATTGGAAACCTTTTTGACTCGCCTCAATACAAGATTTTATCAAGCATTGAGAGCTGTTTTTTGAATTTCGCGCTTTGAGCATTCGTCGCCTACAAGCAAGGTGGAATCTTGCTTACAAGCATTTTTATTATCACGGGCAGTGCATCCTCAATTTTCATATTTCATACTTGAAGTTGAGATAAAATCCTACAAGCCGCATCAAACCTTGCCCTGCACGAAGCCCTCACCCAACCCTCTCCCAGAGGGAGAGGGCTTCAGAAACCCCACAAAATCTTGCCCTTCTCCCTCTGGGAAAAGGGTTGGGATGAGGGCCGCGCAAGAATTTATCTTAACTTCAATTCATCCTTCAAATTTCAGATTTCATCCATTCCTCAAATCGTATGCCCGCCATCAACTGTGTACACGCCGCCTGTGCAGTAGGCACCTGCTGGGGAAGCGAGGAAGAGCGCGAGCGCGGCAACTTCTTCGGTCGTACCGACGCGCTTCAAAGGAACGCCGCTCAAGGTGTGGTCGAGGATTTGCTCATTGCTCCAAATTGCTTGGCTGAATTTCGTTTTTATCAAGCCTGGGCAAATAGCATTGACGCGGATATTGTCCGCGCCCCACTCCGCAGCCATAGATTTGGTGAGCATTACAAGAGCAGCTTTGCTCACGCTGTAAATACCCAAGCCAGGTTCAGGGCTGATACCGCCAACGCTGCTGATATTGATAACCGCGCCGCCGCCCTGCTTTGCCATGATTGGGTGAATGAGTTTGCCGAGTTCAAACGGACCTTTCACATTCACATCCATAATTTTATTAAATGCGTCTTCGCTACAATCATTGAGCGGTCCGAAGACGGGATTTGCTGCGGCATTGTTCACAACGACATCAATGCGACCGAAGGCTTCCATTGCACCATCAACGAGGCATTTCACATCGCTGATGCTACCTGCGTGTGCGGCGATAGCGTGTGCGCGGTAGCCTTTCGCCTGCAACGCGCTTGCTACCTCATTCACAGCTTCTTGCTTGCGACTGCTCACGACCACGCTCGCGCCCGCTTCGGCAAGCCCGAAAGCAATCGCCTCGCCAATGCCTTTGCTTGCACCCGTGATGAGTGCTACTTTTCCTGTGAGGTCGAATTGTGCTTTGATAGATTCCACTGGAAAATCCCTTGGTAAATAATGAAGGTGTGAAAAATGGGAAGTTTGGAAAGGATTTATAGTCTCCGCCTTTCGTAGTGGCACAGACATTCTTGTCTGTGATTTCTCAAACTCTCATTCAAGACTCATAGACAAGAATGTCTGTGCCACTGTTGAAGAAATTTTGTTGTGTTCTGAGGTTTTTGCGACCGAAGATGGCAGATTTTACTGCTTTGTAAAAATCGGCGTGCGCAATTCCAACGCAATTGCACGAGCATAGAAGCGTTCTTCGGGTAAAATGAGTGGACGTTGCGCGGCAGCGAGACGTGCCGAAGGTATTTGCTCAATCTTTCGCCCTAATGCCTGTTCCAATGAGGCTTTCAGGTCGTCGCTGAGTGAAGAGAGTGCGTACAGACGCGTGTTTGCGGTGATTGCACGGCGAATGAGCGCGATACTGTTGCTGTCATTTGCCTGTTGCCGAGATTCGCCCAAGCCCGTAAGCCAGTCGCGGACGCGAAAGAGCTTGGTGTCTGGCTTTGTCGTGCGTCGTTTTTGCGCCAGCGTGATGTATTCCACTGGAAGCAATGCCAGCGAAGATTCCGCCACACGATTCGTCAAGTCCGTGATTTCTAAACGTGCTACAACGTTTTCCCCCGAACTCGGCACAGACGCTTGTGTCTCGCCGATAGCCCAAACGTATTTATTCAAACGAGCATCGTTGCCTGTTTCCATGCGCAAGGTTTGTATTTCCGTTCCTTCGAGCTGGGTTAATTCAAAATTCCACTGCTTCAAACCTGCTCCGGCGGCAATATCGAAATTGAATTCAATCTGCTGAAGGCTTGGACGGCGCAAGATTTCTTGCGTTGCAATAGGCGTGAGGATTTCTGCATTGTCGGAACGAAGCTCCACGCGGCGCGTGTCGGCGGGGTCGGTGTTGCCAAGCCCGCTTGTATCGGCACTGGGGCGTGCTTGAATTATGAGGCGTTGCGGAACAATTTTCCAAACATCTGTAAGATAATCAGCAATCGCCTGAGCGCGACGGGTTGCAAGCTCGGTATTTCCTGCTTCCTCAGCAATACCAGAAGTGCGTCCCGTGATGGTCAGCGTTGCTGACGACGCATCGTTCATACGTCTGCCAACGACATTCAAAATGTTGCGATAGGCTTCATTGCTGCGTTGCCGCGCACTGCTGCTAATGGTGAAGGAAGCGCGGTCGCCAGAACGAATACGCCGATACCGTGAGGGAAGCACGTGCGAATGATGCTCAAAAAAGAGCATTGGCAAAAGCGGCAGAGACTCATCGGTTTCAAATTCTTCGACGCTGAGGGTCGGATTTTCTCGCATTGTGCCAGTGCTATCCATGCCTTTTATGCTCACAATTTCCGCCGACAACGCCCGTCCAAAGCGGCTGCGCTGCAATTCCAAAAGCGTGGTCTGCGCCGCAAGAATACTATCTTGCCGGCGGCGGTCTTCTTGGATGGCAGTCATTTCGTCCTGCGTAACAGTGGTTAAGAGCGTTCCAAAGGAAGGAAATACGTGCTGATAGCCGAGAGAGACCTGATAAAACTGACCCTGCGCCCATGTGAAGGAAAGCTGCGCTGCGCCGCTTGCCAAAAACGGCACAGGAACAAGATATTGCCACCACTGCGGCGATTCGCGCACAACTTTCGCACCAATACTAAAACCGTAGAACCAGCCTCGTGTCTCGGTTTCGGTGAGTGTTACGCGACTAGAGCCGTTATTCGTGATTTCGCGGAAGCCAATACCTGCCGCGTACCCAGCGTTAGCGGCGCGAGGCGCGAGTAACAGCGACCATTCGGGAGAAATATCATAACTGAGGGGAACAGAGATGTCGAACACCAGCATTTGTGCGCGTCGGAGGTATCGCTCTTGCTCAGGAATTTGTATGCCTAAAAGCCTGCCGACGGCACTATCAACGGCATTTGGTCCAAATTGTATTTCCGATGACGATAAACCGAATGAAGCCATGACCGCAGCTTGAAACGGCGATGAATACGGCATGAGTGCGTATTTTGCAAACGTAGAAAAAAGGAATCCACCGTATGTTCCGCCAATTTCAAGTCCCATATCAAAATTGTCCGCGCCACCGTACATCACGCCTAAGCACATTGTTCCCAAAGCGGGATTGCGCAACGAAGGCGCAAGGGCGGGAACAGAGGTAACGGTCGCGGGTGTAGCAGTGAAGCCAAGTCCGCCGATTTCCCAGCCTGCGCCGATAAGAAACTTTCCCTGCCGAAGCGGTCTGCCATCTTGCCAGTGTCCAAGCCGATAGCTTTGCCCAAAAAGCGCGGCATGCGTGAGAAAAAGCGTTGCGCACAACATCGCTACATGCAAGCAGTGGTGAGGTTTGCGGGGAGTCTTCTGAGAATTCCTCAAACGCAGTCGTATTTTTACATCGTATAATTTCACATCGTATAAGAATTGCATAAAGAAAAAGGGAAAGCAAAACTACAAGAAGTCCGTGCGGTGCTGGGAGGTTACAAGATTTGAGCGTGTATGGCTGTACACCTCATCACTACTCATGTTTGAGGCAAATAATAATGTGTTTGAATTTTTATTGCTCTGCCTTGTCAATCATGCACAAGAGAAAATTCTTTTCCACTGCTGTTCCTGCGCTGCCGTGAATCTGCCCCACAATACCTTCCATCGGAGCTTTGATGTCATTTTCCATTTTCATTGCTTCCAAGATAAACAAGCGGTCGCCTTTCTTGACGCGTTGCCCTTGCTGCACGTTGATTGATTTGAGCAAGCCTGGCATAGGCGCAACAACCTTTGCCGCACCAGAGTTTTTAGTAGCGGTTGCTTTTAACAATTGCTGAAAAAAACGGTCGCGCCCCGAGAGCGCATCAATACTGTACGTGTAGCCATTGACTGAAAGCCGTATTGCTGCCGAGCCGTCCTGCACGACAACGACTGGCACACGCTCTTCGCTGTTTGTTGCCGCATCTGTGCGCACAAGAAAAAACACACCTTCCCCGCTCGGATGCTGCGAAGAATGCTGCTCAAAGTGCAGCGTATCGCCATTGGAAAGAGAAACGACATTGCCCTGAACTTGAGCATCTATCGCAGTTTCGAGATAGTCTGATGTAAGAGTGTAGTTCATGATGAAGGAAAATTATTCAATGAGAATGTCAATAAGAAGAGGACTTTCGTAAAGGGCGCAGACAAGAGTGTCTGCGCTACCATTAGATATCCGCGCTAGCATTAGATATAGGTTTCATGGGGCTTCAGTAGGGCAGACACTCTTGTCTGCCTTCATGAAATGAGCCGTTTGCGAAAGTCCTAAAGAAAATAACACAGAGCGTACACACAGAGCATACACATAGAGCATACACATATTCACAATGCAGAACATCTAGGTTTGAAGCGGCGGAAGGACTTTTATTTTCTTTCGCAAGGCATCCAGAATTTTGTTTGAACGCTCGATTTGATGCGGGCTGCGGAGCTGTCTGTTTGTAATGCGCTCGAAGGCAATTTGCGAGCAGATGAGCGCGACGAGGTATTCTTCGCCGGAAGTGTGGTCGCGGAAGGGCAAATCAATGTATTCTTGCGGAATATTTCCCAAACGAGCTTCATCCACCAATTCCTCGCGAATGTAGATGTGTTCATACTTCATGGAGCGTGCAAAGGTAAAACACAAGCCGCCAAAAGCAAGCACCACCACCGAAAAACCAATGATGTTCACACTGGTAACATTCGACATAATGAAGTAATTCCACGCCATGTGGAGAAGGGCAGCAGGAACAAAGCCATACACCGCAAAACGCCAAGGAATATCGCCATATTTGAAGCGTCCGTAACCCAAAAATGCGGCAAAGGTTGCGGAGGAAAGTGCGTGCATCATCCCAGAGAAAAACGTGCGATTGATGACGAGTTGTACCCAATTATCGGTTGCTGCATTTTGAATGAAATACACTAAATTTTCAACTGTACCAAACCCAAACCCAACCGCAGAGCCATACACAATACCGTCGGTAAGGTTGTTGAATTCACGCAAACGAGTGCTGATGCCGAAAACAGAGGCTTTGAGCAGTTCTTCCACAATCGGTCCTAAACACGCTACAACGAAGAGGAGAGCCAATCGCTTCTCTGGCGTTACATTGCTGGGCGTGATGCCCTCGCCGACGAAGAATCCTAGTGCTTGTGCATTAATCACCGAAGCCGCGCCAACCGCAATAATTCCGCCCCACGCGAAGTGAAACATGAGTAGCCAAAACGGTTCTGGGTCGTACTTATCCAAACGGCGTACAATGTAGATAAACAGAGCCATTGGGATAATTGCGCATGGAAAGGAGAGTAAAACTTGAACTCCCATAAAGCACCTTGTTTGCAAAAAATGAAACAATTTGTGAACAGACCATTTCCCGCGAGTTTGCGGAATGCTCAAGATACAAAATTGTGAAATTTCTGCACAGATTCTTTTGTGTGAGTTTTGTGTGAGCCTTGTGAAGGACATTCATTCGAGGGGTACGCGGATTGAACAAAAAAAATGTCCACGAATCGCACGAATCCTCATAAACAGCACGCAATTATCATGCGCTATTTGTGGTAATTCCTATGCTTCGTGGACATTTTCAATAGCGTACAAGGGGCATTGGCACGCACAATCCGTTTACTTTTTCGATTTCACTCGCACTAGTGCCGCAAGCGCGGCAGAATTTTTCACATCCAGCTCCAATGCTCGCTCCAGAGCGCGTACAGCTTGCGGAAATTTACCAACTTTCTCATAGCACTCGCCGAGCGTATCGTAGCAGTTGGAAGATTGCGGAAAAATATTGGCATTTACGCGTGCAAGCAGTACCGCTTCTTGTGTTTGACCACGCGCAAGTAGCACGTACACTGCCGCATTTAGCTCGCTTTCACTGCTGACGACGTGCTTTAGGCGTGTTGCCAAGCCGCTTGCACTCATGTTTGTATCACTCAGAATGCCGTTTTTGAGCCATTCCCGCACCACTGGATAGCTCGGATACGCTGGCGGAAAGTCTTCTCCGCGCTGAATCCGCACCAAATCTCGCTCCCACGTTTCGCTAGGATATTCCACAATACGAGCTTTTTCGTGCCATTCCTGCTTTTTATTTTGACTTTGCTCGAATATAAGCACCGTCGGCACGCGAAAAATATCCTGCCCGACCTCTTCACCAGTAGGGCTGCGCTTACGCAGACTATCGGCACTATTGACGGCAATGATTTCGATTGCTTCTTCGCGGATGCCGAGTTCGGAAGCAAGTTTGGCAAAGCGCGGAAACTCACGTTGGCTGTCGCCGCACCATGTACCAAGAAAGACCTTGAAACGTAAGCGTGCAAGCGGTGTTTGCTTGAGTTCCTGGACGATAGGCGCGTTTGGCGAATAATTCCGAAAACCCTCTTGAAACCACGTTTGAAAAGGTAATTGTTGAAAATCTTCCAAACGGCATTTGCCTAAGAGATGGCGTATTTCCTTGCTTTGAATGCCTGTTGGTTGCGTCGCTACTACCGTTGCTGTTGGCGTTTGCGCACGTGCTTCAATTGGTGAGAATAATGCGACCTGTACGCAAAGAAAAACTGTAAAGAGAAGAACTGTAAAGAGAAAAACTGTAAAAAGAAAAGCGACCGCGCGAGAATTGGTGCGAGATGTACGCATAATTGTCGAGAAAAAATGAAGTGGAAAAGTCGGTGAATAATCAATGAACAGCAAGTGCAATGCACACAATACACTACCTTGCGGCTGTTGTACGAACGCAGCACAATGAAATGTATATCATTGCACAATGCCCTCAAAGCCGCATCAATACAAATGATGTGCGAAATGGGAGAGTGTTATTTTACTTGCAATTCTATCGGTACTTCTATCCACGCTAGCGAAGGAATGTTCCCAAGAATTGAGTATTGGACGAGGGAGAGTTGCAGAAGGTTGACAAGCGCGTGCAGATGCGCAACGTAAAGGTAGGCTGTGGACAAGAAGAGAGTAGCAGTGGTGTAAACTACTTTGGCAAGTTCAGGATTCAGCATACGGTTTGATGCGGTCTTCACCCTGAACTTGCCAAAGATTTTTCCATAAAAAAATCAACAAAAGAACGCAGTAGGCGGGCTTGCGCCCCCTACTCGTAGCGCAATGCCTCAATTGGGTCTAAGGAAGCGGCTTTCCATGCGGGGTAGCTGCCGAAAAGCACACCCAAAAGCGTACAAATTCCCACGCTTCCAACCACCCACGTTGTTGGCACAGCAGCGGAGGTAAAGCCAGCCGCCGCGCTCAGTGCCAAGCCGCCTAAGTAGCCTAAAATAATTCCAAACACTCCGCCAATTTGACAGAGCGTAACGGCTTCAATCACAAACTGCGACATGATATTCCAGCGTTTCGCGCCGATTGCTTTACGCACACCGATTTCCCGCGTCCGCTCTTTCACCGACACGAGCATAATGTTCATAATGCCCACACCTGCTGCAATGAGCGCAATCGCGCCCGACGCAAAGCCGAACATGGTTAAATACTCGGTAAATCCTGCAAAAGAATTGGCAAGCGATTCATTGGTTTCAATTTCAAAATTATTGTCCTCGCCCGGCTTCACATTGCGCAAAGTCCGCATTATTCCTATGGTTTCATCCAACACAAAGGGATATGCTTCTTTCGAGGGAGATTTTACGAAAATTGTTACGCTCACAAATTCTGCAAAGAACTTGATGTAGAGCGGAAGCGGGATATAGACGTTGTTATCAAGGCTTGAACCCAAGATAGAACCGCGCTTTTTCTGCATTCCAATCACCGTGAAGCGATGCCCTTTGATGCTTATTTCCTGACCAATCGGCGACGAAGTAGGAAACAAGCGTTCTGCAACATCTACACCAATAATCGCAACGGGTCGGTTCAAACTAATATCATTCTCCGTAAACTCGCGCCCTTCGTCCACCGAGACGTTGTTGCAAATCATGTACGATTCATCAATGCCATCGACTTGGACGGTTGGGTCGGTGGCGAGATTATTCGCTTTGACGGTCAAATTATCCTCATAGTCGTACAGGCTGACAGCTTCAGCACTTTCGCCCATCATGCGCTTAAATTCACGCCCCGCAGAAAATGTAATATGCTTGCGATTACGATATTTCATCCACTCGCGGTTGCCCATGATAATACTTGGTCGCCGCTTGATTTGAAAGGTATTCTGCCCCAGCGACGCAAGTTCGCCGTTTACAGAATTATTCAGCGACGTAACGGCAGTTCCCGCGCCGATAATGGCAAAAATGCCAATGGCAATACTGAGCAGCGTTAAGCCTGAACGCAGCTTGTTTGCTCGCACGGCATCGAATGCCATGATAATACTTTCGATGATTTGCTTCATATAAAAGGATGAAATTTGAGGGCTGAGGGATGAAGCAAAGAGTGAAATCTGAGGGGTGAAGCAAGATTGTTCGTGCCTTTGTGATTATCCTTTGTGCATCGTTTTGCCGCGTTATTGACGTTGTTTGACTTTGCGAATGATTGTAATAAAAATTGCCATGATTTCGTCTGCCTCTTGCATGAGGTCTGCTAGCTTGTGTTCTGGGATAATTTCTGCTTCGATGAGTAGTTCAAGCCAATAGACTGTTTCTTCGAGTTCTTGTGAGCAGCTTTGTAGTTTGTTGATGAAATCAGCGTCGGATTTTGCGCGAAATGCTTCACGATATTGTGCGCCGACAGATGTTGCAGAGCGCAAAACCTGCTTACCGATAATCTGGGCTTCCGTTGTTGAAGGCAGTGACTGGAAAAGTCGAATGATACGCAAAGCAAAACGTTTTGTCCGAATCCGTAAATCCTCACGACCTTCTGTATTTTCTGTTCTTGTTTTTTCCGCTTTCATACTTCAGCCCTCAGATTTCATCCTTTCTTACTCGTAACGAAGCGCATCAACGGGGTCTAAACGTGAGGCTCGCATTGCTGGTATCATTCCCGCAAGAATGCCAACGAAAATAGAAACAACAGTGGCAATAATCAGCAAATTCACGGGAATATACGGCGAGAGGAAGGTTGCCCATTCCATGCGGGTTATGCCGAACATCACGACGGCGCAGAGGACGAAGGCAATCACCGCGCCCATGAAACAGAGCGCGGAGGCTTCCACGAGAAATTGGAACAGAATCGAGCGGCGACGCGCCCCCAGAGCCTTGCGGATGCCGATTTCCTTCGTGCGCTCGGTTACCGACACAAACATAATGTTCATAATGCCGATAATACCGACAAGGAAGGAAAGCATCGTTAAGCCAAGCCCCACAGCCCAGACACCAACACGGATATTGGCGATATTATCCCGAAAGGCTTGCGATTCATTCACCGCAAAATTATCTTCTTCGCCTGGCTCCAAGCGGCGTATTTGGCGCATATGGCCGACGGCTTCCAGCTTCACGTTTTCAACGTTTTCCTCGCCGCCAGCTTTGATGGCAACCGAAATACTTTTCATTTTATTCGTGGTGCCGTAAATGTTCAAAAAGCCTTTGAGCGGAATGATAATTTGATTGTCAATCCAGGGCGGCGCGAACATTGAACCTTGTTTCTCAATTTTGCCAATCACCGTGAAGGTAATTCCTTTAATTTTAATTGTTTGTCCAATCGGGTCCACATTTTCGCCAAAGATATTTTTCACAATATCATTCCCAACAACCGCCACATTCGCGCCATAGTTGTCCTCCACTGGCGAGAAAAAACGCCCTGTTTTAATGATACCAGCCGCAATATCCGCATAGACACTATTCGCGCCGACAATCGTGATGCCGTTGTAGTTTTGATTGCCGTACTTGATATTCGATTGCCACTTGCGCCCAATAACGGAGACGGCTTCGGAGGTTTGCATCCGATTCATCAACTCCTCGCATTGGCGAATGGTGATATCGGGTCTGCCCATGGTCTCGCGCCAGGACTTGCGTCCAGCCCAATCGAATTTATCAATGTAGATAACATCCGTGCCGAGCGTAGCAATCGCGCCCTCGAAGGCATTGTCCAAGCCCTGCAAGAACCAGCCCATGAAAATAACGAACGCAATGCCAATCACCACACCGAGCGAGGTCAGCCCAGAGCGGAGTTTATTGGAGCGAATAGCACTGAAGGCAATTTTCATACCTTCGATGAGTTGTTGGAACATGATGTTTGCTTAAAATAATTTGTCGAGAAAGATTTGAAAATTTACGCCGAAAGTAAGTGCGCCGTTATTTTGTGTAAAGGCTGGAATCGTTCCTCTGTCAATAATTGTACCACCAAACGCAACGATTTGAGGTCTTTCGTTAAAGAAAACAAAACGCCGCTCATATGCAACATACCCTTCTACCGCAACATTTTTCGTGATAAACCACGTACCGCCAATATTGAGATTAGGATTGAGCTGTTGAAGCACAAATGGTTGAGTATAGGGAGGAAAGGAACTGAGGGATACAGAATATCCAAGATATGCTCCACCAAATAAAGCCGCTGCGCTGCTAAGAGGGATAGCATAATAACGGATAAATGGTCCTGCGCCAATATTCCAGTTCACACTTGCATTCCTGAAAAAACTATCGCTGGACGACGCACTCACTCCCGTGCCAAAATTTCCTCCAACAACAAGGTTATTGGTCACAAAGTAGCCCAAATTCGTACCGATATTGATTCCTGCTTGAGAAAAATATCGGGGCGTGAAATTTTGTCCGTTCCACAAAGGCTGTTGCTCGTTTATTGCAATATTCGCACCGCCCAGACCGCCACCAACCATCCAACGTCCTTGCTCAAGTTGAGCAAATGCAGGTGCAAAAGAAAGCAACAATATCAGTGCAGGGGTAGCAACGTTGCGCAAGAACAGTATGCAAGGATTTTTCATGACTCTACCTCATTTTGGTAAATGTAACAAACGGGATTTTGTAGCAGTTTTTCAATTTCGGCTCGTTCTTTGAGTTAATGCGCTTCCGGCAAGGTTTCTTCCTGCTTGCGCAATTCCGACACATAGTTTTCGTTAATCACATCCGATTCAATCAAGCCGTCGCGGACACGGATAACGCGGTGTGCGTGGGCGGCAATGTCTGGCTCGTGCGTTACCACGATAATCGTATTGCCTTTTTCCCAGAGTTCTTCAAACATCCGCATTACCTCGTCGCCTGTCTTAGAATCAAGGTTTCCTGTGGGTTCGTCGGCGAGAATGATGGAGGGGTCGTTCACAAGCGCACGGGCAATCGCCACGCGCTGACGCTGACCGCCCGAAAGCTCATTTGGCTTGTGTCCCATACGATGCTCCAAGCCGACATTCAGCAAGGCTTTTTCCGCTTTTTCGCGGCGCATTTCTGCCGAATAGCCCGCATACACAAGCGGTAATTCCACGTTTTGCAACGTAGAATAACGTGGCAAAAGATTGAAGGTTTGGAACACAAAACCGATTTCTTTATTGCGAATATCGGCAAGTTCGTTGTCGTCCATATCGCTGACAATGTTGCCGTTCAGCGTGTACGAGCCTTTGGAAGGCGTGTCCAAGCAGCCCAGAATGTTCATCAGAGTTGATTTACCCGAACCTGAAGGACCCATAATCGCAACGTATTCGTTCTTGCGAATGGTCATAGATACGTCCTTCAAGGCATGGACTTGTTCTTCGCCCATGACGTAGGTTTTGGCAATGTTCTGAATGTCAATCAGGACAGTTTGTTCAGAGGTTGATGCGTTCATAAAATGAGTTTTGTCAAGAGTTGAGATGAGTATCTCAGCACACAACCAAATTTCTACCATGAGTGGGACAGACATTCTTGTCTGTCAGTGTTGGTGCTGGCTTCAGGCGAAAAGCACAGACAAGAATGTCTGTGCCACGACAACATTTTTTTCAATCCATATTTTAATCATACCGTGAAACCCGTTCTACCGTTACGAAACGGTAGGACGGGTAATTCCGTTACTTTTTATTCGGCTTCTTCTTGCTGACGGTATCAATTTTAATCAACGCACCATCTTCAAGTTCGCGGCTGATAGCGCGGAAATTGCCGTTTACAACGGTTTGACCTTCCTTCACGCCGCTTTTAATTTCAATATAGCCGCCGTCGCTGATGCCCGTTTCCACTTGCACCATTTTCGCTTTTTCGCCTTCTTTCAAGAAGACCACCGAAGGCAGTTTTTGTGCGCCCGAAGTAGATTTTTTCTTCTCCGTAGTTTGTGCTTGTGCGGGATTCGGCTCTTCTTTATCGTCTTTCTTTTCTTCTGGCTTGCGAATGGTGACCGATTGAAGCGGCACAGCAATAGTATTGGAGCGGGTTTCAGTTTCAATATCCACATCGCAACTCATTCCCGGACGGAGGCGAGCATCGGTGTCAATAAGGCGAATTTTAATCGCAAAATTCACAACTTCTTCCTGTGTGCCAGTCGCGGCGCGTTTCGCGGAATTGCTGATTTGATAGACATAGCCGCGAAACACACGATTCGGGAAAGCATCAATGCGGATGCGGGTTGTATCGCCCACAGAAATCATTACTACGTCGTTTTCATCCACATCTACTTCAGCATTCATTGTGCTGAGGTCGGCAACCTGCATAATCTCCGTGCCTTGAAATTGCGCCGTTCCCAGCACTTTTTCACCTTTTTCAACAGGCATTGCCACGACAATACCATCGCTTGGCGCGTAAATCGTCGTGCGACCGCTTGTAACGCTGGATTGGCGTACAACAGCCTGTGAGCGTTCATAATCCTTCTGGCTGCCTTCTAAACGCGCTTGTGCGCTGTTGAAAGCGGCTTGTGCTTGGTCGAAATCGCTCTTGGAAGCGTATTGTTTTTCGTACAAACCTTTGATGCGGTCAAAATCAAGACGGGCGCGTTCCAAATCAGCGCGAACCGTGTTTATTTGCGAGCGCGACGACTCCGAAGCGTAGCGAGCCTGCTCCAACTGGGCTTGCACAAGGTCGGGCTGAATTTTCGCCAAAAACTGTCCTTTGCGCACGGTATCGCCTTCTTTCACGGGCAGCGTGATAATTTCCCCGCTCACTTCCGACGAAATTTTTACCAGCACTTCGGGCTGAATTTTCCCTGTCGCCGAAACTGTCTGCGTGATAGTTTTCAAGCCAACCTGCTCGACTGTTACTTCGATAGCTTTTTCGCGTTTGCCCATCATGTACGCAGCTACGCTCCCTCCGAGCAAAAGTACGCCGATAATTGCTAAAATAATGTTCCGTTTTTTGTTATTCTTTTTCGCCATGACGTTTGTTCAAAAGTGTTGAATTTTAATTGTTAGGTTTTGGTTGAATACCAGTATTGACGCGCTTTCTCTTCATCCCTCAGATTTCATCCTTTGCCTTACTCGTCCAACATTCCAAGTGCAAATTTCATCTGGAATTGTGCGCCGAGATAGTTGTAGAGCGCGGTAATGCGGTTAATTTTCGCCGTTGCGAGATTTGCGTTTGCAGTGGTGAGGTCGAGAATGTTCGCCGCGCCAACTTTGAAGCGTTCTTCAGCCGCATCGAAGTTTTGTTGGGCAGCTTTGAGTGCGCGTGCGGTGATGTCGAGATTCTTTTCAGAAGTATTGAGTTGAATAAAACCGTTCTGCACATCAGAAGCGATGCGCTGTTCAGCTTGACGCTTTTGCAATTCATTTTGTGAAAGTGTTGCTTTTGCGCGTTGGGTGTTTGCATCGCGTTGGAAACCGTCGAAAATTCTGTATTGAAAATTCAAACCGACTGACTGCGAACCGTATTGAAAATTGCTCACAACAGGGCTGTTCCAATTATAGCTTGCATTCGCCGACACCGTTGGCAACCACGCACCCTGAGCCGCACTGACGCTTGCGTTCGCGGATTCAATCTGCGACTTTGCCGCCGCTAAATCGCTGCGTTTCTCAAGCGAGGTTGCGAAGGCTTTGCCAAAATCGCCAACTGTTGAACGAAAGGCGCGAAGGTCAGATTCTGTCAGGTTTTGCTGCAAGGTAAGTTCGGAGAAATCCACCGTCGCGCCAGGATTTAAGCCAAGCGTCGTCAAAAGCGTTCCTTTTGCCAATTCCACATCATTTTCCGCTTGCACCACCGCCAATTCACGGTTTGCAAGGTCTGCTTCTTGCGTGAAGACTGTTGCAATCGGAATTACACCCGCGTCAAACTGCGCACGAATGCGTTCGAGCTGTTTTTTGCCGATGGCGAAATCTTCTTGGCGGACGCGCAAAATCTGCTTCGAGCGCATAACAGCAAGAAACTGTGTGCGGACAGTGGCTAAAACTCGGCGTTTTGTTTGAGTAAGTGTCTGCTCGCTGGCTTGTAGGCTAGATTGTGCGGCAGCATAATTGTTTTCACGCTGAAGTCCGTTGAAAATGACGTAATCAATCGAAGCATTGAGTGCAAATCCATTGCGAAAAACATCTGGCGTGTAGAATGGGGTAAAAGCAAGCTCTACCTCAGCACTATTCGGGCGCGGACGCGGAAAGATACGGAGTGTGGTGTCGTTCAGCGTTCTGCCGTAACCGCCATTAATATCCATTGTTGGCAAAAAGCCTGCAAAAGCAGATTTAGACTGAGCTGCAGCAGCTTGTGCTTGTGCCAAGCCAATCAAAACTTCAGGATTTTCCCCCAGCGCAATTTTCAAACAGTCATCAAGGCTGAGTGTGCGTGTAGTCCCAGGTGTTTCGGTTGCGGGCGCAGTTGGGACAGAGGTAGCTTGCGCATGAGTGTTGTGAGGTAGGCACAGCACAAGCGCGACGGCACCCACAACGACACGCAAACAAAGGAGTTGCAAAGGTTTCATATATTCATTTCAAAAAATCAAAAACAGCGTTATTTGTTTATCTATCTCATACAACGCATGAAGAATCGTTTTGTTTCACAAGAAATGATGCGTGCTGGCAGAAAAATTCCGTGTTTTTACAGGGTGTTAGGTTTTATCCCAATTCCCTGAACACAAGAATTTATCAGCCGTTCACGATTCTGTTACAAAAATACGGACTAACCTAAGGTAAGAGTCAAGAACTTTTTGAAAATGTAGGTGAAAATTGCCTTCATTTCTGGCATCGGCAAGCGTTGCGGCTCTACGCCTGCCGGACGGCTACCGTACTTGTAATAACAGCCGCCCGACGAAAAGACCTGACCAGTTACAAATTATTTTAAATCCTCGCTGGAACGTGCAAGGCGATGGTATTGGCTTATTCATCGGCACATCGCAGACACGGCTCACCTTGCGCCCTTGAGCAGTTACTGTTGATACAAACAAAAAAGGTTTTCACGGTATGTTTACTCTACACTCATTTTACATTTACCAATATGCACGAGTTCCGCAATTTTTTCGTATCTTAGCCGCCCCTCACCGTTGTTTCATGCCGTCATTACTATTGTTGTATGGCTTCATTGCCCACGCACCAGCATCACACCTATACCAACGCGCTTATCCACGAGAAATCGCCGTATTTGCTGCAACACGCACATAATCCCGTGAATTGGTATGCCTGGAGCGACGAGGCATTTGAGCAAGCGCGGCGTGAAAACAAGCCGATTTTCCTGAGCATTGGGTATGCTACCTGCCACTGGTGCCACGTTATGGAACGCGAATCCTTTGAGAACACCAATACTGCCGACTTCCTGAACGAACATTATATTTCCATAAAAGTTGATAGAGAAGAACGCCCTGATATTGACGCAATCTATATGAGTGTTTGTCAGGCTCTCACGGGGCAAGGCGGCTGGCCCCTCACTATTTTTATGGATGCCGATAAACAGCCATTTTTTGCTGGAACATATTTCCCGCCAGAGAATCACGCCCAACGCCCAGGTTTTCCGTACTTGATTCAGCACATTGAAAATTCATGGCGAACCGAACGCGAGAAAATCACCGAATCCAGCACGGCAATTCTTGAACACCTGAAGAAAAGTCATTTGTCAAGCGACGGCGCGAAACCACCAGTGACCAATGACCAATTAACGAATACCCTCCTAACCCAAGCATTTACGCGTTACGAGCAGATTTTTGACCCGCACTTTGGTGGATTTGGTTCGCAACCAAAATTCCCTTCGCCGCAGAATCTTCTTCTTCTCTTGCGCCATTTTAAGCGCACGGGCGAGGTTTCTGCGCTCGCAATGGTTGAACGCACGGTACTTTCCATGCGCAAAGGCGGGATTTTCGACCAATTGGGATATGGTTTTCATCGCTACAGCACCGACCGTGAGTGGCTTTTACCGCATTTCGAGAAAATGCTGTACGACCAAGCAATGATGTCGCTGGTGTGTTTGGAAACGTTTCAAATCACGAAAAACGAGGCGTATAGCCGCATTGCGGAGGAAATTTTTACCTACGTTCTGCGCGATATGACCGATGACAACGGCGGTTTTTATTCCGCCGAAGACGCCGATAGTGAAGGACATGAAGGCACGTTTTATATTTGGACAAGCAAGGAAATACGCGAGGTGCTGGGTGATTCCGATGGGCGTTTGTTTGCTGCTTTTTACAATTTCACCGAAGAAGGTAACTTCGAGGAAGAAGCCACACGCGAACGCACTGGCGACAACATTCCGCATATTCGGCTTTCGGAGGCAGATTTTGCCCATGCACACGGTATAGATACTGAGGAATTGCGTGCGCGGCTGTCTGTTTTCCGTGAGCGATTGTTTGCGCACCGCGAGAAGCGCGTTCACCCTTTGAAAGATGATAAAATCTTGACCGATTGGAACGGACTGATGATTGCTGCCTTTGCCGTTGGTGGGCGTGTTCTGGATAACGCGCTCTACACACAAGCAGCAGAGCGATCTTTCGGCTTTTTTCAGCAACGAATGTTTGCTCTGCAAAATGATTCTACCGCGCCACCACGTCTGCTGCACCGCTACCGTACAGGCGATGCCGCCATTCCTGCGTTTCTGGATGATTACGCGTTTTTGGCGTGGGGCGCACTCGAATTATACCAAACGCATTTTCAAACAAAGTATCTGAAAAGCTCACTATTCCTTGCAGATGAGATGCTTCGCCTTTTTGAAAATACCGATGACGGTGGTTTTTATTTTTCGGCTTCGGATAATGAAACCTTGATAATCCGCACTCAAGAAGCATACGACGGTGCAATTCCTTCGGGAAATTCCATTGCTGCATCTGTGCTTGCTCGCTTGGGGCGGCTGACAAACCGAGCGCAGTACATTCGCTCGGCAGAGCGCACCATTGCTCACTTTGTGGAATCTGTGCAGCGTTATCCGACGGGATTCGCACAAATGCTTATTGCGGCAGATTTTCTGACACAATCTGCACAGGAAATTATTTTCGCTGGAGCCGCCTCGCATCCCGCAACGCATGATATTCTGCGCCTTTTGGCAGAAACATTTTTGCCATATTCGGTTGTGGCGTACAATCACACACCGCATGAACTCAAGGAATGGATTGAGCAAGCCGAATATCAAACCTCGCACAATGGCGCACCAACACTCTACATTTGCGAAAACTATCAGTGCCACGCGCCCCTGAGCGATATTGCTGCAATGCGCACGGCTCTTGGTGTGTGAGGTATCATGTCATTGAGGCGAGGGTTTTCGCTCTCACACGAGATGCCAAACATTCTCACTACGCAGTGAGAGCCTCACGCCCATTCCATCCCTTTACTACCTATATTTTCCCGTTTTCCAATTATGATTGACACTCATTGTCATATTGACAACAAGCAATTCGATAACGACCGCGCTGCAACGATTGAGCGAGCATTTGCAGGCGGTCTGACGCATTTGATTATTCCCGCAATTGAACCGACGCGCTTCCAATCCGTGTTAGGCGTGGTGCGCTCCGATGAACGTATTTTCTGCGGAATGGGTATTCACCCACACCATGCCTTAGAAGCGAGTAGTGATGCGCTCCGTCAGGTAGAAGATTTGAGTTTTTCCGAGCGCGTACAAGCCATTGGCGAGATTGGGTTGGATTATCACTACGATTTCGCGCCGCGTGATGTGCAGCAGGACGTGTTTCGCGCACAATTGCGTATTGCCAAGCGACGGAATTTGCCCGTGATTGTGCATAATCGTGAGTCGGACGACGATATGATGCGCATTCTGGACGAGGAACAAGACGGGAGCTTGCGTGGCGTGCTACACTGCTTCTCTGGCACACCCGAACAGGCTGAACGCGCCGTCAAACTTGGCTTTCATGTCTCATTTACTGGAAATATTACCTTCAAAGCATCCACTCTTTCTGAAACTGTTGCTTCTGTTCCTATGGATAAATTGATGATTGAAACCGACGCGCCGTATATGTCGCCAGTGCCGCATCGCGGTAAGCGCAATGAACCAGCATTTGTGCGGCTTGTGGCGGAGAAAATTGCAGAAATTCGCTCCATGAGCCTCGAAAATGTTTTTGCTACAACGAGCGCGACAGCACACGAATTTTTCCGCATTCCAACACGTATTTCGGGCGGCAATGTTGCACAAATACTCGTTGCATTGCTTTTTTCTTGCATGGCGTTTGGTGCTACGCAGACTGCATTTGCACAAAACGATGACGACGATGACGATAAGCCTGTTCCTTTTGTGAATCCCTATCCAAAAACCTTTGGAATCGGCGCAGTTGCTGGAACGCATACCTTGATTGACGTTCACACTCCTTCCGGGACGCTTTCTTACACTGGGCAAGCAATCATCTATGGCGGTAATATGCGGTATTATTTTACCGATGTGATTGCGCTTGATGCGGGCTATTACACGGGAAATAACTTTGCTCCAACCCTTCCTATCCCAGGCGGGGCAACACCACAACCTTTTCCAAATAGATTTCAAGCCATTGATGCGGGATTATATTTTACCACCAATCCTGGAAATACCTTAAACGTCTGCTTTGGTGTTGGTGCCTCGTATCTTCTGACGACCTTCAACGCTGGACCAGATACGCCGCCCGACGCAAGCTCAGGGTTTGGCTTTAATGCAAAACTTGTTTCACTGGGGCTGAACGTGCCAACTTCCTTTGGATTACTTTATCCAGGCGCAGAATTTCACGTAAACGGTGCTTTTTTTGCTTCTCCGCGCGATAAAGATTACGGAAATGGCAATAGAGTAAAGCAATCGGGCTATCTCTATACGGTGCTGCGAGCTACGCTGTATTGGTTTCCGTCGTTCGGCGCAAGTAAATAAAGCGAGAAAATATACCCTTACAACAAACAACTCCCGTTCTACGCTGTACCTGCCAAGCAGAATCACTGTCGTAGAACGGGAGTTGTCGTTTGAGAAGGTACTCTTTATGCGAATGAAGAGTTAAGCCAAGTTGTTGATTTCTTTGACACTGATTAGACTGATTCCACTGAAGAACACAGATTTTTTGATAATACAACACTGTTTTAATTTTGCCTAACATATTTGTAAATCAGCGTTTATCAGTGAAATCAGTCCAATCAGCGTCAAAAACTATCTTTTAATCCGCATTCTTTATCAATGATTACTTCAGCGCAACCACTTCAATTTCTACCTGCACATCTTTTGGAAGACGCGCCACTTCTACGGTTGAGCGAGCAGGCTTGATATCGCCAAGATATTTTCCGTACACTTCGTTCATTGCTGCGAAGTTGTTCATATCTTTCAGAAAAACTGTTGCTTTGGCGATATTTCCAAAGCTGTAGCCAGCTTCATCCAAGATAGCCTTGATATTTTCTAACACCTGTGTTGTTTGTTCGGTGATGCCACCTTGTACCAATTCACCATTCGGTAAAAGCGGAATCTGACCTGCTAGAAACAGCATGGTTCCTTGTGTTTCGATTGCTTGCGAATACGGACCAAGAGCCGCCGGTGCATTTGTGGTAGAGATAATTTTTCTCATGGAATATAGAATTTGAAATGAAACAACAATGATTTTTCGTTGAATTTGTTATGAGAATTATTCTGAGAATTGTTCGCTGAGTGCCTGTACGCTAGCCTTTTCCAGCAATGCTCATCGTGAAGTCAATCACCATATCAGGGTGCATAGAACGGTGGACGGGGCAGGTGAGTGCAGCATTTTCAAGGAATTTAAAATCTTCTTCCTGAATATGCACTGGTAACACAATATTCACCACCAAACGCCCGATTCTACGCGGGCTGGAAGCCATTTCCTTTGCCACGTGAACGCTTGTTCCCGCGAGGTCGAGATTGCGATTTTTCGAGGCAATCGCCATCGTTGTGACCATGCAGCTTCCCATTGCGGCAGCAACAAGGTCGGTGGGGGAAAAACTCTCGCCGCGCCCGTGATTATCGGTCGGCGCGTCGGTCGCGATAGCCGTTTTCGAGGGTTCATGTTCCAATCGGCAATGTAAATCGCCTTCGTAGTTGATGTGGATATTGACCATGGCAAAAGAAAGAAAAGTAGGGGAAAATCGTCATCTTCACGTGAACGAGCGCAAACTTACGCAGTCTCTACATCCTGTACAAGTATCAAGCGCAAGTATTTCTTGGAAGAGAAAAGATTTCGCTCCAAGCGAAATTTGCGATATATCTTTCCCAAAAAAGCCGTAATTTTGAAGTCTTGAATTCAATCTCATCTCATACAGATTTTTAGGAGAAATAACGTGGAAACCGCACAAATACTCGACTCGGCAAACGCTCACACAGCGCATGATTTCTTGCCAATTAACGGCACAGACTTTTTGGAATTATACGTCGGCAATGCAAAGCAGGCTGCATACTATTACCAAGCAGCGTTTGGTTTTGAGGTCATTGCCTACGCCGGACCCGAAACAGGCGTGCGAGACCGTGTTTCCTATGTTTTGAAGCAAAATAAAGTGCGCTTTATTCTCACAAGCGGCATCCATTCTCAATCGCCAATTGCAGAACACGTGAAAAAACATGGCGACGGCGTAAAAGTAATGGCTCTCTGGGTGGATGATGCAGAAAAATCCTTCTATGAAACCGTCAATCGTGGTGCTATTCCCGCCCAGCCGCCGCATACTCTCAAGGACGAACACGGTGAAGTGGTGATTGCCTCCATTCATACCTACGGCGAAACTGTGCATACATTTGTGGAGCGCAAAAACTACAAAGGCGTGTTTCTGCCTGGCTACGAAGCGCGTGGGAGCTTCTTTCCCATTACACCCGTCGGGCTGTTGCACGTGGATCATTGCGTTGGCAATGTGGAATTAGGCAAAATGGACGCATGGGTGAAATTTTATGAAGATGTGATGGGCTTCAAACTGCTGATGACCTTCGACGACGAAGACATTTCCACCGAATATTCCGCGCTTATGTCGAAAGTCGTTTCCAATGGCAATGGCTACATCAAATTTCCTATCAATGAGCCAGCAGAAGGCAAGCGAAAATCGCAGATTGACGAGTATTTGGAGTTCTACGAAGGCGCAGGCGTGCAGCATATAGCCATCGAAACAAAAGATATTATACACACCGTTGGTGAATTGCGCAAGCGTGGTGTGGAGTTTCTGACCGTGCCAGAAACCTACTACGAAGACCTGTTGGAGCGCGTTGGGGCGATTGAGGAAGATATTGCGCCACTCCGCACGCTGAATATCCTTGTGGATCGCGACGACGAAGGCTATTTGCTCCAAATTTTCACCAAGCCTGTACAAGACCGTCCAACTATGTTTTTTGAAATTATCCAGCGCAAAGGCGCGAAGTCCTTTGGCAAAGGCAACTTCAAAGCCTTGTTTGAAGCCATTGAGCGCGAGCAGGCGCGGCGTGGGAATTTGTAAAAAGTAAGATTGACTTTGAACGAACAATGCCGAACACACAAGTAAACATCAGGTTTACAGCGTGTTCGGCATTGTTTATTTTTACAAGCAGATACGCAAAGAATCCAGCAATGACGCTTACTGCAAGCGATTCTGCAATTTCAAAAGATTTGCCACATTTGAACGCAAGGTATCGAGCATTTCCGCTTCATCTTCAATAGCGAGGTTTTGCTGAATCATAATGTTCAGAAGCCGCACACCTGTCGCATTGAGGAAAATAGCCATGTTGTAGTCGTGGCGGTCGAGAGCGTGGCGCAGCTCCGTCAAGGCGATATGGAGCAGCTCTTGAATACTGCGCCGCTCAACCAATTCTTTTGCGGTAAATTCTTCTAAGCGTTTGTACATAATTACACCTGTAAAGATGGTGAATCTACTGCAAAAGCAGGGTGATTAGAATAGTAAAGATGGTAGGAAAGAGAGAAAATATCTATCGCATTTTTTTACGAAAATATTGTCCAATAACTACGAAAATGCTTCGCGTACTTTATCGAAAAAATCTTTTGTACCTGTCTGTTCATCGGGCTTTGGGGCGATGTTTGGGCTTTTTGCTAGTTCCTTGAGCGTAACTTTTTCTTTTGCGTTCAACTTGGTGGGAATATACACATTCACCACAATAACTTGATTTCCTTTTTCATAGCTTTGAAGTTGCGGAATGCCTTTCCCGCGCAAGGTGATTTTCGTACCTGGCTGCGTACCCGCTTCAATACTCACTGCCGCCGTTCCTTCGAGCGTTGGGACGTTCACCTCACCGCCCAAAGCGGCATCGGGGAAGCTGATGATGAGATTGTACAACACATCATTTCCCGCACGGACAAAGTAATCATGCTTTTTCTCTTCGATAATAATAAGTGCGTCGCCAGCCGGACCGCCGCGTCGCCCGACGTTTCCTTGCCCGCGAAGGGGAATGTAATTTCCCTCGCTCACGCCTGCTGGAATGTTCACTTTGAGCGTGGCTTCTGTTTTGACGCGCCCTTCGCCAGAGCAGGTCTGGCACGGGTCTTTGATAGTCTGCCCAGAGCCGCCGCACGTCGTACACTGCGTTACGTTGATGAATTGCCCAAACATAGAGCGCGAAACTTGGCGGACTTCGCCCGTGCCGTTGCACGCCGTACACGTTACAGGACCGCTTCCCGCCTTCGCTCCAGAGCCACTGCACGTTCCGCAGTTCGTAAATTTCTTCACCAAGACCGTTTTTTCCACGCCTTTAGCAATTTCTTCCATCGAAAGCGGCATCCGAATTTTCAAGTCCGCACCGCGTTCTTGGCGCGTCCTGCCTTGTCCGCCGCCGCCACGTGAGCGTCCCGCAGCACCAAAGATTTCATCGAAAATGCTGCCTCCGCCACCACCGCCGAAAATATCACCAAACTGACTGAAAATATCATTCATGTTGGTATATTGCCCAAAGTCCGCGCCACCGCGCACTCCTTGATGCCCGTAGCGGTCGTAGCGAGCGCGTTTGTCGTCGTCGCTGAGGATTTCATACGCTTCGGTGGCTTCTTTGAATTTATCTTCAGCTTCTTTGTTATCGGGATTGCGGTCGGGATGGTATTGCATTGCGAGTTTGCGGTACGCAATTTTAATTTCATCCTTTTGCGCTGTTTTCCCAATTCCTAGAATTTCGTAGTAATCGCGTTTTGACATGATGTTTTTGGTTTTTCTTCTTCCGTTAGTAAAGGTCGTGATGCGGTAAATAGGCGTAAGGAAAGGATGAAGTATGAATTATGAAACTCCGAGACGAGTATTGGAGCGGCTTTCAAGATTCATACTTCATCATTCATATTTCATACTTTCTTTAGTCTTGCGAAGGCATTCCTGCCGAGACAATCACCCGCGCATGGCGTAAAACCTTGTTGCCCAGCATATACCCGCGCTGCGCTTCTTGCAAAATTTGTCCCTCTGGAGCTTCCGACGGCATTTGCATAAGAGCTTCATGCAAGCTCGTGTCAAAATCTTGCCCCAATGCTTCAATCGGCGTAACACCAACTTCAGCAAAGGTTTGGGTTGTTTTATTTAAGACCAATTCCACGCCTTCTATGAATGCTTTGCTGTCGGAGCTAGATTTCCCGCTCTCCACAGCGCGTTGCAAATCATCCAGCATAGGCAAAAGTTTTTGCAAGAGCTTAAAATTCGCGTGAATGATGAGTTCTTGGCGTTCCTGCTCGGTTCTGCGGCGAAAGTTTTCCAATTCAGCCACTTTGCGCAATGAAATTTCACGGAATTCCTCGCGTTCCATGCGCAATTTGGCAAGCTCTTCATTCAAAGGAAGTTCGCTCGTTGCTGCTGGTGTCGCCTGTGTTGATGCGGTTTGCGCGGCAACGGTTTCTTCTGTGATGGGAATTTCTTGTGCTGTTTCTTGTGCCATAGTTGAAATGAAATAAAAATTGAGAGAATGCGTTTTTTTAGCGAATGTTTGTTGAGCTACTCATGTTGAGCTACTCAGATTTCCCGCCGGGCGGTTTCTTGACCGTCCGGCGGGTGAGCCGTTGGTGTAATACCCGCCAGACGGCTACTGCGCTTGTGATAACAGCCGCCTGGCGTGATAGAAAAGCTGCATGATGATAGTTTTTACGCAACAATGTGTACGAAGATTCAATGCCGACTTTCCCTAGCCTTCGTGCGAAAGCGCGTCCGCGACCACGTGCATAATTGCCATCATGCGGGAATAATTCATGCGTTTCGGACCAATCAGTCCAATCGTGCCGATAGCATTCGCGCTGGCGAAACGGTACTTTGTGGTCAGCAAACTATAATCTTCCATTTGCGTGGGAGCAAGCGCAGTGCTGAGTTCGCTGCCAATCGCCACGCGCACGTGTCCTTCCATCGGGGCGGTTTGCTCCAAAAGATGCACGATAATTTCCTCATGTTCCATAAGTTCAATAATGCCTCGAACACGAGATGCAGAGCCAAACTCAGGGTGGTCGAAGAGATGCTGTGCGCCCGCAATGTGCAGCGTAGAGGTATTCGGCAGCACGTGGTCGGTGAAGAGTTCTTCCGCCGAATCCACGAAAAGGCGCATCATTGCGTGTTCGATGGCGGGTTCCAGCGCGTATTCGCCGAGTTCTGTTTCGCGGACAAGGCTTTGCAAATGCTCGCGGATAAAGCGTAAGGATTTCCCCGCAATGCGTTCATTCAAGGCGCGAGCAAGGTTTTCGCAGTCGTGCGATTCCAACTCAAAATCTGCTTCGAGCGTGAGTGTACGCACAATGTCAGAATTGAGCGTCAGCACGACCAACAGCCGCCGCGAAGCCAGTTGGAAGAGTTCCATGCGCTGCACAATCGCGTTGGCAATTTGCGGCATCCTGACCACCGCCAAGTGCCGCGAAAGCGCACCCAACACTTTGGAAACGTCGCGCAGCGAGGATTCATGCTGCTTTGCGGCAGTAATATTTTGCTGAATCGTGTCCATTTCCTGCGACGAAAGCGCGGCAAGCGGCTCTATGCGGTGAATGCCCATGGGAGCAAGCGTCTGGGCGAGTCCCATTTCGGCAAGCGAATCCACGTAATACCGATAGCCTTTGTCAGTGGGAATGCGTCCAGCCGAGGTATGTGGCTGCGCGATGTAGCCTAATTCCTCAAGGTCTGCCATCGTATTGCGCAAGGTTGCAGGGCTGAGGTGCAAATCTTCCTGCAAGCATTTCGACAAATTCCGCGAACCAACGGGCGTAGCATCCAAAATAAAATTCTGGACAATCGCCTGCAACACGGAATGCTCACGCGCACTCAGTTGTTGCGTGGTGATGCTTTGCGATGGAAGAACAGTTTTCATGCGCGTTGTGGGGCAAAACCGCGTGTAAAAATGACGTTTTTTCTGAGCAGACAGGAGTGTCTGCTCTACCGAAGCCGCATGATGGTAGCGCAGACACTCCTGTCTGCGCCATTTGCGTCGCGTCGTAAGGACTGCAAAACTACGACTTTTTTACCGTTTCAGCAAACAAAGGTTCTGACTTAAAACGGCGTAATTCCTGAAACAGTCGTGTACTTGATGACGTGTTTTTTGTTCGGATTCAGTTTCTGATGCACCGCGTGGCAAGCGGTAGCTGCTTCGTGGAAGCCCGTCAGAATGAGCTTGAGTTTATGCGGGTATTCGGCAATATCACCAATCGCATAAATGCCTTCAACCGACGTACTGTAATCAATCGGGCTAACCGTAATCGCATTTTTCTCCAACGCCAAGCCCCATTCGGCAATCGGACCAAGCTGCGGAGCCAAGCCAAAAAGCGGTACAAACCAATCCGCCGCCTTGCGCTCGACTTCGCCCGATTCATGCGTAATTACTACTTCCTGCAACACGCCATTTCCTGCCACGCCCGTAACGTTTGCGTCCGCAATAAAGTTGATTTTTCCTGATGCGGCAAGAGCTTCCATTTTCTGCACCGAGTCAGGTGCGGCGCGGAATTGCTTGCTGCGGTGGACGAGGGTTAATTCAGAAGTAAGTTCGGCAAGAACGAGTGTCCAATCCAATGCGGAATCGCCGCCACCTGCGATAACGACACGCTTCCCGCGAAATTCTTCGGGGTCGCGCACGATATAATCCACGCCTTTTTGCTCGAAGGTGGTGAGGTTTTCAATCGCGGGTTTGCGCGGCGCGAAGCAACCAAGTCCGCCAGCAATAAAAATAAATTTCGAGGTAATTTCCGTGCCACGCGAGGTGGTTGTTTTGAACGAGCCGTCGTCCAATTTGGTGATTGTTTCGGCGCGTTCGCCAAGCGTGAAGCCGGGTTTGAAGGGTTCGATTTGCTTCATCAAATTATTGATTAAATCGCCCGCCAAGACCGACGGAAAGCCTGGGATGTCGTAAATAGGCTTCTTTGGGTACAATTCCGCGCACTGACCGCCTGGAATGGGCAAGTAGTCAATAAAGTGGCAGTGCAGTTTCAGCAAACCTGCTTCAAAGGCAGAAAACAAGCCGCATGGACCGGCTCCAACAACAAGAATATCGGTGGTAATCATGGAATTTTTTTTGTGAAAAATGACTCAATGCACAACAAACATCTCTTCAATAGTGGTACAGACATTCTTGTCTGTGAATAATGACGCAGGAGGTCAGCGGAAAACACAGACAGGAATGTCTGTGCCACTGAAGCCTGATATTTTCTAGCTATGGAGAGTTTTTTGCTGTGTATAAATAGTGGTATGAAAACTACTTTTGCGCGCTATACGCTTCCCTTGCGATGCTCGGCAAGCAAGGAAAGAACAGCCATGCGGACAACCACGCCGCGCTCAACCTGCGACAAAATCAGCGATTGCGCCGCATCAGCGACTTCCGCTTCCAGCTCAATTCCGCGATTGATTGGACCGGGATGCAAAATTGCCAAACTCGGTTTTTGCTCAATGTGATGCCGCTTCACGCCGAATTGTCGCACAAATTCTCGCAGCGTCGGAATCAAACCTTCCTGCATTCGCTCGTGCTGTATTCGTAAGACGTTCAGAGCGTCCGCCCATTGCACAGCTTCGTCAATGTGGCTAAAAATCTTTACGCCAAAGGCATCCAGATTGGGCATAAGCGTTCCTGGACCGCACACCGCCACTTCTGCGCCCAACGCCTGAAAAACAGGGATGTTCGAGCGAGCAACGCGGCTGTGGAGGATATCGCCCACCAAACAATACCGCATCCCGCGCAGCGAACCAAATTTTTCTTGCAAGGTGAAAGCGTCCAACAGCCCTTGCGTGGGGTGTTCGTGCTGTCCGTCGCCAGCATTCACGATGCTGCTTGAAACGCGATTTTGCTGCATGGACAAGAATTCATGCGCTCCCGAATGATGATGCCGCATCACCAAAATATCCACTTTCATTGTTTCGATATTCAGAATCGTGTCCAAGAGCGTTTCGCCTTTTGCCACGCTGCTGGCAGCCGCTTGAAATGCTGTTACTTCTGCGCCAAGCCGCTTGGCAGCAAGCTCGAAGGAAACACGGGTGCGTGTGGAATTTTCAAAAAATGCCAGCACCACCGATACGCCTTGAAGGTCGTTGCGTTTGCGGTCGTGCGAGCGATCGGAAAGGCGCAAGAAATCAAGGTATTCGCGGGAGCGGTCGAAAATCATCTCAACGTCGGCGGCGGATAAATCGCGTGCGCTGATGAGATGTTTGTGCGGAAACAGCATGGTGCGGTGCTTGGTGGGGTGAAACGAGAAGGGGAAATATTGTCTTGTGAGGGTCTCAATTCCTATTGAGGCTCTCACTTCGGCAAAGAACTCTGGCAACGAACATTCGACAGCAGACATTACAAAGAAAAGTGAGACCCTCAATAAGAATTGAGAGCCTCACAAGAGCTTTATTACTTACATTCCGGGCTTTGTCATATCTAATGGCTTAATTGCTTCATCAAATTTTTCTGCGGTAATTAAGCCCATTTCAAGCGCAGATTCGCGCAAAGTTGTGCCTTTTTTGTGCGCATTTTTCGCAATTTTTGCCGCGTTGTCGTAGCCGATATGCGGGTTCAAGGCGGTGACGAGCATGAGAGAATTTTTCATGTAATACTCAATTTTCTCGCGGTTCGGCTCAATTCCTTCTGCACAATGCTCTTCAAACATCACGCACGTATCGGCGAGAAGGCGCACACTTTGCAAGAAGTTGTAGATAATAAGCGGCTTGAAGACGTTCAATTCAAAATTCCCCGACGCGCCGCCGATATTGATTGCAACATCATTTCCCATCACCTGTGCTGCAACCATTGTCATTGCTTCGCTTTGTGTTGGGTTTACTTTGCCGGGCATAATTGAGGAGCCAGGTTCGTTTTCGGGAATGGAAAGCTCGCCCAAGCCGCAGCGCGGTCCAGAAGCCATCCAGCGAACATCGTTGGCAATTTTCATAAGGCTTGCCGCCAGTGTTTTCAATGCTCCGTGCGCGAATACAAGCGCGTCGTGTCCAGAGAGAGCTTCAAATTTATTCGGCGCGGTGACGAAGGGCAAGCCCGTTTCGTGCGCAATTTGCTTTGCCGATTTCTCCGCAAATTCAGGATGCGTATTCAAGCCCGTGCCAACGGCGGTGCCGCCCAAAGCAAGTTCGTACAAGCCCGGAAGTACAGCATTGATGCGCACCAGAGCTTGGTCGAGCATCTGCACGTAGCCCGAAAATTCTTGTCCCAAGGTAAGCGGCGTAGCATCCATGAGGTGTGTGCGCCCTGTTTTGATGATGTCCTTGAATTCATCAGCCTTGCGAGACAATGTATCGCGCAAATGCGACACGGCAGGAATGAGCAATTTCACAATTTGTTCTGCTGCCGCAATGTGCATCGCGGTTGGGTAGGTGTCGTTGGAGCTTTGTGCTTTGTTTACGTCGTCGTTGGGGTGGATAGGCTTTTTGCTGCCGAGTTCGCCGCCCGCCATTTCGATTGCGCGATTAGAAATCACCTCATTGACGTTCATGTTTGTTTGCGTGCCTGAGCCAGTTTGCCAGACCGAAAGCGGGAAGTGGTCGCCGAGCTTTCCTTCAATGACTTCATCGGCTGCACGCACGATTAAATCAAGTTTTTCCTTCGGAAGCAAGCCTAATTCCGCATTGACAATCGCTGCCGATTTTTTCAAAATACCCATCGCGCGGATGAGTTCGTCGGGCATACGCTCGGTGCCGATAGCGAAATGAATGAGAGAACGCGCCGTTTGCGCACCATAGTATTTGTCGTTGGGGACGGCGATATCGCCCATCGTGTCTTTTTCAATGCGGGTAGAAGCCATAATCTCGGAGGAAAACAAAATGAAAAGAAAGAGTGAATTGCAAAAAAGTGTGTATTTATGCGCTTCTTAGGCAATGCACACATTGCAAGCGCGAGGCACAAATACAGCCTACTAAAATACGGGAGATTTATGCGACAAAAAAATAATTCCCGCAAATATTTGTGGAAAAGCAGGGAATTCGCACAACGCCTCAATTTTGCAGAAAAACTGCCAAACCCGCAACCAAGAAAACACGCGCGAAAGAGTTGGACATCGCTAATAGTCAAAGTTTGTACAAATCATTGGATATTATGTTGTTAGTAAGATTTTTAGTGTATTTTATTTTCATAAAAAATATCTTTGGTTTACTTTTGTAATTATCAGACAACGTTATTCTCATCACAACTATTCAAAATCAGATGAAAGCAGGCGAACTCAAAGAAAAAAAGGTGAAGAAACTCCACAAAAAATATCAAACAGCGAAATCGTTGCGGGTTGTTGCGAAAAAGGCAAAATGCTCGGTTTCTTCACTGCACCAAGCCTTTGTACGGGAAGGGCTTGATATGCAGCCCTTCGGAATACATCGGCAGTTTCCGACGGAGCATTTGGACGCAATGATACAAGCCTACAACGCTGGGTATTTGCTGAAGGAAATAGGAGAACGCTGGGATGTACATCCATCGAATATTCGCTATTGGTTTGCGAAAAGGGGCATCCAACCACGCTCGAAGCGCGACACACAGCTTCTGCGACGGTAAGAATACTATTCGGGGACAGCTTGGTCACTCACGCCTAGTCTATGCACACATCTTTTTCTTGCGTAGAATCAAAATCTTTCAATGTGGTTTTATGCGGGGTTTCGGTCATCAATATTACTATCATTGCTGTGCAACGATGCAAAATTGTCTGTCTGAGAAGCAAGCATTGACGAGCTTTCCAGACTTATGTGCATAGACTAGCAACAGGAAAGATGCACCAGAGCGTAATCTTTTGGTGTAAGGATTATTATGATACAAAAATTTACTCCAATTCCACACGCACAATCGCTCTATAATGCTTGTTTTCTGCCAGTGGCGACGTATCACGCTCGGCAGCGGCGAAGGGCTTGACGATGATGACAGCATCATTGATTCCCAGCACACTGGCGACAGCTTCTGCATTTTTATTGAGTGATTCCGAAGAAATATAGATACTACGCCGCGATGACTGAGGCAATTCTGCGCGAAGTGCCGCCAATGCTTCTGCATTTGCTTCGCTTGGATTTCCAAACTCATCAAATCCTACGACATCATACCGTGTACGCCGCTTCATACCTTTACCCGAAGCCTCTTGCTGCTCCAGCGAACTCTGCACAACGGGTACTGCCACCAAAGGCGCGTCAGCAGTGCGGTTATTGACATCCGTCATGGTCAGTTGCACCGTCAGGTCTTGGCTTGAGCGCGGGATTTCTTCCTCGTTTGTGCCAAAGTCCCAATCTATCGTGCTTGGAGGGGTTTTTGTGCCTTTTTCTTCTTTCAGCGTGCTGACTTCATCCCCCGCAAATTGCGTTACCTCCAGCGACCATTGCTTCAAACCCGCGCCAGCATTGATTTCTGCCTGAAAACGAAGCATGGACGGGCTTGCGCGGCGTGTCCGTCGGTCAAACTTTAACGGCGCACAAATGCTGGGCTGCGATGCCGAAAACTCCACACGAGGAATATTTTTTGCGATAGACTGCGCTTGCTTTCCAGAACTTGAAGATGCGCTCGAAGGCTGCATCACCAGACGCTTTGCAGGAATTTTCCAGACATCTTGCAAATAATCGCTTACCGCTTGCGCCCGTTGTTCAAGCAAACGCGGAGCTTCCGACGACGTGCCGCCAGCACTCAGAAACAGCACCGCACCTGCATTCTCTGGCTCGCTCATGCGTTTGCCAATCACGTTCAGCACTTCGTAATAGATTTCGCGTGGGGTTTTATCGGCAAGAGTGCTAATGCGATATGTTTCGCGTGCAGCAGCTTGAATTTTGCGATACCGCGAGGGAATCACGCTCGATCCATTTTCAAAATATAGCACTGGAAGCAGCATTACAACATGGTTCGTGCGAAATTCATCCACAGAAATTGTTGGATTTGGTATCTCTCGCCCGTCCGCGTTCACGCCCACTACCGATTTCAAATTCACACTAATTCCCTGCTTTTTCAATTCATCCATTTTTGCCATAATCACCCGATTCACAGAATCCATGCGGGCAAGCTGCACTTTATTTCGCTCTCGCTCTAGCACTTGCAAGCTATCGGTGCGGCGTAGAATCTTGATTTTCTCCTGCATTTCGGGCGTAATTTCTGGGCGAATCGTGCGAAAGGGCGATATTTTCAGGGCAAATCCAACACGCAAACGGTCTTGCTGCCAAGAGCTTTCATCCCTTGCTACACCGCCCACGCGAGACACCATGCCGCTTGCAAGGCTCGTCAAGCCACGAGCGTACCACAGTTCGGGACAAAGAAAAATCGTGCCTTGTGCATTCAAAGGAGCTTCATAGGAAAGCCCCGCAACAAGAGATGTGGTCAGGGTTTGCCGCCCTTGTATGTCTCCTGATTGCTCGTTCCAAACGGAGGTTCTTTCGCCGCTTGGTTTCCGAAAAGCTACATTATCCAACAGCGAAATTTCTTGGTAAGAAAACGCTGAAGACAAGGCGACATCAAGTCTCGCGCCGACATTGATAACGAGATAATCAATCGGACGAAAGGTCAGAAGCGGCTCCACGCCAAGCGTAGAAAGGGTAATATCCAAACGATGCTCAAGCGGCGTACCGACGGGAACACCCGCGTAACTCGTGGTCGTGCCTTGTATGCGGCGAATTTGCGCCGTGTGCCGCGAATAGCCCACACGCAACGCCGCACCAAATCGCTCAACAATCGGATACTCGAAAAGCGCACCAGCACTGAAGTTTGTGCCAAAAAGTGCGAGCGAATCTCCGTAATTATCAAAGCAGCAGGTTTTCATTCCTTGAAAACCCACAAACTGCGCCCGTTGCCATGCCGCCGCGTCGTAGTGCGCATAGCCGCCGTATCTGATGTAGAGCGGTTTATCGGTGTCTTGCATGGTGAGCAAATCGTCGAAATTGATACGCGACGTGTCGCTTTGTTGGGAGAATGTTTGTGCGGGAAATGCAAGCAGGAACATGGCGCAAAGTGAAGCAATGTTCAAGCGTATGTTCAAGCGTAGAACGGGTTTCGCGGCATTGTAGCACCGTGAAAGCCGTTCTACCGTTAAGAAACGGTAGGACGGCACACGCACCAACGCTCTTCCCGTCCTACGCTTTCTTGAGCGTAGAACGGGTTTCACGGTAATGGATTTTCCAAACAAAGTGTGCCGTGAAAGCCGTTCTACCGTTAAGAAACGGTAGGACGGGAAGAGGGTAGTTTTCAGATTCTTCATCGTACCACCTCCACGCGCTGCTGGTGAACACTCGTCCGCGTCCGCAAGACGAGGAAATACGCACCACTTGGGAGAGCATCCGTGCGAAGCAGCACAGAATGGTCGCCCGCAGCTTGTTTGCCCGCAAGCACCGTTTGGACGGGCGTTCCCAGCACATCGTAGAGCGTGAGCGTGATTGCGTCGTCATCTTTCAAGCTGAGGGTGATAAGTGCCGCATCTTTACTGGGGTTTGGCTGAATGACTCCGAGTGCTGTTTTCGTGCTGACATCGAACAAGCGTTCACCGCCTTCGTAGCACAAGGAGGTTTTGAATACCTGTACTGGTGCGGTTTCCAAGAAAATCTGCTGTTCGTTGGAACGCAGCGCACGGTTTTCTGCCGCCGCGCCCCATTGAAGGGTTTCGATTGTAAGTGGCGTAAAGGCTGTATCTCCAGCAATGGCAGTGCAGGTAAACTGCGTCAGCACGGAATCGCGCCCGTTCCACGAGAAAGGTGGAATTTCGATGCGCATAAGATTGGAAGCCACTTCTGCATTGCGAATGACGCGCACCCGTGATTCCGTCGAGGCTGCAACCAGCACATTCCTGTTCAAGCGCACTGTTGCTCGCACTGCTGGCTGATTGGCGCGGTAGAGGTCGCTGAGGCTAGGGCTTGCGCTTTTGATGTATAATTCCGCCACGACGTTTGCGCCCGGCAAGGCAGAATCCACGCGGGTTCTAAAGCCAATGACTGCCGACACGTCGGTACTGCGGCGAAGGCGGGCGGTTGCTCGTATTGGTGCTTCGGCTGTGTCTTCGGGGGCTTCCACGCGCAGTACGTCGTTCAATGCACCTTCTGAAACGGCTGAACAGCGCATGAGAACTGCGCTGGTGTCTTCGGGAAAGATTTGCAGCGAGCGAGCGGAAAGGGCATTGTCGAAGGAAAAGACGGATGCTCTTCCGCCTTGTATTTGTGCGCTTCGGAGGCGAAGCGTCGTTGTGCCGCGATTGATAACAAGCGCAGAAGTGAAGGTTTTATCGCCCACGCGGACGGTATCGAAACTTATGGGAACAATTTTGAGAACGCTTGCTCGCCCGCGAAGCCTGCCGGGAAGCGATGTTGTAAATTCTTGACCCGTCCCAGCATCATAGCGAATCTGCACGGTTGCGACTTTTTCGCCTGCCGAGCGTGGCGTAAAATCTACCTCGAAGCTGTAATTTTCATTCGGATTCAGGCGTACTTCCCGCACCGTTGTTGGGATGCGGAAGTTATTTTCGCTATCACCTTGCAGCGTAATATCCTTGATGGTGATTTGCGCCGTGCCGCGATTCCGCACCGTTGCTTGCAGGGCGGCTCGGTCGCGGGCGGGGACTTTGCCAAAATTCACCGTGTCGAGCGTAACCGAGAGTTCGCGTGTGGTTGTTACAAAGGTGCGCACTTCGGAAAAGGGACTTTCGCCGCCCGCCGAAACTGCCCGAACACGCCACCAATACTGCGTTCCAAAGGAAAGCGGCACACGCCACGTGGCGGTGGTTGCAAAAACGGTATCGCGCTGGGAAGCCGTGAAGGCTTGATTTTGTGCGAGTTCCACGTGATATGCCGTTGCATTTTGCGAAGTGCGCCATGAAAATTCCGGGCGAATGCCAAGACTTTCTGCACCGTTGAGGGGCGAAACAAGTTGTGGCGCAAGTGTTGGTGCGGGCGGAAGCGTTGTGCGCAGCGTGATTGCTTGGGTTTGATAGGCAAGATTGGGAATGGCGAGATTGGTAATGCGGCAGGTATAAACACCTGCATCGTTCCGCGCAACAACCTCAAAGACCAGTGTTGGTGCGGTCGAGAGAACGCCGAACTGCTGTCCGCCCTTGAACCACTGAAAGCGTGTTTGCCCATCGCCAAAGGCACGACCATCGGTGCTGCGAGCGGTGAGGACGAGGCGAGAACCCGCAACAACACTTGTGTCCAGCGCACGACCTTGGGTGGAATCTTGCGGCGCGAAGGTGAATGCTCGCACAGCGATATTTGGCGCGATGTCGGCAAACAGGAGGCGATTTCCTTGCAAGCGCAATGTGTCCAACGCACGGTTTTGTGCGAGGTTCGGGGCTTCCGAGAGGGCGTTATTGGCAAGTCCCAGCGTGCGGAGATTGCGAAGGCGAGCAAGTTCTTCGGGAATTGCACCGCGCAAAAGGTTGTCGTCGGCTATAAGTCGCTCCAATGCTTGCATTCCGCCCATTTCTTTTGGAATTTCACCGCCCACAGCATTGCGCGAAATGTTCAATTCTTTGAGCGAAACAAATGCTGCAATTTCACGGGGAAGCAAGCCAGAAAGCTGATTCTGCGCCACGTTTAGCACTTCCAAGGATTCGGCGGAATGCGCTTCCGTGCTTGTTTTATCCGTACTTGTTTTACTCGTGCTGACGTTATTCGCGCTGACGTTTTGTGCAAGTTGCGTGGTTCTTGCCAGCGTTGGTAGTGCGCCCGTGAGCGAATTATTCTGAAGATTGACTTGACGAATATTCCGCAAGGCAAGCAATGATGCGGGAATCGTGCCAGAGAAGCGATTATTGCTGAGATTCACAACGGCGAGATTTGCGTAGCGCGTTGGTGCTGGTGTTCCGCCGTTGTTTACGGGTGAAATCACGCCTAAGCAGCTTGGAATCTCACCCGTGAGGTTATTGCCTGAAAGGTCGAGGTTTTGCAACGCGAGAGCATTCGCGCCCGGAAGCTGTTGTAATCGCTGGCAGAGTGTGCCGAGATTGCCCAAAAGCCGCGTATTTGCGAGGTTCAGTGTGCGAAGATTAAACAGCAGAAGTGCGTCAATCGGGAATTCCGTGTCGAGCGCGTTGCCCGAAAGGTCGAGAACCCGCAACGTTGCTAGTGCGGTGCTGTCTTGCGCGGTGTTCGCGCTGCCTGTTGTGGAGAGTTGTGTTTGGATGCTGCGAAAGAGTGCGGCGAAAACTTCTGGATTGCTCACCGTTACGCCGTTTGCGGGTAGGCGAAGTCCCGTGATGCGCACGTTTGCTTGCGTTATTGGCATTACGGAAGAAAATGATAACGGCTGCACAAGCGCGGTTTCCACGCCAAACCACGTACTGATGGGCGCATTCGTGAGCCAGCCCGTGCGATTTGTCCAGCGTTCGCCACCAAGCGCGGTGAAAAGCCGTACAAGTGCCGCAGAATCTCGCTGCAAGGGCGAAATAGGCGCGGCGACTTGGATTTGCCCCGTAAAACTAAACTGCACTTGCGTTGGAACGCGCTCGCCTGAACGCAGCACCAATTCTACATTTCCCGATGCACCATTGCCGATAACCGCTTGAATGCTGGTTGCGGTGGTGGCATCCAAGCGCGTGGCGGGAACGCCGCCGAACAGCACGTTTTGAACGCGGTTCATGTTTTCGCCCGAAAGCGTGATGATTGTTCCCTGTACGCCAGAAGCGGGACTAATACTTGCGAGAGACGGCACAGGCACTTGCGAAAAGAACGTGAACATTTGCGGAGCTTGCACAGTCTGTCCCGCGCCAACGACGGTGATTGTTGCCGCCACACCTTGCGCACCCACGTTTTGCGCCACTTGCGGGACGGCGAGGACGATTGTGCCACTCCCAGTACGCGAAAACTGAGCATCTACGCCGTTTACCGCGACGCGGGTGATATTTTCAAAGTTGTTGCCTGTCAACGTAACCTGCGTTCCTGGAATACCTTCTTGCGGCTGAACATCAGCAATGACAGGCGGGAGCGGCTGCGAGCCTGGCACAAAATCTATGGCAATTTGCGAAAGAACCGTACCGAAGGGCGTTTCAAAGCTCAATCTGCCCGACGAGGCGTTGCCGCCAAGAATGACGCGGGCTTCGGTCGAGGAGATGATTTGCACACTTTGTACGGCACGGTCGTTGATGCTGGTCATGCCGATAAAATTCAAGTTTTCGCCGAGTAAAGTTATCACCGTTCCTGCGGTGGCGCGGGCGGGCTGAATCGCAGTAATGACGGGCGGTGCAGCCAAGGTAAAGGTTTGCGGCGCAGTAATCGTAAACATTCCGTTCGATGCCGTCACCGCGCCACTCGCGCCATTGCCAACAACGGCTTCAATGCGCGTCGGCGAGACCACTGTGAAGCGGCTTGCGGGAACGCCGCCAAAGCTCACCGAACTGACCAATGCGAGGTTTACGCCCGTCAGCACGACCACAGAGCCGCGCGTTGCCATTGCTGGAACAATGCTGGAAATGGCAGGGCTTTGGATGAACATAAATTGCTGTGAGGAAGTAACCGTGCCGCCTGCCGCCTCAATGCGTATCACACCCGCCGCGCCGCCGCCCGGACGCACGATGATTTCTCGGTCGGAAACTTCTTCTACCGACAGCGCGGGCTCGCCGCCAATCGTTATTGAGCGAATGCCAATCAAATTTTGTCCTAGAATCCGCACCGCTACGCCGCTTTGAAGGGTTGTTACGGCTTGGTTCGTCATTGCGGAGAAGACGGAATCTACACGCGGCGGTGGAACGAAGAAAAATTGCCCTGAAGCCCGCACCGTTCCTGCTGCGGTGGTGAGATTGAGCGTGAGTGGGGTTTGTGCGCCGAAGTTTTCATTGCCTGTAAGCGTGATGCTTGCTTGGCTGGAGGAGATAATTGTCAGTGGCACCGTCAAGCCGCCGCCTTGCGCATTGAGCAATGCTGCGGTCATGGAGTTGGTGAAATTCGCGCCCGTGACCAGAATTGTTGTGCCAATGCCGCCCACGCTTGGCGTAAAACCTCGCACGACGGGCGGTGCGACAATTTGCAATGCCGAAGCCGTGGCAATCGTACCGCCGGCGGTCGTGATGCGCATTTGTGCGACGACGTTGGCGGTGGTGAATGGCACAACGACGCGGAGTTGCGTGGCGGAAAGGATTTGTACATCCGTTGCGCGAAGGCTGCCAAAGGAGACCGAGAGCGGGATTGAGCCGTTCATAGATTGCGTCGAGCCGAGAAAATTTGTGCCATTCAAGAGCAGCACCGTTCCTGTGCTGACAATGCTCGGCGGCTGATTTGCGAGTGTTGGCGCGGGAACAAAGCGAAAACTCTGCGAGCTTGTTGCGGTGCCACGTTGGGATTGTACAGTAATTGTGCCAGCAAGATTTGATGCGGGTGTGAAGGCAATGCGATTATCCGAAATGATGCGGAACGGCGTTGCCATGCCGCCAATGGTCAGGCTGGAAATGCCCGCCAAACCTGAGCCTTCGACGATAACTTCATAGCCCGCGCCAGCCGCATCGGGTGTGATGGCGGTGATAGCGGGCGGAATAGCGGCTGTGGCAAGGGCGAACTGGAAGGGTAAATTTGCCACAGCCCGCGCCGATGCTACGCCGCTTGCACCAAAGCCAAAACCCGTGAACGCGCCGCCATTCGCCGTGCCGAGCAGACTTTGCCCAAAACTTCCATCGGAAAATACAACGATATTGCCCGATTGCACGGTGCGCCCTTGCAGCACCACGCCGCCGCCCAGATATTGCCCCGAGATCACACGCGCTTGCCAGGATTCCTGCTGCGAAAGAGCCGCTACGCCCACGCCAGGACTGACCGACAACGGCATTTCCCGTGCGGCGACTTCGATAAGTGCGCCCATTGTGCCAGTGCTGCTTTGCGTGAGGGCGAAGGGTGTGTACTCGTAGCGCACGGGATTGGCTGTGGCAATACGCGCTCCGATGGGGAAGGCATAGACGTTTCCCGTGTTGTTCAGGTTCGGGGGTAATTGCCGAATGAGACTTGCCACCACAAACGATGACGACGAACCGCCCGACACCGCATCAAAGGCGGGATTGGTGATGGTAAGTTTGTTGAAATCTTCGCCAAAGAGAATGCCATTTTGCAAGACCAAGCGTCCCGATGTACCGAGCGCAATAGCCGATGGAAGCACGATTCCTGCTGGATTGTTGATAACAAGGTCGCCTTGAAAGCCACTTGCGGGAAGTTCGATGTCGGTGGTGTTGCTGCGCGCAGGAGTGCCGTTTGCGTAGCGGAGCGTGGGACGGCTTACGGGGCTTGTTCCCACGAGGTATTGCGGAGGAGTGCCAGCAAAATCGCCATTTCCTTGCAGTTCGAGCGTTCCCAGAATCTCCAAAGTGCCATTATTGGTAAAGGCTTGTCCCGATGCGACACTGAGCGTAGAACCCGCTTCAATTCTCATCTTCACGCCCATTGCGAGCGTGAAGGGCATCGTTACGTTTACGGTGCGGTTGCCGTCAATGACGAGTTCCATTCCTGTCAGGTTTAGGGCTGCGGGACTAACTCCCATGCCGTTTTGCTGAGTGTTCCAGTTCATCGGGTTGAGCGGGTCGCCGGAGGTGTAGTAGTAAATCAAGCCGCCGCCGATAGCGTAGAAGCCATCGAAGGCAGTAATGGCATTGCTGGTGATGGTGCTACCGCCGACAGTGCCGCCGCGCCCAGCATACAAGCCGTTGAAGGCATTTGCTTCGCCAACGACGCTACCTGAGGCAATCGCTGCAGTACGCGAGAGAACAAGCTGCCCCGACATCACCGTTCCTGCGGTGCGCTGCGACCGCCAGTATTCCGTGCCGCTCACTGCCGAAAGCCCAACGCCCGCGCCGCCGCCCGAACCCATCGCAAACGCTTCACTTTCCAGCGTTCCCGCGCCGCCGATGTTGTCCCAGCGCAAAGGCAGGTAGGTTCCCGCTTTGCCGATAGGGAAAAGGTAGCCCGTGCCGCCATTGACCACCTGACGCGCCATCGGACCTTCGACGTAGCTTGTTGCAGAGCCGCCAGAAACACTTGCTGTTGGTGTAAGGGTTGGAATGTTCACGCCATTCGTGAGGAGGCGACCGTTTGTGAGGTTTAATGCGCCTTGTATGGTGAGTGGTGAGCCGAGTGTGGCTTGGAGTCCTGCGCCGCTCATGGTGAGATTGTTCAAGAGTTGTCCGCCAGGCGCGAAGGCGACGGGGTTCAGTAGTGCGCTTGTTTTGGTAAGCGTGAGGTTTGATGTGGCAGAGCCGATGAACGCGCCGCCAGCGACTTGCACTTCGACATCATTCGTTGTGAGCGTGTTCGCGCCAATGTTGATGCGGCTTGCAGCATTAGTGAAAATGACTTTGCTTGTGAGTGTGGGAGAACTGGTCAAATTCAGCGTTACGCCATTTCCAGCGTACAAGTTTGGAAAGCTCGTTAATGCTGGCTTTCCAGCAACAGCACCAAGATTGCTGTTTATGCTCATAATGCCCCAAAAGCCGATAAGTGTTGGGTTGTAGGTGATTCCGCCTGTATTTTGGATTGTTCCTGTTCCCGCGCTTGTTCCATTCAAGCCGTCTGCGTTGGCAATTTCGAGCGAACCATTCAACGTAAATGAGCCTGCGCCTTGTATTGCGGCAACTTCGGTGAGTAAGCCGCCATTGACAACATAGCTCGTACCCGCTTGCAGACTGATGTTGAGCGCGTTTCTCTGCCAAAATGTATTGCTTGCAGGAACAACAACGTCATCGCCCGCGCCACCAGAAATGGTGAGCGTATTTCCCGCGACGGCAGCTTGAAGTTGCTTGCCCGGGCTACCACTCATGCCGTTTCCACCGCCGATGATAAGCTGTCCAATCGTTTCGTTTGGAACGTTGCTGACAAGCAAATCGGTGTTCGCTGTTTCGATGCGCATAATGTCGTCGGGCAACGGTGTGGAGCGGGTTGGAGACCAGTTTGCGGGAACAGTCCACGAGCCGTTTCCGGGAAGATTCCATGAGTAGGTATTTTGCTGATTCGTCCCAATCGCCACAAACTGGTTCGTTGTCCCAAAGCCGCCTGTTATCTGCCCTACGGAGGAAATGCTCGTGCCAGACGGCGTAGAGTTTATGCGGTTGTACGCGCCTGTGGGGGCTGTACCCATGCCGAGGCGGGCTGTTCCAGGTAGTGCGGGGAGATTTGCCAGAAGTAATTCCGACGAGATGAAAGGACCCATTGCGTTTACTTGCCAGATGCGGTTTGCGTCGGCGAAGGGCGTACTCAAGCCTGTGCCGCTTGCGGGTGTGCCTGTGGGCAGCAAGATCGCAGCCAATGGCGTACCCGCGCCTGTGCGAATGTTTTGCAGCGTGAGAGGGCGGTAGTTGCTTGCGTTGCCGATGGGAAAGGCGTAGCTTGTGCCGTCGGCTGCGATATTGGGAAGAAAGTTACGGATAAGCTGCCCTTGCACGTAGCTTGTAGCAGAACCACCAGAAATGGCGTTAGTGGCTGTGTTGCTGACGGTGAAGGTGTTTCCGTTGGTGTTGAGGATGCCGTTTGTGAGGGCGAGTATGCCGCTTACGGAAAGGGGCGAACCGAGTGGGATGGTAAGCCCTGCGCGGTTTATGGTGAAGTTTTGGAGTTGTTGTGCGCCTGAGAAATTGAGGTTTCCTGTGAATGTGCCTGTCCCGCCGATGACGAGGGAGCGGTTTGTACCGCCTGTAATAGTACCACCTCCAGACAGATTGGTTGTAATTGCCCCGTTCAGCGTAAGTGTATTCCCCATTCCAATATCCACGCTTGCAGCGTTTTGCATATCAAAGAGTTGGTTTACTGTTTTGCTATTATTCAGTGTCAGTGTGGCAGCAGCGTCGACAATATGTACCTCTGAATTCATTGTGGTAGGAAATTCTACGTCGGATGTTCCGCGATTACCAGTCAAACGATAATACAATGTGCTTGATGAGGCAAGATAATTTATTGGATTACCAGTAACAGTACCACTTCCCCAAAGAACAAAATTGTTCCCGGCAGGGATGCTTACAGTACCATTATTCGTGAGCATCACTCCATTGTGAACATCAATTCCACCTGTTACGAATGTTCCTGTGTTAAACGTGCTATTGCTCCCCAGTCCAAAAAATGTGGGCAAAGCATAGTTTATTGTGCCAGCCATAAGATTTACACCAGCCCCATTGACCCTGAGCGACGACCCAAGATTTATCGTGCTTCCTGTTCGGTTAATCGTTAGCCCGCCAAGCACTTGGGGAGGAATAAATGAAGGAGGGGAAAATGTCAGATTACCGCTTATTGCGCCACTTCCGCCAATAGTTAAGGTAGAAGTAACATTCGTGGCAAATTGCCCACCAAGATTTATTTCTCCGTTTAGAATGAGGTTGTTACCTGTACCTAAATTCAATACAGAACCTGCCTGCATGGTGAAGGTCGTCCCCATGCCAAAGGTGAGGTTTCCTGCGAGGGTGCCAGTTTTTCCTGTTTCCATGATGTAGGTGTTTCCGGCGGTGGTGAAGTCTGCCGGTGGTGTGCCGGTGCCGCCGGGGTTGCTGCCCCAGTTGGCAGTGTTGGCGGGGTCTCCAGCGTTGAAGTAGAAGGTGGTGGGGAGTAGCACTGTCCCAACGGCGTAATAGCCCGCCGTTGCTGCGGCGGTGTTGGAGGTCAGCACCATGCCCACTGGTGCGGGACTGACGGACGTGTACATTCCTGCTTGCGCGGCAGAGCGTCCCCAACGGCTAGTGGCGGTAAAGGCAGCATCGGTGCGCTCTAGCGTCGCACCCGTGTATGTGCCAGTGATTTGCTCAATACGCCAGTTCGGAGCAGCGACGGACATGAGCGTCCCATCAACGCTTGCCGCGCCAGTGGCAGCATAGCTTACGCGGACAATGGGTGCAGTTCCAGCAACGTTATTGAGCCTGACAGCACGGTAGTTTGTGGCATCGCCGACGGGGAAATCGTAGCTCATTCCTGCGGCTGTTTGGCGTTCGAGCGGTCCGTTGATGTAGGCTGTTGCTGAACCCGCGCCGAGCAAAGCGGGATTGTTGCTGTTCATGCGGAGGATGTTCGTCGGTGTGGTTTGGAGGATGCCTGCTACATGGGTGAACTGTCCGTTTACAAAGAGCGGTGAACCGAGCGGGATGGTAACGCTGGGGCGGTTGAGGAAGAAATTGGTGAGGGTTTGTGTGCCTGTGAAAGTGAGATTTCCGGTAAATGTTCCACTTCCGCCGATAACCAAATTCGGACCTAAATTTGCAAGTAGTGAGCCACCGCTAAGATTGATAGCACCGTTCAGCGTGAGAGTGTTTGTGCCGATGTCGGTGATTGCACCTAGTAGTAATTCAAATAAGCCCGCAATGGCTTTGTTGTTATTCAGCGTAAGCGTAGCTCCGTTTATTACGCGCACTTGACCGTTCATCGTTGGTGGAAACTCAACGTCTGTCGCTGTCTTTGGTCCAGTAAGACTGTACACCAATGAACTGGTCGCAGTTGGATAGCTCACAGGATTACCTACAATTGCAGCTGCTCCTTGAATTTCAAAAAAATTTCCTGCGGGAATAGTTATTGAGCCTGAATTCATAAGAGTAAAACCTGAAGAAACAACCAAGTATCCATTGAAAACGCCCATTGTACCTATGGCGCATGGACCCTGTAACTCAAGAATACTTGGGTTCAAAACACTGAGCGTTCCCGCATTGAGGTTGAAACCACCCGCGTTAATTCTCAATGTACTAACAACAGCACTTACCATGCTTCCAGAGCGATTTAGCGTGAATCCACCCAATTGCAACAGTGGGAGTCCCGATGAGATTGTCCCCGTAACCGCCCCGCTCCCGCCAATCGTCAGCGTCGAAGTCATATTGCCCGTAAACTGCCCACCCAGATTTATTGCGCCGTTCAGGGTAAGGTTTCCTGTGCCGAAGTTTAGCGTAGAGCTTGCTTGCATGGTGAAGGTCGTGCCTACGCCAAAGGTGAGGTTTCCAGCGAGGGTGCCCGTTTTTCCTGTTTCCATGATGAATATACGTCCCGGAGTGTTGAAGTCGCCTACGGTTGGGTTTGTGCCGCTTCCTCCAGGCATATTTCCCCAGCTTGTATTGACAGAGGGGTCGCCAGCGTTAAAATAAAACGTCTGCCCCCACGCCACACCAGCAAACAAAAACACCAGCACAGCCGACCACAAGCAGCCCCCCAAGCGGGCAGGCACGAACAAACGACGAAGCAAGAAGAACATACGAGTACAAGAATAAAAATGAACAAAAAAGTAAATAGCGTATTGTTTGGAAGCGGTAGGAGCGAACAGCAAGGTTTGGCGCGGCTCTCTAACGCAATAAAAATCATAGTTCTATGTACAGCACAACAGCAAAATACACAAAGCGTGATGCAAAATCAATACCTAAAATTAAGTATTTTTTGCGGGTGTGTTGTTTTTTGTTGCCATGCTTTACCGCCGCGTCCTTCAGGTGCGAGACCCTCGCTCCGAAGCGAGAGCCTCGCACGTGCGTGGGTGGTGCGATTACGCTTGGCGCGTGGTGCGGGGGTCTCGCTGTAAGCGAGGCTCCCGCACGTGGCAAGGCACGGAAACTCACACCCAATACTTCTCCGGCTGCCCACGCCGTTCTTCCGAAAAGCGGCGAAATTCCTCCACCGTCGGGAAATATCCCGACACCAACTCTTTTTTGGGCAGCGTACCTGAGCGCAACTCGCAATAATCAAGGTAGCTGGAGTATTTCCATTCTTCGGGTTTCGTCACCAAACCCGCACGAACAGGATTGTTGTGGATATATGCCAACACCGCCGTCAAATACCGCTCATTATCAACATGAATAGCCTTCGTATGCTGCTGGAACAAGCTACCATGCCGTTTGTACTGATGATTAAAACCTTACGTGTAGGACGAAAGCAATACCCCGAAAGCATAGCCAATTTGTACCGTTGCTTCTGTTTTCACGCGCACCAAGAGGTGAAAGTGCGTTGGCATGAGGCAGTACGCCAGTGTATCAAGGTATTCATCCAGCCCATAGCGATATTTTTTCAAAAAACGTCCGTAACTGTCTTTCGCAGGAAAAATGATTTCCCGTGCGTTGGAGCGGTTATAGATGTGGTAATATGCACCGTTATAGACCAGCATTGGTACGGGTTCCTTTGTTGTTTGTTGTATCTTGCCGTGCTTTTGCCGCCGCGTCCTTCCGGTGCGAGACCTCGCTTACAGCGAGAGCCTCGCACCGCACGTATGCGGGTGCTAACGCTTGGCGCGTGGTGCGGGGGGCTCGCTGTAAGCGAGGCTCCCGCACTTAGAATTGGAAGAGCGAGGCTCCTGCACGTGAAACGCAAAATACAGAGAATGCGTTTCGCTGTCAATACGCAATATTGCGTATTTTTGGGGTGTTTTTGATTTTTTTTGAAAAAAAGAGCCTCACGTGTCGTGTTACAATACTACCATGTTGCGAAAGTCCTCATTCCTGTACATCATTCGCTTCTCTCCGCATTATTCTTTTCCTAACCTAGGGTAATTTCGCTATTTTCGTACCGTATTGAAAATCTACTCTGTCCACGACCATTGGCGATAATCCGTGCTATTGTGCTGATTTGCTCATTGAATTTTGCCAGTGGTACTTCTCCCCGTTCCCCTCAACGATTATGCGAAAACAACTCACAATATTTTTTGCCATTGCTTTTTCCATCAGCGCAGTGCTTGTTGCATTGGGCGTGCTGGGGAATATTCCCGCAGAACTGGCTCTTATCCTTGTGCTATTGGTTCAGATTACCAGCACTCTGCTCATTTTTTTTCTTGTGCTGCGCCCTTTTTTCAAGCGTATTGCGAGCTTTCTCAGCGCATTGCAGAATGCGAAAGCGAAAGATGGCTCAATTGTATTGAAAGAGCCGTTACAGCAAGGAACCGCGAATGATGAATTGAATCGTATTGCTACACTTATTGAACAGACCTTGCGCGAGGCGGATAAGGCTATTCAACAGCAGCACTTACAAGCAGATGAAACCACCGAATTGGTAAACGACATCATTGCGCGAGAAAAATCAAACCAACGGCAATTGACCGATACTTTCAAGATTTTGAGTGACTCCATGCACCAACTTGCGGGCGGCTCGCTTGATGTGGACGTGGATCCTAATCGCGGTGGAATTGCCAGAAAATTGTTTGAAGATTACAATACGTCAATTGAAGTTATTCGTGGAATGGTGCTGCGCATTTTGGAATCTGTTTCCGGAAGTGTGTTGATTAGCCAAGATATTGCGCAATCGGCGGGGAATGTTTTGGAGGTCTCGAAAGCGCAAGAAGAGATGTCGGGCTTTGTGGCGGAGGCTGCCGGGCAGGTTGGCGAAGTGGTAACGAGCAATACGCGCTCTACCACACACGCCGCCGACATTGCGAAAACGGCAATGAAACTTGCCGAAGAAGGCGCACGAAAGTTGGAAGCGACCGACCAAAGTACAGAGCGAATTGTGGTAGCAACCGACAAAACGGGACAAATGCTGGATTCTCTGGCAAATAACATTGAAGATATTTCCAGCATCACGCAGACTATCAACGAAATCGCTGACCAGACAAACCTCCTCGCGCTCAATGCCGCAATTGAAGCTGCCCGCGCAGGCGAGCAAGGACGCGGCTTTGCGGTTGTTGCCGATGAAGTACGGAAACTTGCCGAGCGCACCACGCAAGCGACAAAGGAAATCTCTAGTAAAATTCGCATTGTCCGAGAAGACTCCGTCGGCGCAACCAAAGCAATGCGTGAATCGCAGGACGCAGTGAAGGAAGGCTCTCGCTTGAATAGCGAACTAGCAACAAATTTCGCGAATATCTTATCGAACATCGAAAATGTTGTGCAAAATATCTCGCACGTAGCGATTGCCACCGAAGAGCAATTCGCAACCGTACAAGCAATTATTGAGCAAATCAATAACCTCGCCGACCAAGCAAAAGAAGCAAATACAAAAATTACCGAGATTTCAGGATACGCGGAAAGCCTGACGATGATGAACGAAAACCTCAAAGATTCTGTTGATTTCTTCAAGTTTGATTCTTCGTCAGAAATGGCTGCAAAAGGCTTCAATGCTCGGCTGACGGCATAGAACGAGCGAACAGACCGCGCTGCCACACAACAAAGCTGAAAGCCGCATCAGTACACGCTTTCGAGAAAAGCAATCTATACATACCATGAACAAGATTCACGTACACACAGCACGAGGCAGACGGCGTTTCGCATGGCTTCATTGCTGCGTGGAAGGAATGCGTGTTTGTGGAATGATAAGTATTGTGTTGTTTGGAACAATGATGCCAGCGTGGGCGCAAATGCAGGGCAAATCAACCACATCAAATCTTTCCGAGCAGCTTCTTGAGCGGGGAGTTTTGAAAACGGATAATGGCGATTTTCAGGGAGCAATTCTTGATTTCGACAATGCGATTCGCCTTTCCTTCGCGAACGCACTTGCATATCGCTTCCGCAGCTATGCACGCCTTCAAGTGCAAGATTATACCGGTACAATCAATGATTGTAGCGAGGTTTTGCGCATCAATTCCCGTGATTCTAATGCTGCGATTGCGTATCTGTACCGAGCGTTGGCGAAATTTGCACTCAAGCAATATGCTGGAACAACGCAGGATTGCTCAAGCGCACTCGACCTCGACCCATACGCCGACGACGCGCTTTCCTTACGCGGACAAGCCCGCAAAGAGCTTCAAGATTACGAAGGCGCAATGAATGATTTTAGCGATGCCGTGCGCATGAACCACGCAAACGCAAGCTATTACTTTCTGCGCGGGCAAGTGCGGGCGCAAAAGCGCGATTTTATCGGCGCAATTGGCGATTTTACCGTTACCTTGCAACTTGAACCCCAAGCACTCCAAGCCTTTGTTCATCGTGGAAGAGCGAAACTTAGTATGAACGATGCCTCTGCCTGCGATGACTTCCGCGCCGCAGTACGACTGGGTTTTACGGAAGCTACGCCGTATGTGCGTGAATACTGCTCGCCATAGATACGTGGAGAAAGTATGGTGGTGTGTTGTTCTTTCGCTCTGTACAGGACAAAACTTTCTTCATAGTGGCGCAGACATACTTATCTGTGAGTATTGGTGAGGGTTCAAGCGACAAACACAGACAAGAATGTCTGTGCCACTACTGACTTTATCTACTCTTGAATTCAAGACGTATTTTTGTCCAATCCTTTATTTCGCCAACGACACCAATGCTGCTTTTATCCGCCCTAACGCGCCTGCATCCTTGTTTTCAGCAAAAGATTGTAACGCAATCATCACCATTCCCTCCGTTTCGTCGTGGGTGACGTGGTGTTCGGCAAGGTTGGCGAGTTTTGGAAAATCATTGCTCGTGAGTGCTTCAAAAAAGGGAACGCGCTGCTCTTGCGACAAGGATAAAAGGACATGCGCCATATCATACCAAACCCTCTCCAATCCTTGTGTTTCATTGTTTTGAATCTGCTCCATCGTGTCCTGAATCTGCTCTGAATTTAAGCCCGGAAAACGAAGCGTAAAGGTAGAGCCTACGCCAAATTCCGTGTCCAAATGAATAGTACCATTGTGCAAATCCACAATCTGCTTTACAATTGCCAAGCCTATACCGGAGGAATTTTCGCCACCCGTCGGACGAGCGGAAAGCCGCTTAAAATAGCCAAACATCTGCTCTTGGTCAGCTTTACTGAACCCTGGTCCGCTATCCTGTACGGAAAACACGACTTCCGTTTTCCCTTCTGTGTTCACGCTGCTTTTGAGGCGAATCACGATTTCACCGCCCTTGCGAGAATATTTCACCGCATTGGAAATGGTATTGTCCGCAACTTGGCGTAAACGCTTGGCATCTGCCTCCATCATACATTGCGCATCGCTTTCCCACACGATAGTTTGCCCTTTTTTCTTTGCCTGAGCGAGGTATTGCTCTACAACGCCGTCCACAACAAGCGTTGCGTTTATCATCACTTTGTGAATTTCAATACGTCCCAGCTCCAGTGCGGATGTATCCAAGAGGTCAATCACGAGCTGGAGCATGCGCTCGGCGGAGGAAATCACGAGTTCGAGCATTTCCAAGACGGCGGAATCATTCGTGCGCCCCATCGTTACTTCTACAAGCGCGAGAATCGAAGAAAGCGGATTTTTCAAATCATGCGAAGCCATAGAAAGCATCGTGGATTTGAATTCATTTGCTTGTTTGAGTTCGCCATTGGTACGTTCTAATTCAGCGATGAACATTTGTAAACGCAAATTCGCCGCCGAAACTTCGTCCGATTTCTGCTCTACAAGCCGCATCTGTTCTTGCACTTGGGTATTTGCTGTGCGAAGAAGCCCATTTGCATTTTGGAGTTCGACTGTGCGCTCTTCCACGAGGCGTGAAAGCTCGGCAGCACGATGTTGAAGCTGAAGCGTGCGTAAACGATACACCCCAAACCCCGCACCAATACTAGCAAAAATACAAATCCCATAAAACCACCACGTTTCATAGAAAAATGGTTGCAAATACACGCGCACGCTTGCTGGCACAGGATTCCACACGCCATCGTGGTTTTGCGCCATCACGTGAAATTGGTACGATTTCCCGCGCGGCAAGTTCGTGTAGGACACCTCGCGGCGCGTTCCAATGTCTATCCAGTCAGCATCGTAGCCTTCTAAGCGCACTTTGAAGCGAGTTCGTTGCGGGAATGCTAAACTGAGCGCGGTAAAATGAAAACTTAATCGCGCTGTGCGAGCTTTGATGAGGGTTTCGGCGTTTTCCTTTGCTTGAGATTCTGCCAGCAATTCTTGGGGAAGAGCAACATTGTCCGTGCGAATTTGCTCAATACGCACTGGAGGTGGCACAGAATCTCGTGCCACAAGAAGCGGATTGATAAGCGCAACACCTTTTGTGGTAGCAAATGCAATACGTCCATCGGCAACGCGCCACGCGCCTGGGTTTCCAGCATTGCATTCTGCGCTCGGCAAACCATCATCCACGCCGTACACGGTAGATTCTACGCGCTCTCTGCGATGCTCCAGCACCGCAAACAATGCGCTTTTTTCCACACTAAAAACACCGTAATTGCAGCTCATCCAGTAGCGTCCTGCGCCATCGTCCAGAATTGCGGAAACATTATCATTGAACAAGCCTTGTTTTTTGGTAATCGTCGCAATCGCGCCATTTTTCAGGTAATGCAGCCCCGATGGTGTACCAATCCACATTCCGCCCGACGCGCTATCGTTCATAATACAGCGAATGGAATTACTCAGCAAACCGTTTGCCGTGCTGAATGTCTGAACAATGCTGTCTCCGCGAGCTGGGTCAATGACGTTTACGCCGTTGAGCGTTCCTACCCAAATTCTTCCCGCAGCATCTTCCGCCAAACGACGGACGGTCATGCCAGAAAGCCCATCGGCACTGGTGTAGGAGCGAAGATAGTTTGTCGCTGAGATTGCTTTCGCGCCATTCTTCTGGAAAAATTCTTTGGAAAAACGCTGCAAACCGCCCGACCCCATTCCCACCCAGACCGCACCACGTCTGTCTTCCAGTACCGTCCACAGATTATCCGCAGCAAGCCCATTTTTTTTGTTGATGCGGCGTACGGTGTTGCCATCCACGGAACTAGTAATCAAGCCACTTCCCCACGTTGCCATGTACACCGTGCCAGAGCGTCCCACGTGCAGACCATAGATTTTCTGCGCATTCAAGAGCTTATTGATATTTTCAACAGGAAAGGCGTGATTGCGATGAATATCCACCAAGCCGACGTTGTTTGTTCCTATCCAAATTTCACCATTAGCTAATTGCGCTCCGCACCACACAAAGCCAGTCGCCAAGCCTTGTTTCGCGGTAATGGCAGTAAATTTTGTTTGCTTCAAGCGGCATAAGCCTCCGCCAATGGTGCCACACCACAGCGAATTTTCGTAGTCGAAGGCGAGCGAGTACATATCGTTGCTGGGAAGCTCGCCGCCGAGCGCGGACAGAGAATCGGTGATGCTGCGCGTGCTTTCGTTATACCGCCACAAGCCCTTTGCTGTGCCTATCCAGAGTGTTCCTGCGCTGCGTTTGTCGCCAAGCAGCGTCCAGACAAAGCTGTTCTTGAGGGTTTCGTGTTGAATGGGTCGGAACCGTGCCGAAGCTGTATTTTTCTCATTTTCCAAAAAGACCAAACCGCCTTCTGTTCCAGCCCAGAGCGTACCGTTATTGTCGCGGTGAATATCGTACACGGAATTGCTCGGCAGACCATGTTCTTGTGTAAAAATCTTGACAATACGCCCATCCCGCATGGCGTGAACACCGCCGCCAAAGGTGCCGAACCACAGCGTTCCATCTGTATCTTCAAAACACTTAGAAATATCATTACTTTGCAAGCCATTTGCTTTCGTGAGTGCCGTAAATACGCCATTCTGCAAGCGCACCAAGCCGCCACCGAGCGTGGAAATAAGAAGCGTTCCGGCGTGGTCTTCAAAAATTTTCCAAATCGCATTGCCAGGGAGTCCATTCGTTTTGTCGAATCGCTTCCACGCTGCTTCATTGCTTGCTTTGGCGTACAAACTTCCGTCTTCCGCACCCAACCAAAGCGTGCCATTGCTTGTCTCAAAAACGACGTTAATATCGTTATTGGTCAATAAAGGGAATGTTTCTTTGGAGAAGATTTCAAAGGAAATGCCGTCGAAGCGTGCCGCGCCTTCTACCGTGCCGAGCCACAAGTAACCATCACGTGTTCGGACGATTGACTGCACCGTATTTTGCGGCAAACCGTCGTTGATTTGCCAATTTTCAAATGCGTATTGAGAAAGTAGGCGGTCGGTAGAAGCAAGGCGTGGAGTGGTCTGCGCTTGCAATGATTGCACGCACAGTGATTGCATCAAAAATACTTGCATCAAAAATACTTGTGCGAGCATTCCAAGTATTAAAAAAAACATTGGAAAACAAGCAATACTGCGAGATAGAGAACGGAGAAGCAGTCGGCACATAATCACAACAAATAGAAGAAGAACTCACCTTACGCACATCCTCGCGCTTCCCTCACCCCTCGCTGCGCGAGACCCTCTCCCAGAGGGCGAGGGTTGATAGGAGGTAGTTCTGAAGCCCTCTCCCTTTGGGAGAGGGTTGGGTGAGGGCGGTGTGCGTACGGTGAGAAAAAGAACAAAGAGCCTAGAAAAGAAATTACAGAAATTATGGCACTGCTTGAAGAACATTCGCTAGGAAACTTGCTGGGAACAAAAAAAAATCCCAAGCAAGACGCTGTGTCTTGGCTTGGGATTTTTTTTCAAGAACAATCGCTCGTTACGTTGCTCGTTACGTTGCTCGTTACGTTGCTCGTTACTTCACGGTTTCAATAACATCTGCGAGAAGGACAGTTGCGCCATTTCTGGTCATGGTTTTGCCTGCAATGCCGACCATTCCGCCAGCCAAACGCGCTAAGTCGTCGCCAGCCGAGCTGCCATCAGCTTTCAAGACATATACTACTTTTGAACCAACCATGAGTGCAAGCGCACCTTTATTCGCAAGTGCGCCCGCTTCTTCAGCATTGACGCGCTTCAACGTAACTAAGCTAACAACGGTGCCGCGTGTGATTTTGCTCACGCGAATTGGACCACTGCCAGATTTTTTACCTGCGCTTGCCGTTGGCGTACCTGCTTGTGTGCTAGCTGCCGGTGCCGCCGGTGCTGCTGCGCCTTTTTTACCAGAAACTGCTTCTTGTGCAGAAACCGTACCAATACTGGCACTGAGAGCCATTGTTGCGGCAAGAGCGAGGGATGTGAGTGTTTTCATAGACAATACAATGATGGAAAAATATTAGGGAATAAATTTATACGAATCTTCTGAAGGCAAGTCAAACGCGTCGGCAACGGCTTTGTAGGTGATTGTACCTTCGATGATATTCAAGCCTAAGCGTAATTCTTTATTGTCGGAAATCGCTTTTTTGTAGCCTTTGTTGGCGAGTTCGAGTGCGTAGGGGAAGGTTGCGTTGGTGAGCGCGAGTGTGGAGGTAAGCGGCACTGCGCCTGGCATATTTGCTACGCAATAGTGCAATACGCCATCAATCGTGTAGGTCGGATTTTCGTGTGTAGTGGCTTTGCTTGTTTCAAAGCAGCCGCCTTGGTCAATCGCCACATCCACCATTACTGCGCCTTCTTTCATGTTTTTGAGCATTTCGCGGGTGATGAGCTTTGGAGCTTTCGCGCCCGGAATCAAGATACCACCGATAATCAAATCTGCTTCGTAGGCGATTTCGCGCACTGTTGCTGGGTTCGACATCCGTGTAACGACGTTTTTCGGCATCACATCATCCAAGTAGCGCAAGCGGTACAAGTTGGTATCCAAAATAGAAACTCGTGCGCCCAAGCCCGCCGCAATTTTCGCCGCATTCGTGCCAACTATGCCGCCGCCAAGAACGAGGACATTCGCTGGAGGTGTGCCGGGAACGCCGCCCAAAAGAATACCACGTCCGCCCATTGCGCGTTCCAGATATTTTGAGCCTTCGTGAGCTGCCATGCGCCCTGCAACCTCGCTCATCGGAATAAGAAGCGGCAACGAACCATCAGCACGCTGAACGGTTTCGTAGGCGATACAAATGCTTTCACTTTCGACCATTGCTTCGGTCAAATCGCGGTCTGCTGCGAAGTGGAAATAGGTAAAGAGAATTTGCCCCTCGCGAATAAGCTCGTACTCTGGAAGAATCGGCTCTTTTACCTTGACAATCATTTCCGCACGCTCATAGATTTCTGCGGCGTTTTTGCCAATTTCCGCTCCAGCTTTGATGTACGTTTCGTCGCTGAAACCACTCCCGTTTCCGGCGGTTGTTTCGACAATAATCGTATGACCGTGCTGTTTCAAAACTTCAACACCTGCCGGAACAAGCCCTACGCGATTCTCGTAGGATTTTATCTCTTTGGGAACGCCAATAATCATGGTTGTACCTAATAGTTGGAAGTGGTCAGTTATCACTAAGTTTAAAATTACTCTTCTGCCACGCACGCGGGGATAACTGATGTCCGCAATGGCAGATGGTTCTAGGTATTGGTCAGCAATATTTTAAAATCTTCGGCAAAATGTTGTGGGTCAATTGGCTTGGCAACGCAGCCCGTGAAGCCCATTTCAAGGTATTTTTCGCGGTCGCCGCGCCGTGCAAAAGCGGTGAGCGCAAGCACGGGCGTTTGCCGTTTCAAGACCTCACGCACTTCGCGCAATATCTCCACACCACCAATCGCTCCCGAGAGGACAATGTTTGAAAGCACGGCATCGGGCGTATTTGCTCGAATCCAGTCCAGCGCAGATACACCTTCTTCAAAGTCTTGTACAGAAAATCCCGCTCGTTCTAAGAGCATCACAAAAAGTTTGCGGGTAATTTTATCATCTTCAACAAGGCAAATCGTTTGCATGGCGCGTAAAATCTAGGATGAGGGAATGGTGCTGCGAGTATTGTCTGATATTTGCACACGGAACACACTATAAAGCCGACAATTTTACAAAAGTTCGATGGAATCACAAAAACATTCTCGTATCTTTGCGCACAGTATGTAAAAATATGTAAAAAAACATTCACACCACTTCGTTTCACAACGCCGCCAATTTTTCATGAAAACATTTCAACCTCAAGATATTTCTCCCCGCGAACTGCATAAAATCTTACTTTCTGGCGTTGCACCGCGCCCAATTGCGCTTGTTGGAACGACCGACCGCGACGGGAAAGCAAATCTTTCGCCGTTTAGTTTTTTCAACGCGTTCGCCTCAAATCCGCCCGTTGTAGCAATTGGTCCCGGACACCGCGCAACGGACGGCACAAGCAAAGATACTTATTCCAATCTCATGGCAACAGGCGAATGCACGATTAGCGTCGTTACCTACGGCATGGTCGAGCAGGCGAATTTGAGTTCGTGCGTGTATCCGCCGGGCGTGGATGAATTTGTGAAGGCTGGTTTTACGAAGCGCAAAAGCCTCGACGTGAAGCCACCAAGCGTGAATGAATCGCCTTTTTCGATGGAATGCAAACTTGTTCAAATGATACACCTCGCGCCAGAGGTGCAGGGAAGCGGCAATATGGCTCTCTGCCGCGTGGTACGCTTTCATCTCAGCAATTCCATTTTTGATGGTGAAAACATTGACCCGCAGCGCATGGATTTAGTCGGGCGCATGGGGCTTTCATGGTACACGCGAGCAAGTGGTGATGCGGTCTTTGAACTAGCACAACCAAAAGTAGTTGGACTTGGAATTGATTCTTTGCCAGAGCATATTCGCAAAAGTCCAATTCTCACGGGTAACGACCTTGCCAAACTTGCCTCGCTGGAGCAAGTTCCCAAGCGTGACCGCAGCTTTCCTGCCTACGACAATCACGCACAGCAAGCAGAAGATTTCTCGTTGGAATTAAATTCTGGCAATCCCTTAGGTGCGCTCTACGCCTTGCTGCACGGCGCACAGCAACGCCCCGAAAAACTCCAAGAACGTATGCACAAAGTGGCGCAGCTGCTGTTGTCGAAAAATCGCGTGGAAGAGGCATGGCAAGTGTTGTTGTTGCCGTTGTGAGCCATTCCGTCATGGCTTGGATGGAATTGGAAATACAAAAATGGAAAAAGTAAAAACACCCACTGATAGCATATACACACCTGTCTGCGCCAAAAGATGCCAAATTATTCTATCCCGCAGCGTTGATTTGATTCGTTTAGGACTTTCGTAAATGGCGCAAACAGGAGTGTCTGCGCTCTTTGTACACGACAAAACCTCTGAAAAGCTCGTAAAATCAGGCTTCAGTGGCTTGAGACTTTCTGTCTGTGTTTCTTACCTGAATCCCGCACCAACACTCACAGACAAGAATGTCTGTGCCACTGCTGAAGAAATTTTGTCGTGTACAAAGGTCTGCGCTACCAATTGATGCAGATTTTATGTGTCTTCGGTAGCACAGACACTCTTGTCTGTGCTACAAAACGAGCATTTTGCGAAAGTTGTATCGTTTACAACGCTATTTTTGCAAATACTTTATTATATTCTCGGTTTACAAACGCACCTTTGTTCTTTATTGATTTTATGCCATGTTTGCGTGTCTTCTTCACGCTGTTGCTGTCTTTTTCTATCCTTCCTTTTTGGCTGGAGCATTTTTATGACCAAAGTTTTATTGGATTATCGTGTTCACGTGATGTTACCGTATTACCGCCTTGCGCTGTGCCTTGCGCTTGGCTTCATTGCTGTATTCCAGCCGAGTACAGCATGGGCTATCCAAAACAAAGCAATAATTGACAGTCTGAAAGCAGAATTGCCCAAAACACAAGGCGAGAAGCGGGTTACAGTGCTGAATGCTCTTGCGTGGGAGTATCGCACTTCCAACCAAGACCGTGCGATTGAATACGGCTTACAAGCATTGGGTTTGGCGGAGCAGTTGCAGCTCAAGTCAGGAATGGCGCGGGCATTGAATAATTTAGGCGTGGTGTATCGGCGGCGGGGGAATTATCCGCAAGCGTTGGATTATCACCTCAAAGCCTTGAAAATTAGTGAGGAAATACGCGACTCGGCGGATATTGGGCAGGCACTGAACCGCATTGGACTTATTTATCAAGGACAAGTCAATTACCAAGCGGCACTAGAGTATTTCGAGCGAGCGCGGCAGATTTACGAGCGAACAAACGATTTGCTCGGCGTTGGTAAGGCAATGACAAACATTGGTGAAATCTATGCGCGGCAAGGGAAATACTCGCTTGGACTGGAATATTTGGTAAAAAGCCAAGCAATTCACGAGGAAACAGGCTACCGCGACGGCGTTGCAGAATCGGGCTTGGAAATTGGTCTGGTGTACGGCAAACAAGGAAATACGCGCCTGAGCTTGGATTATCTCCAAAAAGCATTGAACTTATACGAAGACATTGGGAATAAGTCGGGCGTGGCGCAAACGCTCAGTAGTATTGCTGGTATTCTCTTGCAGACAGGGGAATTGAAAAAAGCAGAAGAATTTGCCTCCACCTCGCTAGAGTACGCCCGCGAAGTTGGTGAAATCGAATGGATGAAACAAGCAAGTAAGACCCTTTCAGCAATTTACACGAAGCGCGAAAACTATAAAAAAGCACTGGATTATCAACTTTTGTATTCCACGCTGAAAGATTCCGTAACGGGTGAGGAAAGTGTCCGCAAAATTGCCGACCTCGAAGCAATGCTCGCGCTCGAAAAGCGACAAGCACAAATAGAATTGCTCACGAAGGAAAATCAAATTCAGCAGCTTATTCGTAATAGTTTTGCTGTTGGGTTTGTGATGGTATTTGTGCTGGCGTATGTGCTGTTCCGCAGCAATCATCAGCAAAAGAAAGCGAACCAACTTCTTTCGCAGCAAAACGAGGAAATTCTGCGTCAGCAAAAGATGTTGGAAGAGCAAGCAAGCGAGATTCAGCTTGCCAATACGGAGCTGCATGAGGCGAATATCAATCTGCAACGGCAACAGGGAATTTTGGAAGAGCAAACTCGTGAAATTGAGATGGCAAACAATGAATTGCTTGAACTCAATATCAATCTCGAACACAAACAAAAAACGCTGGAAAGGCAAGCCGAACAGATTGAAAAAGCGAATGAAGAACTACAAACTGGCAACAGCCAACTGAATGAACTCAATGAGCAGCTCAACGACTTCCTCGCAATTGCAGCGCACGACTTGAAAAATCCGCTATCGTCAATTGTCATGTCCGCCAGCGCAATAAAGCGATATTACGACCGCATGAGCAAAGAAGACGTGCTGGAAATGATCGGTAATGTTGAAGTTACAGCAGAGCGGATGCGGCTTATTATCCATAATTTGCTGGAATTGAATCGCATTGAATCAGGCAAGCTCGAAATGGCGACAGAGCCGGTGCAGCCAGGCGAAATCACGGAGCAAATCGCGCAAGATTGGCAAGTAAAAGCAAATGCAAAATCTATCAAACTTCGCTACGACAACCAAGCACCTGATAAATTCATCACCGGCGACCCGAATATTTTTTACCAAATCGTTGAAAATCTGGTTTCTAATGCCATAAAATACTCGCCCGCCAATAAAAATGTTTGGGTACGCGTGGTAAGCTCGGAAATATCAGCCTTTTCGGGGCAAAGCGGTGCGGGAATAGCGCAACAGTACGTGCGCGTGGAGGTGCAGGACGAAGGTCCAGGCATTAGCGCGGAAGATAAAGCAAAACTTTTTGGTAAATTTGCTCGCCTCACCGCACAGCCCACTGCTGGAGAGCATTCTACGGGTCTAGGTCTTTCGATTGTCAAACGCCTCGTCGAAGCCATGAGTGGGCGCGTCTGGTGCGAAAGCAAGCTGGGCAAAGGCGCGACGTTTGTAGCAGAGTTTCCTGTTGCGGTGGCGTAGAAACCGCAACAACCGTGAGGGTATCAATTCTTACCAAAGGCTCTCACTTTGACCACGATACTTTGCCGAAAGTGAGACCCTCACTGGGAAGTGAGAGCCTTACATCCATACACTTCATCAATCATTTCACTATTCTTCCTACATGTACACCCGACTTCAACAGCGCATCACCACAAGCCTTGCGGTAGTTGTACTTTGTTCCTCTTTCCTCGCCTCGTGCAAAAAAGATGAGCAAAATGGTACAGCACAGAATACCACACCACAAAATACATTTTCACAACAAAACCCGCAATCTGGCACGACGGCTACGATTCAGCAGAACCCGATGGGGAGATACGAGCAGAAAAATTCCCAAGAACAGGTCGCGTTTTCGGTTGATGCCGATAAAGTTGGCGCGTTTGTGAATGATGTGGCGTTGGGTGTTTCCTTTGCTCCGCCGCGAAATTACGTGCCGCTTTCGCCAAATTCTCTTGCGGCAAGCGATATTGCCACCAAGTTTGCCGCGTATGCGTCGCCACAATACAGTATTCAGCCCGTTCATGCTTTTCGCGCACGAAACAGTATGCTCGTTTCGAGCATTCGTTTGAAAAATATTTCTTACGACCAATTCCTCAAAGATTACGAAAACCTTGTGCGGACGCGGTTTTCGCCTGCAAGTATTACCACAACGTTCTTTCTGAAGGGCGATATAAAAATCACGCAATTTTTCATTCAAGAGGCAGATAAAGGGCTTATTCGCGTGGTATTTGCTGGCTTGAAGCCGACGGAAGCCGTGCAGTTCGACTTCGCCATCCAACGCCAAACAGCCGGCGACGACATGCAAGCAATAGAGCCTGCACTTGGCTCTATTACTCGCCTTGCGCGGTAATTTTCCTTCGCAAACTCTCTTTCTTCAGGTAATCATTGTGCAAAAACTTATTCGCCATATTCTGCTTGTTTGTTGTGCTGCAACATCAGCACTCATGCTGCTTTCGGGGCAATGCTCGCGTGAAGACGAAACTGTTCCCATATTTGGTGAATCCAAAGACCTCATTTTCTGGCATTTTCGCAGCGAACCCAAGCAGCGAGAGGCGTTGCGGGCAATTGTTGCGCGGTTTGAGCAAGAACACGACTGCAAAGTAAAACTCGTAGATTTAAGCTGGGGCGACGGCAAAACGAAGCTCATTGCAGCATTCAACTCGAACACCGCGCCAGACGTGCTGGAGCTTGGTTCGGACTGGGTTGCGCAGTTTTCACAAGGTGGCGTATTGCTGAATTTATCGAAGTCGGGTTTGCATTTGAACAATTTTGCAGAATTCACGCATAAAACCGCCAAGTACAACGACAGCATTTTCGCGCTCCCTTGGACGGTTGATACACGGGTGCTGTTTTACAACAAGAATTTACTGAGGCAAATCGGCATGGATGCGCCGCCGAAGACCGCACCAGAGCTACTTCGCGCGGCACGTGCCGTTCACGCGCTTGGCGATGAACAAGCCGCAAAAGGCATGAGAGACCGCGTGTACGGCTTTGGCGCGAATGGTTCGGACGAGCATCGTTTGTACAAGCGCGTTCTACCAATGTTTTGGAGCGCGGGTGGCGATGTGCTGGACGATAGCAGCCGTCCCGTCATCAACAGCCGCGCAAACATTGACGCGCTGCAAATGTACTGCGATTTGTCGCGGGCAGGATTTATCGAAACCCAGCGCGAATTGGACAATCTTTTTGTTCGCGGGAAACTCGGTTTTTGGATTTCGGGCGCGTGGCTGCTGGATAAAATCAAGAAAGAATCTCCTTCGCTGCCCTTTGGCGTTGCCCTCATTCCAGCCTTTGGCGCGAAAAGCGCGTCGTTTGCTGGCGTAGAGTATGTCGCGGTGAATCGGAACACGCGCAATCCTTCCTTGGCGCGGCGTTTGGCGTTGTTTATCACAAGCGGCGACAATGCGCTCGCCCTCTTGAAGCAATTCCAAGATGCTGGTATTCCCGCCGATAAACGCTTCATGCGTGATGAATACGTGCTTTCTGCCCCATACCGTAAAGTATTTGTCGAGCAGTTAGAAAGCTCGCATACTTCGCCGATACACCGCCACTGGCTTGATATTGAGCGGGTTGTGGAGGATGCGATTGTAGAAGCATTGTACGGGATAAAATCGCCAGAACAAGCTCTGAACAGTGCGCAGTGGTTTATCAATGACATTGTAACGCGCCCCTAAGCGCGAGATTGATACAGCCAATGAAATCCGATTCGCTTTTTTACAAATACTTCCAGCTTCTGCCCGAAGCCTTGCTGCTCCTTGCGGGAGAGCCAATCACGGAAAAGAGTTCGGCGTATCGGTTTCAATCGGTGGAAATAAAGGATTTGTCCTTCCGCCTTGATGGTGTGCTGGCTCTGGCGGATTTTCACGATACATTTTTCTTCGTGGAAGTGCAGTACCAAAAAGACGCAACGCTGTACGAGCGTATTTTTGCAGAGATTATGGTGTTTTTGTACCAGCATCAGCCACAAGGATACTGGCGTGTCGTGGTGATATTCCCCAAGCGCAGCATTGATGCGGGTGTACCAGATGCGTACCGCGAGTATCTTGCATCGGGTCGTCTAAAAATCGTATATTTGAATGAATTGCCGCAGGAAGCATTGGCAGATTTTCCGCTCAATATCGTACAGCTTTTGAATGCGCCGAAGCAAAAGGAAATTATTGCTGATACGGTACAAAAGGTTTTGTCCTCGCCAATGTCGAAGAAAAAACGTTCCAATGTTACGCGCTTGCTCCACGGCATAATTTCCGCAATATTACCCAACCTAAGTTTTGAGGAGATAAAAGCTATGGTCGAACCAACATTAAGCGGTTTGGAAAAAACACGCTACTACCGCGATTTGAAGGCAATGGAAAAGAAAAACATGGAACAAGGCGCACATGCAAAACAAATCGCTATCGCACAAAATTTGCTTGCCGAAGGGCTTGAAATCAAGATGATAGCGCGGGTAACGGGATTGAGCATCAAGGCGGTAAAAGCCTTGCAGCACTCGTAAAACCTTGCGTTCGCCGCGCCATCGTACAAATGCGACCATGACAAGAAAAAACACTCTCCAACCTCCAATGCAAGATTATATGCGGCATTCACGGCTTTTACTCGCAAGCATTGTTCCCTGCTTCCTCCTTTGCACCGCTTGTGCAATGATTGTGGTAAAAGAACCGACGAATACCCGCACCATTACTGAGCGCGACCAAGAAAGTCCGCAAGGCGTGGTGCTGCTTTTTAAGTCGGAAATTGACAGCAACAACGTCCAAGCGGCAATGAAAGTGATGGCAAGCGATGATGAACGCCCGCTCTTGGCGATAGAGAAATTGGATATGCAAGAAGAAATCGCACGGCTGGGGCGCATCATCACGAAGCGCGACATCACTGCACAGCGTGTGGATACGCTCTCGCCCGTCCGTCAGCGTTTACGCACCGAATTTGGCTATTTGAAAGAACTTACTTTTACGACGGTGCGCATCGATAGTTTGTGGTTTATTTCTAAAATTTCTGAGCGATAGTTTCATTTGTCCACGAATCGCACGAATCTTCACGAATTTGCTTCGATTGTTTTCGTGATTCGTGTCAATTCGTGAGATTCGTGGACTATTTGCAATCTTCTCTACTATTCTGCCTCGCAAAAACCGCATCAATTCTCAATATCTTTCCTGATTTCCCTACCAGATTTCCTCGCATTTCTACGCTATCATTATGAATTTCCATGCCATTATTGATGAATGTGAATGAATTTTCGTTGATTATTTCCTAGACTCCTCGTATATTGCGGGTCTGCATAATTTATCGGAATGCACCGATATTTGCGCAGTTTACCCCTTTCAAAGCCGCATCATTCCTTGATTCGCTGGCGTTGAATACCCTCAAAATTTGACATAAACCATTTCGTTTTGTTTGCACAACTTTCACTATTTGAAGGAGTAGAACCTTGAAAAAAGGATTACTTGGAAAATGGCTGATTATTATTCTCCCGCTCATCGCGGCTGGAATATTGCTGTTTCCGACGTTCCGCGCATCCCAGCTTGACAAACAACGTCAAGAGTTGGTCAATGCAAAGAACGAGACCGCTCTCGCTGCTTTCGACAAAGAAAACGGCGAAACACTGCGCAAGGCAAAAGACAGCCGCCTCAAACTCGGCTTGGACTTGCAAGGTGGTATTTATGTAACGCTCGAAGTAGATGTGGTGCGCCTTTTGGAAGAATCGGCTATGCGTGAAGCAGTGGACGATATTTTCCTTGAAGTTATCGAAAAAACGCGCCAGCAAGTAGATGCTTCCGGCGATGATGACGTACTTGGAGCTTTTCTGAAAAATTTTGATGCAATCGCTCGCCCAAAAGGTCGTAAACTTTTCTCGTATTACGACACCGGCGATAACCGCGACCTCAGCGAAGATGCGATTGTAAAACGTCTTGAACGCAATATCAACGAAGCGATTGACCAAGCAATGGAAGTTGTCCGCCAGCGTATTGACAAATACGGTGTTGCCGAAACAACCATCCAAAAACAAGGTACACGCCGCATCGTTCTTGAGCTTCCAGGCGTAAACAATGAAGCAGAAGTACGCTCACTTCTCCAAACAACGGCTCGTCTTGAATTCAAACTTGTTCGCAATAACGTTCAGATTGTACGCGCTTTCTACGCTATTGACCAACTTTTGAAAAATAAAGGTGTTGCACCAACAGCCTCGACAACAGGCACCGTTGCCAGCTCTGGAGCAACCGCATCGGCAACATCAACAGCGACCGTTGCAAGCAACAGCAATAGCAATGACACGACGAAAAAAGACCCCTACGCGGGTTTGACCGATGACCAAAAACGTGCGAAATTCAAAAAAGATTATCCGTTTACCTCGCTCTTTGCGACGTTCTTTAATCCGCCAGAAGGCGCGCAAAATCGCCAACCTGTGCCAGTGATTTACGAAAAGAATGAATTCCCTGAAGGCGATTATACCTTCCAAATTGCGGATGAGCAAGTTGCGGAATTTGAGCAAATTATGGCACGAAATGATGTTCGCCGCATTGTTGGCAATGAATATCAAGCACTCATCTCTGCAAAACCTGAGCCGTTCTACGAAAAACAAGGCGTGAAGATTTACTACATCTACGGTGTGCTTGCAAAAGCTGAACTCACAGGTGATGTTATCTCCGACGCACAAGCAACCTTCGACCCAACCAACAATACCCCAATGGTAATGATGGACATGAACGCCGACGGCGCAGCAACATGGGCGCGGGTAACGGGCGCGAATGTGAAAAAGCGCATTGCAGTTGTGTTGGACGACCGGGTTTATTCTGCACCAACGGTACAGAACAAAATCACAGGCGGACGCTCGCAAATCACAGGTAGCGCGAACATTGAAGAAGCACGTTTGTTGGAAATTATCTTGAAGGCAGGCGCACTGAAAGCTCCCGTGAAAATCGTGGAAGAGCGCGTTGTTGGTCCGTCGCTCGGCGAGGATTCTATTCGCAAAGGTATTCTTTCCAGCGTGATTTCTGCCTTGCTCGTTGTGCTGTTCATGATTATCTACTACGCAACGGCTGGCATTCTTGCGGACATCGCAGTAACGGTAAACATCATCATTATCATCGCAGTATTGGCGGCTTTCGCTGGTACGCTCACGCTTCCGGGCATCGCTGGTTTGATTTTGACCTTCGCTATGGCGGTGGACACGAACATCCTCGTTTTCGAGCGTATTCGTGAGGAATTGCGTCGCGGACGCTCACTCCGTGCGGCGGTAGATGAAGGCTTCAAACGCGCATTTAACGCGATTTTGGACTCAAACATTACCACTATGATTACGGGCGCGATTCTCTTCTATTTGGGAACAGGTCCAATTCGTGGTTTTGCCGTAACCCTGATGATTGGTATTATCGTTACGCTTTTTACTGGTATTACGCTCTCGAAAGTGTTCTTTGAGCTTATCCTTTCGCGTGGCGCAACTCATTTCAACCTTGGTCAGCCGGCTGAGGACAAAGCAACTGCGTAATACATTTCAAACTTGGAGAATTTATCATGCAATTTTTTCACGATACAAAAATTGACTTTATGAGCAAGCGTCGCTTGTTCTTCTTTATGTCAATCGCCATTAACATTATTGGTTTGCTCGTTGTCGCAATTAAGGGCTTGGATTACGGTATTGACTTTGTTGGCGGTACTGAAGTCGGCATTAAATTTAGCGGTGCTGCGGTGCAAACCGAGCAGGTTCGTAAGGTAATGGACGAAGCAAAATTCACGGGTTCGGAGATTAAATCCTACGGACGTAGCGATGAATTTTTGATTCGCTTGCCCAACGTTGTTGGAAAAGATTATACCTCGACCGCAATTTTGGAAACCCTCAAAAAATCATTTCCAAACTCGACACCAACACTCTTGAAGGTTGATAAAATCGGTCCCAAAGTAGGTGCGGAACTCCGCAGTAAAGCTATCTTGGCACTTGGTTTGTCGTTTCTTATGATTACGATTTATATTGCCTTCCGCTTTGAGTTCTTATACGGTTTGGGTGCGCTCGTCGCGCTTCTGCACGATGCCATTATCGCGTTTGTGATTTCGGTCATGGTTCACGATTTGGGCATTATTAACCTTGAAATAAATCAAAGTACACTCGCGGCAATGCTGACGGTAATTGGTTTCTCCGTTCACGACACGGTTATTATTTTCGACCGTATCCGCGAGAACCGCGAGAAGCTCAAAAATATGCCCTTCTTGGACATGATGAACCTCAGTATCAATGAGACCTTGAGCCGCACTATCAACACCGTACTTACGGCGGTATTGGTACTTTTGGTCATCACCGTTTTCGGCGGTGAAGTGCTTCAAGGCTTTGCGTTTGTGATGTTGATTGGCTTTATCACGGGTGCGTATTCTTCGATTTACATTGCTACCTCGTTTGTAGGCTGGTACTTGGAATCGGTGAAAAAATACGACCTGCACAAAGAAACCTACGCAACTTTGACCGCGAAAGCGAAAGTAGCGTAATTGCGGGTAGCGTAATTGCACGCAGATTGATGCAAAAGCATCTTGGAAAACATCGGCGCAGGGCTTACATTTGAACTCAGATGTAAGCCCTTTTTTATGGCAAACTTTGAAGATAATGATGATGGTTTCATACCATATAAATACCAAGCAAAACCCTCTCAGAGCGCATAGAACCGCGTGCCAGTGGCTTGGGACTCCTTGTCTGTGTTTGTTACTTGAACCCCGTACCAACACTCACAGACAAGAATGTCTGTGCCACTGTTGAAGATTTGTCACTGGTCAGGTCTTCCCGTCGGGCGGCTGTTATCATAAGAGCAGTAGCCGTCCGGCGAGTGTTGTGCAAGCGACCAACTCGCCGGACGGCAGCGTTTCTGCGCTCCTCAGCCGCTTGGGCGAGAAGATACCTGACCAGTTACGAAGATTTTTTATGGTACTTTGTGAGCCATAATCCATAAAATGAAAAGCCCTGTATGCCGCATAAAAACTGGCATACAGGGCTTTTACTTTTCTTGAAAAGGAGAAATAGAAAGGCGAAACTTTCATCCTTCATATTTCAAACCTCTTACTTTCCTCTTAGGTTCCCGCGTTGTAATCGTTGATATACGCGAGTTGTTCTTTGCTGAGTTTGTCCATTTTCATGCCCATTGTTGAGAGCTTGGTTTCTGCGATAAACTCATCTTGTTCTTTTGGAATATCAATCACTTCTTTAGGAAGTTTTTTGCCTGCTTTGTGTGCTTCAGCAAGTTTGATGTGGCACATAAGCTGGTTTGAGAACGACATATCCATTACTTCCGACGGATGACCTTCAGCAGCAGCAAGGTTTACAAGGCGACCTTCTGCAAGAACGAAGATTTTTTTACCGTTTTTGAGTGTGTATTCTTCGCAATTTGGGCGAATGGTACGCTTGCTCTTGGTAATTGAAGCAAGTTCTTTGAGGTTGATTTCCGCGTCGTAGTGACCAGTGTTACAAACGATTGCGCCATCTTTCATTGACTCAAAATGCTTCTTGCGGATGATGTCTTTTACACCCGTTGCGGTACAGAAAATATCGCCAACTTTCGCAGCTTCGTCCATCGTCATTACGCGCTGACCTTCCAACACTGCCTTCAATGCTGATGTTGCAACAACTTCTGTAACGACAACGTTTGCGCCCAAGCCAACAGCACGCTTCGCTACGCCCGAACCGCAGTGACCATTACCAGCAACAACGAAGGTTTTGCCAGCAAGCATTACTGATGTAGCGCGAAGAATACCATCAATCGTGGATTGACCTGTACCATAGACGTTATCGAAGTCCCATTTGGTGATTGCATCATTCACTGCATACACTGGGTAGTAGAGTTTACCAGCCGCCGCGCGAGCGCGAAGGCGGTGTACGCCTGTGGTGGTTTCTTCGGTACCACCGATAACATCACGCTTTGCGAACTCAGGATATTTCTCGTGAACGGTGTTGATGAGGTCGCAACCGTCGTCGAGCGTGAGATGCGGCTTCAAGTCAATTGTGCGCTCAATACACCAGTAGAAATCTTCGTGGTTACCGTACCATGCGAAGATAGAAATGCCGCCTTTTGCGAGTGCCGCAGCAACCGCATCGTTAGTAGAAAGCGGGTTGCAACCTGACCAAGAAACGTCTGCGCCCAAAGCAGCAAATGTTTCTACAAGCACGGCTGTTTCTTTCGTTACGTGCAAAGAACCCGCAAGGCGCAAACCTTTGAAAGGTTGTGCTTTTTTGTATTTGTCGCGGATGTGCATAAGCACGGGCATACGAGATTCTGCCCACTGAATGAGCATACGACCTTCTTCAGCCAATTTGATGTCGCGGACGCAATATTTACCCGGAACCTCGCTGAATGTGCCTTTTCCTTTTTTCGCTGGAATACCTTTACCGAGCGAAGAGCTAGAAACTGCGCCGTTGCCGTTTTTGTGTGCTGCACCGTTACCGTTTTTGTGCGCACCATTCATGCCGTTCTTGTGAACGCCATTCTTTGCAGCAGGTTTTGTTGCTGCTTTTGCTACTGCTTTTTTTGCAGGAGACTTTTTGGTTGCTGTTGCCATTGTTTTGAATAATAAATGGTAAAATTGTTAGGGGTTATTGTCGAGTATTTTTGCTGCAATTACGCACTAATCTTCTTAAACGCATCAACGAGGTCTAATTGTTCCCAAGGGAACTCATTTCGACCAAAATGACCATACGCTGCAGAAGCGCGATAAATCGGACGACGGAGGTTCAAGCGAGTAATGATGCCCTTTGGCGTGAGGTCGATGTTTTTTACGATGTAATCACCAATCACCGACGATGCAATTTTGCTCGTGCCGTGCGTATTGACGAGTACCGAAACGGGCTGCGCAACGCCAATCGCGTAGGAAAGCTGAATCGTACATTCTTTCGCCAAGCCTGCTGACACAACGTTTTTCGCCAAATGACGCGCCGCGTACGCAGCCGAGCGGTCCACTTTTGTCGGGTCTTTGCCAGAGAACGCGCCGCCGCCGTGTGGAGCTTTGCCGCCGTAGGTGTCCACGATAATTTTTCGTCCTGTCAAACCTGTGTCGCCGTGCGGTCCGCCGATAACGAACTTGCCTGTTGGGTTGATATGATATTTCGTGTTTGCATCCAACAAATTCGCGGGAATGCTTGTTTGAATTGCGTGTTTCAACACGTCGTCTTGGATTGTTTTCAGCTCTGCATCGGGGTCGTGCTGGGTTGAAACCACAACCGTATCAACACGCTTGATAGAGTTGTCGTCATTGTATTCAAGCGTAACTTGCGATTTCGCGTCAGGACGCAAATACGGCATCAGTGCTGAATTTGTCTTGCGAATTTCCGCGAGTTTATGCACAACACGGTGCGAGAACGTAATTGCCGCTGGCATAAGCTCTGGTGTTTCGTCCACGGCGTAGCCGAACATCATCCCTTGGTCGCCCGCACCGCCTGTATCCACGCCCATTGCGATGTCGGGCGATTGGCGGTTAATCACGTTTACAACCGCGCAGGAATCGCAATCAAAGCGGTATTCTGCTTTAGTGTAGCCGATGTCGCGGATAACGCCGCGTACGAGGTCGGGCAAATCAATGTAGGTGGTAGTGGTAATTTCGCCGCCAACCACGATTAAACCTGTGGTTGCAAACGATTCACACGCAACGCGCCCCATTGGGTCTTGCGCCAAAACAGCATCAAGAACCGCGTCGGAGACTTGGTCGCACACTTTATCGGGATGTCCTTCGGAAACGGACTCGGACGTGAAGAAATATGACATAGCTTGAAAATAATGAAAGATAGAAGGGTTACTGACAGAAGATTTAAGGATGAGGGATGAAATCTGAGGGATGAAATTTTGACGATATTTTGCGCTTCATCCTTCATTTCTCAGATTTCATCCTTTAATTTGAAAAATCAATTTCGCTAGAATCACCAACATTGATGCGGCGGAAATTCCCGCGAACCTGAGCATTATTGCCGACGATAGAGCGGTCGAGCATGGATTGGTCCACTGTTGAATAATTGCTCACAATTGAATCACGGACGATGGAATTGAGAACAATCGCACCTTCGGCAACCGTTGCATAGGGACCAATCACAGACCGCTCCACAACTGCGCTCGGCGAAATATACACGGGCGGAATCACGATGGTATTTGTGCATTCGCGCTGAAGCGGTTTTTTCTCCAGCAAGTAGCGGTTTGTGGCAAGCAATGTTTCAGGCTTCCCGCAATCGTACCAGCCTTCCACACCAAAGGTGGTGAAGGTTTCGCCGCGTTCAATCATCAGTTGGAGTGCGTCGGTGAGTTGATATTCGCCGCGTGTGCGGAGGTCGTTGGAAACAATGTGGTCGAGACACTCCGCGAGGAGGCGTGGTTGCTTGATGTAGTATAAACCCACAATCGCTAAGTTCGTTGGCGGGACTTCAGGTTTTTCGACAAGTTTTTGAACATAGTCGCCGTTCATTTCTACAACACCGAAGCGGCGCGGGTCTTCAACGGTCTTTACACCCAAGGAACTATGCGGGCTTTGGAGGACGCTTGCTAAATCTACTTCAAAAATGGTATCACCTAAAATGATGAATAATGGCTCATCCGAAAAAGTGTGCCGCGCAAGCCACAGTGCGTGTCCCAAGCCGCGAAGTTCTGGCTGTTCAACAAAATCTACCTTGAGCGGATAATTGCCCGTAACGTAGTCCACAACAAGCTCTTTCATGTATCCCGTAATAATCGTCGCTTCCTCAAAGCCTTGCTGGACAAGTTCATCAAGAATATGTCCCAGAATAGGCTTGCCAGCTACGTTCAGCAGCACTTTTGGAAGAGTATATGTATGAGGGCGAAGGCGGCTGCCAACTCCTGCAACGGGGATAATTGCTCGCATTTGAGGTCGTTTATGCCGAAAAATATTACCAAATTTTTTTGACTACGAAAGCCTCAAATATACAACTTTTTTGTGGTATAGCATAAGAATTTAGCAAAGTTTTTTGGCAAATTTGGGCGTGGAAATAGCGCGAAATTTCTGCATTTTTGATGCACAAAGCAGACGCAGATAGGAGTGTCTGCGCTACTGACAAAGACTGGCTTCAGTAGAACAGACACTCTTGTCTGTTCCTCAAAAAAAACAAACACCGCACAACATCAAGCACCATGAAAGCACTCCGCCTTCACGAATCCACCGCACAACGTCTTTCCCTTGACGATGTTCCACGTCCCGAACTTGCCCAAGGGCAAGCACTGGTGCGCCTTCACACTGCTGCGCTCAATCACCGCGACGAGTGGATTCGCAAAGGACAATACGGAAAGCTCCGCTACGGCGCGATTCTTGGCTCGGACGGCTGCGGCGTTGTAGAAGAAATTGTAAGCACCGACCACGAAGCACACAAACACTGGCTTGGCAAAGAAGTTATTATCAATCCATCGCTTGGATGGGGCAAGAATCCTCGTGTTCAAGACCGCGCCTATCACATTCTGGGAATGCCTACCGATGGCACATTTGCGGAATATTGCGCTGTTCCCATTACAAATCTTCACCCGAAACCCCAGCATTTATCAGATGTTCAAGCGGCTGCTTTGCCGCTTGCTGGATTGACCGCGTTCCGCGCCGTTACCACACAAGGAGAAATTTCCGCAGGACAAACCGTCCTTGTAACGGGCATTGGCGGTGGTGTGGCGCAATTTGCGGCGCAGTTTGCACTCGCGCTGGGAGCAAAGGTTTTGTGTACGTCGGGTGATGAGCAAAAGCTCCAGAAGGCTCGTGAAATGGGCGTTCATGGGGCATACAATTACAAAAGCAGCGATTGGCAGAAAACCTTGCTTCAAGAACATGGCGAATGCGATGTCGTGATTGATTCTGCCGTTGGCGATAGCATTGACGCGCTCTTGGGGCTGCTGGCGTTTGGTGGACGCTATGTGTTCTACGGCGCGACAAACGGTCGCCCAACAACGCTGAACGTGCAGATGATTTTCTGGAAACAACTCCGCTTGCAAGGCTCAACAATGGGCAATGATGCGGAGTTCGCGGAAATGCTGCGTTTTGTGGAAGCAAAAAAAATTATTCCCGTTGTTGATTCTGTATTTTCTTTTACCGATATTGTTTCTGCCTTCGATAGAATGGCGCGTGGCGGTCAGTTTGGCAAGTTGGTGGTGAAGTTTTGAATATGTGTCTTTTTATCAGGCAGTGGCACAGACATTCTTGTCTGTGTTTCTCACCCGAAACTTTACACCAATACTCACAGACAGGAATGTCTGTGCCACTCAACATCTGATTATATCTTCTGTTGAGGACTTTTTTCAGTTGTAGTTCATCATTTCTTTTACGTCCCTCTGTTGTTGGGATGTTTCCCCCTTCACTATGCGTTTACCCTCACTTTTAGGGCATTCCGCCCAGCTTTTGCGGATAATTGAACATTCCCCCCGACCCGCAGACGTACTTGCTTCCGAGTATTTTCGTTCAAAAAAATACATTGGCGCGAAAGAACGCCGATTTATTGCGCAAGCCGTATTTTCCTCCTTGCGCGGACACAGCGTTTTTGCGTACTGTGCGCATGAAGCATTGAAGCACATTGCGCATGATACCGATGCTGTGAAAGCGCATTTACAAGAACATGGGAAAGTGGGGCGGCGCAGCAGCGCGGAAATGCTCTTCGACGAATTGGGCGTGATTACGGCGTGTTGTTTGGTGGGCAATCAAGTCGGCGTGGGCAATATGTTTGCCACCATTGAGCAATCGCTTGGCATTCCCTATCAAGACCTTGAAGGGCGCATTATTGCTTTAGGTGAGGCGTTTGGTGAACGTGCTGCCATCTCCCAAGATGCTGGAGTGCAGTTCGCGGCGGCATTGTACGAGTATTGGACGATGTTGCATGAAGAAATTGAAGCAATTTTTGATGCCGATGAATTCCCAGAAGCCGCACAGGAGCTTATTGCCAAGCGATACGCCGTACCGCATTGGATTATGCAAGCCTGGCAAGAAGGCACCGTGCCGCAGCACGACTGGTTTCAAGCGGTGGAATTAGCGGCATCGCTTTTGGGTGCAGCACCGCTCTCGCTGCGTGTAAATATGCTGGGTGCAGACCGCGCAGGTGTGCTGGAAATTTTGCGCAATGACGGCGTAATTGCCCGTGAAGGCAAGCTCTCACCGCACTGCATCACCTCCGAGCAGCGTGTAAACTTGACCACGACCAATTTGTACCGCGAAGGCACGATTGAAATTCAAGACGAAGCAAGCCAATTAGCGGGCTTCGCGCTCGCACCGCAACAGGGCTGGCGGGTGCTGGATGCGTGTGCAGGTGCGGGCGGGAAGTCGCTTCATATCGGGGTTTTACAGAAAAATCGTGGTGAAATTATTGCCTCTGATGTGGAATACCAACGCTTGAAGGAATTGCCTGTACGAGCGCGGCGAAGCGGGCTGACGAACATTTCTACTATTCAGCTTACCAGCAAAATCACGACGAACGCGCTCCCCGAACAGCTCCAACGCTACAAAGAAAGCTGCGATGCGGTTGTCGTGGACGCGCCCTGCTCTGGCATGGGAACCGTCCGTCGAATGCCGATGACGAAGTGGCGGCTCACGCCTGACCTTTTGCGCAAACACGCCCAGAAGCAGCTTGAAATCTTGCAATCCTTCGCTCCTGCGGTGAAAGAAGATGGCGTGTTGCTGTATTCTACCTGTTCGCTGATGCCACAAGAAAACGAGCACGTTGTCCGTACATTTTTGGCGGCAAACCCAGATTTTACGCCAGAAGCACTCGCGCCGCACTTTGCAGAAAATAACGTTCACATTCCAGGCTTGCACAAAGATGCGCACACGCTCACGCTCACACCCGCGCAGCACGGTACCGATGGCTTCTTTGTGGCACGGTTGCGGAAAAATGGTGGCGCGTAATTTTTCAGCATATGTGAGGCTCTCAATTCTTATTGAGGGTCTCACTTTACCAGCCAAAGACTCACTTTGCTAGTCAAAGACTTCACTCCGAAAGTTTCCCCCATGCTGCACCGATTCTTGTTCTTTCTTCTCTTTTTGTGCCTCCAAGTCGCACCACTGCTCGCACAAGAAGCCGACGACGTACAACCAAATACGCCTTTATTCCTCCAAGCAGAAAAGCTCATTGGCAATGTTGGCGCGGCGGGCGGATTTACGCGAGAATTGATTGGCAACGTGGTCTTAACGCAAGGTCCCGTGCGGATTACCTGCAATCGCGCTATGCACTACGTTGAGCAGAACCGCGCTGACGTGTTTGGCAACGTCGTCCTCACGCAAGGCGCGACCACGATGAAAGCCGCAGAAGGCACCTACGACGGCGCAGCGCGGGTAATTTCGGGCAGAGGCGGCGTAGAGCTTTTCGATGGAAAATCAAACCTGAAAGCCCGCACAGGCAGCTATTCTACGGCTGTGAAGCAAGCCCGATTTTTCGGTAAAGTGCGCATTGAAAATGATTCGCTCATCATCACTGCCGATTCGCTCGAATATCACCGCGCAACGCAAAACAGCTTTGCAAACGGCACCGTTACTGCGCAGGGCAAGTTTACAAGTGCGTATTTGCAAGGCGATTCGCTCACCAACATCCACGCCGACCGCTACACGCGCGTCAGCAACTACGCTGGACACGGGCAAGCAATGGTCAGCCAGATAGATACCGTGCGGGATGCGGGAAACAGTACGGATTCGTCCAGCAATAAAGAGTCTTCTTCTGCAAAAAGTATTGAAAAAAAATCAGAAAAAATTACGAAGAAAAATGCTCCTGTGCGGCTCGACACCTTGTGTATAGCTGGACAAGTATTGGAAGGATTTCGCAAGGATAGCAACGAAGTGTATATTGCAGTCGGCGCAGTGCAAATGACACGCGGGCGGCTCGCTGGACGCGCAGAACGGGCGGTCTATGAAAAAACATTTGAGCGCATTCGCCTGTACGCCACAACCACCGCTACGCCTATTCTGTGGCTTGATTCCACGCAACTACGCGGCGATTCGGTATTTATTCAACTCCGCAACAAGCAGCTCGACCGCCTCACTGCTTTCGACAACGCCTTTGCCGCAACCAAGAACGATACCGCGCACCAAGACCGCATTGACCAGCTTTCGGGCGAAAATATCATCATCAACATTCAGCGCGACACCATGCGTTCAATTTCTGCTGAAGGAAAAGCATTTAATGTGTATTTTGCGCAATCCGAAAGCGAGGACAGCCTCCGCACAAAACAGCCCGATGGCGCGGTGAAAAATGCCGCCGACACCGTGCGCGTCCTCTTCGAGCGCGGTGAATTGGACAATATCCTTTGGCGCGGCAAAGTAGAAGGCGAGTATATTCCCGAATCCATTGCCCGAAAGCAGCTTCAAACCTTGCGTTTGAAAGGTTTTGAATGGTTGTTGAATCGCCCTGTTTTGTGGCGCGGCATGACGCAAGGCGTGGAGCGAGCAAGCCCACCAGTACAGGCTTCTTCGGCAAGCCCTTTGGTGAAGAAAAAAGAAAAATTGCCCAAAAGATAATCAAGGACTATCCCGTCGGGCGGCTGTTATCACAAGTACAGTAGCCGTCCGGCGGGTGTACACGCGACGCTTTCACACGATTTCCCAAAAAAAACTCGCCGGACGGCTACTGCGCTTGTGATAACAGCCGCCCGACGAGAAAACAAGCATACCTGACCATTTACAAGAACACGATAAAAACAAGTACACTACTCAAACCTTTCCTCAATTTTTCTAAACTCCATAATCATTATGGCTCTTTCTTCTTACCAACGTCTTTTTTCGCGCTCGGCAGGCGTTCTGGCGCATATTACCTCGCTTCCGGGACGCTTCGGCATTGGCGATATGGGCAAATCTGCCTATCAGTTCGTGGATTTCTGCAATGCCGCGCATTTGCGCCTCTGGCAGGTGCTTCCGCTTACGCCGACGGGCTACGGCAACAGCCCGTATTATTCCTATTCCGCAATGGCGGGAAATCATCTGCTCATCAGCCCTGACGGCTTGAAAGAGCGTGGTTTTCTTGCCGAGAGCGACCTCGAAAATGTGCCGAATTTCCCCGATAATCGCGTGGATTATGGCGCGATGATTCCCTTCAAAATGGGCTTGTTCGAGAAAGCACTCGCAAATTTCCAAGCAAATGCCTCCAAAGAAGAGCGCAAAAACTATGAGAAATACTGCAAGGACAATAGCGCGTGGTTGGAAGATTTCGCGCTCTACGTCGCGCTGAAAACGGCGAAATACGACGGTCAACCGTGGGATAAATGGGAGCAGCCCGACCGTTTCTTGGAGAAAAAAGCAATGGACGCGGCTCGCAAAAACTACGCGCACATCATTGATTTGCACAAATTTTTGCAATACGAATTCAGCGTACAATGGGCATCATTGCGCAAATACGCCAACAGCAAAGGTGTTGCACTCGTGGGTGATATTCCGATTTTTGTTGCGTATGATTCCGCCGATGTGTGGTCGAAAAAAGACGCATTCCGCTTGGATGATAACGCCATGCCGACGCACGTCGCAGGTGTGCCGCCCGACTACTTCTCTGCAACAGGACAACTCTGGGGCAACCCGCATTACAACTGGGCAAACATGGAAAAAGATAAGTTCCAATGGTGGGGCGACCGCTTTGAGAAATGCTTTGAATTGTACGACGTTGTGCGCGTGGACCATTTTCGCGGCTTTGAGGCGTATTGGGAAGTACCGTTTGGTATGCCGAATGCCATGAAAGGCAAGTGGCAGCTTGCTCCAGGACAAAAGCTGTTCAGCGCAATGAAAAAGCGATTTAAGGAATTGCCCGTGATTGCGGAAGATTTAGGTTTAATCACGCCCGAAGTAACGGCATTGCGTAAGGAATTTGGAATGCCGGGCATGAAAATTTTGCAATTCGGCTACGAAGGCGGCGACCCAAGCGACGGCTTCCTCCCACACAACTACGAGACCGATTGCGCCGCCTACACCGGCACCCACGACAACGACACCACGCTTGGCTGGTTCCGCTCGTGCAGCGACGACCGCAAGCGCAACGCGCTCGACTACTTACGTGCAAGCAGCGAGCAGGAAGTGGTCTGGGAAATGATTCGCGCTGGATATTTATCAACGGCACTCTTTGCAATTTTCCCCTTGCAAGATATTCTCACACAGGACTCAAGTTCACGGATGAATTCGCCCGGGAAAGCTGATGGAAACTGGGAATACCGCTTGTTGCCGAATCAACTCGGCGAATGGCACGTGAATATGCTCGCAAAACTTGGTAAGCTCTCCAACCGCCTTGAACCTGTTGAGAAGGAGCCAGTGAAGCTGGAATCAACGTTGTAAAGTCGTGAGCAAAATCTCATAAAAAAGAATGTCTGTATTGCCGAAACTCGTATTCATCGGCAGTACAGGCATTTTTTGTACAATTTTTTTATTCCACGACGACGTATATCAATTACGCTACTACTGCACTTTTGCGCGTGGCAGCACGATAACAAACGTCGCGCCTTTGCCATGCTGCGAAATACAGCGAATATCACCGTGCATTGCTTCGAGCAATTTTTTAACAATCGAAAGCCCCAAGCCTGATGAATGCTCGCCTCCTGTGGGGCGTGCCGAAAGCCGCGCAAACTTCATAAACAGGCGTTCTTTATCTTTTTCGGTTAATCCCTGCCCTTCATCGCGCACACTCACGCACACAACGGTCTTATCTCCTTCTTGTTTTTCCTCTACTTCCATCCACACATTTTTGCCGAGAGGTGAGTATTTAACGGCATTGGAAAGGATATTTTCCAAGCACTGAATCGTGGCAATGTGGTCGGCATGAACGCACAATGCCTCTGGCGGTGGCGTGAAATGGAGCGTGATATTTTTGGGATATGCCAAGGCACGTGCATCAAAAATGACTTTATTCAAGGTGTCGCGGAGGTCGAAGTCCTGCAAACTGAGTTGCAGTCTGCCTTCTTCAATCATATTCATATCCAAGACTTGCCGCACCAAGCCCAGCATCCGTTCTGCTGTTTGGCGAATCATGCTCGAAAAGGCGCGTGTTTCCTCCGTATTTGGCGGATGATTTGTATCTTCTAAAAGTTCAGTAATTGTTAAAATTGTTCCGAGCGGTGTTTTCATGTCGTGTGCAGCAATTCCGAGCAGTGCATTTTTTTCATTGTTTAATTCGTGTAAGCGGTCATTTGCCCACGAAAGCTCTTGGTTGCTTTGCTCAAGTTGAAAACTGCGCTCACGAAGTTCGGCGGTGCGGTACTGCACTTCTTCTGCAAGCATCATATTCCGCCGTGCAATACTGCTCACACGCCATCGGTAGCCCGTCCAGACAAAGCCCGCCATACAGAACGCAGCAAGCCCACGAAACCACCATGTTGCCCAAAACGGCGGCGTAATCGTTAATTGCACCTGTACTTCATTTTCCGACCACACATTATCGCTATTGCTTGCCCGAACATGCAGTAAATACGCGCCCGGTGGGAGATTGGTAAAGCTAATAAAATTCCGCAAACTTGGCTGCGACCACGCATCCATGCTGCCTTCCAAGCGATAGGAGTATTGCACGCGTTCGATATTGGAAAAGTCAAACGCCGAAAAACCAAGCTCAATAATGTTCTCGCGGTGTGAAACAATTATCTCAGGAGACAAGGAAACATCACGCTTTGCGCGGTATTGCTCATTCATCACTTTGACCGATGTGAGTAACACGGTCGGCATGTACCGATATGTTTCGCTCTTTTCTGGTTCGATAATATTAAACCCATTGACACCGCCAAAAAACAAGTCTCCATGCGGGTTGCAGAAAAAAGCATTGGTGTTGAATTCATTGCTTTGCAAACCGTCTGCTTGCTCAAAAATGCGGAATGATGCCGTTTTGCGGTCAAATCGCGCTAAACCGTTATCCGTTCCCATCCACAAAAAACCCTGCTTATCTTCAAGTATTCCATATACATACTCATTTGCCAAGCCGTGTTTTTGGTCGAAGGTGCGAAAGCAATTGCGCTGCTCGTCGTAGGAAGAAATGCCGCGAATGGTGGACACCCAAATCGTGCCGTCGCGTGTTTGCATCACACTCCGAATCCAATCGCTGGGAAGGCTGGTAGAATCTGTTGTGTGGGTGAAGCGTCGCCATGAGCGCGTTGCGGCTTGGAAGAGATTCAGACCTTGTGCCGTTGCCACCCACAAGCGTCCGCGTGAATCCTCAAACACCGCATGAATACGGTTGTTGGCAAGGCTCGTGCTATCGTCGGGATTGTGTGCATAATGCGTAAATATTTCTGTTTTGGGGTCGAAACAATCCAACCCAGACAAGGTACAGAGCCAGAGAGAGCCATTTTTATCAAACCGCATAAACCGTACACGATTATTGACGAGGCTGTTTGGAGTATTGGCAGAATTATCAAATCGGCGGAGTGCTTGCGAGCGAGTATCGTAGCGGTAGAAACCGCCACCATCGGTGCCAAGCCAGAGAATATCCGGCTTTTGTGGGTCTGGCACGACCGACCATACGCGAGGCGAGGTCATAACAGGATGCGTATCGGGATGGAGCGTGAACGCCGCACCAGTCCTTCGATTCCACCGTACTGCGCCGCCATCGGTGCCAATCCAGATGAGCGTGTCATTAATTTCATGGAACGACCGTACAATGCGGCTTGGAAGGAAGTCCGCATTGCCAAGTTCGGGAGAATACAAGCCAAATCGCTGCCGAATAGGATGCCATGAAGATAAGCCCGCAACCAGCGTTCCTACCCACATTGTCCCAGAGCGGTCGGAGTACAAGGAGCGGACGGCATTATCGCTTACACTGCGCACCCGTACTGGGCTGTATCGGCAATTCGTAAAGCGCACGGGCGCGTCGTCGGGAAGCGTGAAAATATCTTGCTCGAGAATACTAACACCACCGTCGGTGCCAACCCACAAATACCCACGTGCATCGGTTTGTAGTGCGAAAACACGATTGTTCGCAAGCGAGGTTTCAAGCGCGGCGGGAGTGCGAGCATCATGCGCAATGACGCGCTGAAAATGGGTGAGTGGATTATACAAAAAAATACCATTTCCCGCCGAGCCAGCCCAGACGCGCCCGAGACGGTCTATGAAAAGTGAGAAGACTGATGGTTGAGCGGCACGAAATTGGTCGGGGAGGTTGATAGAATCAAAGGTCTGGCGGAGCGTTGAATAGCGGAGAAGCGCGTGCGATGTTGCGAGCCACAGATTGCCCGCGCTATCAACTGCAAGAGCATTTACGCCGTTTTTCAGGGAAGGATGTTGTAAATGCTTGACAGCAGGCGGTTTGGCAAGGGAATACTGCGCTTGGGGGTTTGGGATGTAATCAATGCCCTTATCGGTTGCTATCCAAATTGTCCCACGCACGTCGCATTGAATCGCATTGATGAACGTGCTGGAAATCCGCGCATTTGCCCATAATTCTTTGCTGGCGATTGCGTTCTCTGGCGTGCTGGCAAGCGTATCGTCGTTCATCACGAGCAATGCGCCTGTTTCGCGGTGCGTAAAGACTAAGCCGCCGCCGTTCATGCCCGTCCAGAGATTGCCGTGTTTATCGCATATCAACGACGTAAGCCAGCCGTTTGGAAACACCGTGCGCGTGTGCGTTGTGAGGAGTTTATTGGCGCGAATACTGGTGAAGGAGTATCCATCGAACTTATTCAAGCCGTCCTGCGTGCCAAACCACATAAAACCTTGCTTGTCCTGCACCATCGTATAAACGGAGCTTTGCGATAAACCGCGCTCAATCGAAATCCGTGCAAAGTTGTAAGCAGAGTTGGAGGCGGCGTTGTTTTGATGCGGATAGGCACGTGCTGTTGGCTGTGTGCGTTGTTCTTGCTTGCTTTGGAGAGCTACGGTGTTACAAAACAACATCCCCACAAGCGCGTAATGCCACAGCGCGGAAAGAAGCGCGTGGCACGGCAAGCAAGATATGACGCGGTTTTGCGGCATCGGGTTACGTCGAAGTATTCTGAGAAATGGTGCTGATGAATGAGCGTGAGGGGCTGAATTCTTTGTGAGGCTCTCATGCACTTGCGCTGGAGTAGCAGAGCGCGTAGTGAGACCCTCAATAGGAATTGAGAGCCTCACAGGGTATTTCACAACTCAAGATTCCGTGCGCGTTGCAAGGCATTCCACATAGCACGTTTCAGTGTTTCCAAGCCTTCGCCCGAAACGCCCGAAATGCAGTGCGCAGCGGCTTCACCACGAAGTTTTGTTTTGCGGAACGTGGTTTTATCGTCGTCCGTAAGCGCGTCCATCTTGGTAAAGCAGATAATACGCTCTTTTGTGTCGAGTTCTTTGTTGAATAATTTCAGCTCTTTGCGCAAGAGTTTGAATTGGTCTTTGGGCGGAATTTCCGAAAGTGGGTCGAGCAAAAACACGAGAACCTGCGTCCGCTCAACATGGCGCAAAAATTGGAATCCCAAGCCTTTTCCCGTATGCGCTCCTTCGATTAAGCCCGGAATATCTGCCACGCAAAAACTTTCCAACGATTGTCGGTGCGAATCCTCTGAAAGCGAGACAATTCCTAGGTTTGGAACAAGCGTTGTAAAGGGATAATCCGCAATTTTCGGCTTTGCCGCAGAAATGGAGGAAATCAAGGTAGATTTTCCCGCATTCGGAAATCCAACTAAGCCTATATCAGCAATGAGCTTCAATTCTAATGCCAATCTTTTTTCTTCGCCCGGCTTGCCTTCTTCGGCATAGCGCGGAGCTTGGTTGATGGAGGTAGCAAATTCTGAATTGCCGCGTCCGCCGCGTCCGCCTGCAGCCAGTACCACTTCCTGCCCAGCTTCGGTGAGGTCGGCGAGAACGTCGTTTGTCTCTGCGTCGTGGATAATCGTGCCGCAAGGAACCTGAATGACGGTGTCTTTCCCACTTTTGCCTGTCCAGTTCGCACCACCACCTGGCTTGCCGTGTGCGGCTTGGTAATGCTGTTTATAGCGAAAATCAAGCAAGGTGGACATATTCGGATTCGCAACAAAAATAATATCGCCGCCGCGTCCGCCATTACCGCCGTCGGGACCGCCCTTGGGAGCGAATTTCTCCCGCCGCCAGTGAATAATTCCATTACCGCCATTGCCAGAGGCAATGCTGATGACCGCTCTATCTAAAAACATGATATACCTAAATTCCTGCTAAAAAAGTTTCGGCTAAAAAACCATGAAAAAGAAGCCGGATTAAGGAGTGTGCAAGAAATTTTGTGTAAACGTTCCCTCATCCCCCGCCTTCTCCCAAAAGGAGAAGGAGCTAAGACAAAGAACGTTAATATATTCTGAAGCCCTCTCCCTCTGGGAGAGGGTTGGGGTGAGGGGGGTACACAAAATTTTGTTCACACTCGGATTAAGCGTGGTAATCCGGCTTCGGGGAAAATTTATTGAGTATGAAACTCTTGGTAATAATGCCTCACGCACGAAAAATCGCATCATCACCAAAGAAGCAGCTCGACGCGCCCGTCCAAGGAACGCGGTTGTAACGTGAACCCAGCATCGGACCTCGTCCTGAGCGCAAAAGCGATAAAATAGGGATTGGCTTTGCTGCGCCCGGTTCCCAGATGCACAAAATGCGAACTTCTGATTTATTCATGCCTTCTGGCGTGTACAGAGCTTCCGCGTAGTGGACGCGCTCTTGCAATATCCATTTGTCGCGCTCTGCGGCGGGAACAGCTTCTACGTCGGCGCGAGTCGGCGCGACGTTTACGCCCTTGCCCGCGAAGGCAAAAAGCGGCTTTAGGACGTAGTTTTCCATGTCCTGTGGGATTTCCGGCATTTGATGCAAAAAGTGTGTTTTCGGCACGGATGTATGTTTCAAAAACGGCATAGAATACTTGCTGATGAGGAAATACCAGTTCGGATGCCCCGCCCATTCTACGTCTAAATCATCATTCCAATTGAACGGAATGACAGCTTTTGCATCATCCAATTCATCAATAATTGCGCGGTTGTAGATGCGGTGAATGGGAATCCACTTGCCGTCGCGCTCATAGAGAAGTTTGTTACCGTCTTTTTTCAGCGAGCAGATGTCCACAGCGCGAACACCAGTTAATTGCTCGGTTGCAATGAAATCAGGACGTGTTTTTTGCTCATCGGGGCGCAATTCCATGAGAACAACATTTTCTGGATTGTGTCCGTTCAAGAGATTTTTCCGCAACATTGTCAAGTATTCCTCTGGCTTCACACCGCTGAGAGTGTAGTACAGACGCGGGTCGAGTTCAAAATGCTGGAGAGCTTTCTGTGCGTACAAATACTGAAAACCGTACAAGGACGGAAAACCCTGCAATTCAATGAGCTTCGGCTCGTATTCACCATTCGCACCTTTGGTAACGGCAAAATCCACAATCCCAAACAAGGGATGCGCATGCTGATTCGGTACAGTATAGCGGTCTTCGAGCGAGGGCGCGGCAAATTTCAGATATTCCGGCGTGATACATTCCAGAAGAATAGAAATGGCGGCATCTTCGAGCTTTTTTGCAAACGATGTGGAAAGAAAAAGCGGCATTTCAGCGATGCGAAATTCCACATTCATTCCGAGCGTTTTGTCAATATCGGCAAGAAGAGCTTTGTAGCGTTCTTCGGTGTAATGGTCGGTTGTAAAGCGTTGTTGCAAGGCTTCGAGCATAGTCCTGAACTCCCACAGAAAATTGTAAACAAAATTGTGAAAAGAAGAAATTGTGCAATGGCATTGTGGAATCGTGTATCACGTCGAAAGCTCGTAATTTAGGCGTTCAGAGGCATTTGCGCAAAGGAATTTTTCGTGAGGAAATGTTTACGCAGCTTTATTTACGCAGCTTTGTAAATCACCACAGGCTCGTTGCGACCTTTGACGTGAACGGGCGGTAATTTCTCGAAGCGGCATTTTTCGCTGTGTTCGTGATGCGACATTTCCACACGCAATTTCTCAAATACGGCTGCGGTTATCAGCATTTGCGCCGCGTATTCTTTGGTCAATTGCTCCACGCGTGAGGCGAGATTGACTGTATCGCCAATAATAGTGTATTCCTTGCGCTCCTCCGAGCCAACACTGCCCGTAACGGCAATACCAGTGTGAATACCAATACCAATGCGGGTTTCAGGGATTTCACCTGAACGATTGAGGTCTTCTACTTTTGCGGTCATTTCGAGTGCGGCGCGAAACGCATTGGCAGAGTCTGTTCCCGTCGAAAAAGGTGCGCCAAAGACCGCCATAAAGCCATCGCCAAGAAATTTATTGACAATACCGTCATGTGCATTCACGGTGGAAATTAAATGCCCAAAAAGTGTGTTCAAGTATTGCACAACCTCAGTCGGGGTGCGCTTTTCAGAGAATGTTGTAAAGCCACGAATGTCAAGAAACATCACCGTTACATGCCGCACTTCGCCAGCGAGATCATTTCCCAAGTTTTGTTGTACTTCCATGAGTTTTTCTACGACCGAAGGCGAAACATACTGTCCAAACATCCCCACAACGTTGTTGCGCTCTTCTTGGAGACGAATTGCGAAGGCAAGCACTTTTCGCATTTGATAGCCCACAAAACCAGCTACTGCGCCACCTATCACGAGAAACCACGATTTTGCAAGAGCAATCGTTGGCGAAGCGTAGAAATAATTCTCTGCGGTAATCGGGCGCGGTTGCGGCGTGATAAGCCAATAGACAAGGAAATATCCCGCTCCAGCAGCAATCCCGCTTACTAAACCAAACTTAAAACTCAAGCGCAAGGCAGACAAAACGATAAACAGCGAATACGTGAGAATAAACGGTGTATGTACAGCAAAAAGTGGGTGGATAAGCGGTCCCTGGAAGAGTATCACGATAGTTGGGAAGCTCATTTCGACGAGCAGGCTCAGGTACTGCGTCCACACAGGCGGCACCGCCCGCGTGCGAATTGCCTTGCGGGCAACCACGAACGCGCCTACTTCATACAAGGTCGCGCCAAGCATGATAAAGCCCCATTCGATAAGCGAAAAGTTTTGGAACACGCCCCGCAACGCCCGCGACGATGGCGGAAGCAGAAATTCTGTGACAAATGCTTGCGTGGTTGCGACGGTTCCCAAGCAAATGAGAATTATCACGCGGAGTTGTTGAATCTTCAAGATTTCAAGCGCGATGCGATTCTCTACTTCGGGCGAGAGTGTGGCGGTATGTTCAGAAAATACGCCAAGTTGCGTCAGGAAGCGGCGCAAAAAAGCGAGGAACTGCACGAGAAATGAAGAACGTTGCATAGAGCAAAAAGCGTAGAGTGTTGTTGATTGTGGGCAGGTGCAAATTGCTTGTTTTTCAGTTCAAAAGCACGAAAAATAAAAAAATGTTTGACATTTGTTCGTAATAGTTGTATCTTTGTAGCTCTTTATTTATACACGCTGTGTGTACATAAAGCGGGAAGATCCCGTAGCTCAGCGGTAGAGCATTTGACTTTTAATCAAAGGGCCGATGGTTCGAGACCATCCGGGATCACAAAAGAAAAACAGAAAAAGCTCATCAAACCTAGTTTGATGAGCTTTTTCTGTTTTATCTATCAATGTCGTTAAGATTAAAACCAGATGCAATGCAGATAAGTACCACACGACTTTTTTAATTCTCTACCGTACATACTGTATTACACCAAACCTGTATTACACCAAACCTGTATTACACCAAACAACTCCGCTCTGGTGCATCTCTCCTGTTATTATTGTTCGCTCTATTTTGTATCACGAGAACCAGGTACTCAGCCGAGCAAATCAGGATTTTTGCGAAAAAATCGCCGTGCTGCCCATGTAAGCGGCATACCGATACAGCACATCAGGATTGACGCACCAATGCTTGCTGAAAGTGCTTGCAGGGGGCGTTGGACGACATTTGTTTGGGGAAGAATAAGGAACGTCATACAGAGCCAGACAATCGCACCATACATACATCCCGTAAGTACAAGGTTTTGTGAGATGTTTGGGCGAAACCGCAGCAGATACGGATAACAAAAAAAGAATACCACCGACCAAAAATAGGCAATCATATAATGCACCCCCAACCCTGCCAATGCGCCCTGTGAACCGCTCAAATACGCGCTTTGTCCCCAAATGCCGCTCGCAACAAACTGGAGAACCCGCACGGGCGTAAAACCAAACTGGATGTACGCATGAAGACACGCAGCACAAATATCCAAGGTTCCCGAAAGCATGGTGGCAAAAAGAATTGCGCGAAAGAGCTGTGAAAGCCCGTAATTACTGGCGTTGGTGAGATTGTCTGTATTCATTGAGATTGAAAAGGTTTTTTGAACGAATATTCCTCACAAATCTCCTTGCTGCGGGCGCAATACGAGCTCTTCAGGCATGGTGCGCGGCGGGAGACGAAGCGTTGCGAGCAGCGCATCTGCAATGTCGTCGGGCTGCATCATGCGTGCTTCAAATTCGTTGCGCGATTCTGCGCTCCAAATATCCGTTGCTGTGGCACCAATCAGTAAATCAATAACTTTTATGCCATCCTTACGCACTTCCTCGCGCAGCACGCGGCTCATTGCCAAAAGACCTGCCTTAGAAGCCGCATAAACACTTGCCCCTGTGAATGTCTTTACTGCCGCAACAGAATTGATATTGACAACCACTCCCGAAGCGCGTTCCTGCATAGACGGCAACACTACTTGCGTACAAGCAATTGCACCATGAAGATTGGTGCGCAGCATTGTTTCTACGTCATCAGACGAAAGTTCCGCAAAGGGAGCAAATATGCCGATTCCAGCATTATTGATGAGAATATCTACCGCGCCGCGCTGGAAAGCGATTTCTTTGTATGCCGCTTGAATACTAGCGTTTGAGGCGACATCGCACGGAACAAGCGTATATCGCGCTTCCGCGTGCAGGCTTGCCGTTGTGTTCGTGAGCGCGTCCTTCGTGCGAGCCGAAAGAATGAGGTGTGCGCCCGTGCGTGCCAGCACTTTCGCGCATGCCGCGCCAATACCACGACTTGCGCCTGTTATCCAAATAGTGCTTTCAGCGAGATTGAGAGAAGAGGAGTTTTGCATTGTGTAATAAAGATGAGAATATCGAATTGAAGCGGTGTTGAGGTGAATTATTGCGAAATTGTTCTTGCTTAATTTTTCTCGCCTTTTATCGCAAATTCCAGCATATCATTGAAAGGCTTGAGGATTTCTGCGCCGTGCCGCAACTCCGCGAGAAAATTTTTCGATAACGCTTGTTTGTCGCTGAAGCTGCGCGTCGCAACAAAGCTCGTGAGTTTTAAGAGTTCAACGTGCTTGTGGCTTGCGTCAAAGCCTTTGGGCGGCTTCTTGAGACGCAATTCCTGCTCTAAAACATTCCCGCTTGGTGCGCCGTAAAAGCTCTTGAAATCTGGATGGTCGAGAATTGCTTGAACATCGTCGCCGAACTCTCCAATTTCCTTGCGAATCGCTGCAAGCGCGTCTTTTTCGGGCATGTAAATTCCACCACCAAAAAATATCGTTTCTGGTTCGCAATGCAGGTAATATCCGGGCGATTGAATTTTCTTCCCATTTGGGCTGAAACTCGCACCCATATTGGTTTTGTACGGGTCTTTGTTGTGCGAAAAGCGCGTATCGCGGTGGATACGAAAAATACACGATTTTGCCTCCAAGCCGCGTAAACGCTCATCTATTTCGCCAAGCTCGAAGAGAAATGCGGTAACAAAATCTTCAAACGCGGCTTTTTGCACCAAATAGCGGTCTTTATTTGCGGCAAACCATTCGCGCGTGTTGTTTGCGCGGAGGTCGCGGAGGAAGTCGAGAATGGAGGATTGGAGCTGCATTGGGAAATATTATGGTTTGATTTTTTTTGTATTGTTGAGGTATAAGGGTTTCCCCCAAATGTGCTTGAGAAGAACACAGACAAGAATGTCTGTGCCACTAAAGCTCGCTTATTTATACGATTTATAGTGGCACAGGCATTCTTGCCTGTGAAGTTGGCGAAAGTCCTATAAAAATAACATTCTTCTATCCTCACTTACGCCAGCATCAATTCCGAAACACTTCGCCCAAAGCCTCGCTAATATGACCCACTGGGACAATGCGCAAGCCCGCAAGCGTTTGTTCATTCATTTCTAATAAATCTACTTCATTTTCTTTGGGAATCAGCACGGTCGTGATGCCAGCGTGTTTTGCGGCGAGTAGCTTTTCCGTGAGACCGCCGATAGCAAGCACGTTCCCGCGAAGCGTTACCTCGCCTGTCATTGCAACGTCTCCCCGTGCTGGACGCTGTGCGGCTGCCGAAATAAGTGCCATCGTCATCGTAATTCCCGCCGATGGACCATCTTTGGGAATGGCACCTTCGGGAACGTGGATGTGGATTTCTCGCTCCTGAAGCGCATCATTGCTCATGCCGAGCTTTTCTGCATTTGCCCGAACATACGACAACGCCGCCATTGCAGATTCTTTCATCACATCGCCCAGTTTGCCTGTGAGCGTGAGTTTTTCTTTGTTCGACGATGGCATAATTGTTACCTCGACGGGCAAAATATCACCGCCCATGCTCGTCCATGCAAGCCCTGTAACAACGCCAATTTTATCGCTCAATTCCTTCTCGCGTCTGCGATTGACGGGCGTTTTGAGATATTCATGCACGAGTGCGCCTGTAATCTCGCGCTCCACCGTCCGCACCTGCTCGCGAGCCTTGATTTTATGCGGATTTGCAGCAGCAGTTGTTTCGGTCGAAACGAGTTCTGCTACTTCGGCAATATCGGGATGCAGTGCTTTTTTACGCGGGCGTTTCGTGGCTGCGGTTTCTGTTTGACGGGCTTCTTCGGTCAGTTCATGTTCGGTTTTGCTCAAATCAAACACGATGTTTCGTGCGGTTTTGCGAATGACCGCAGCAATTTGGCGTTCTAAATTCCGCACGCCCGCTTCTTTGGTGTAACTGCGAATAAGCTCCAAAATGGCATCATTGGTGAATTGTATCGGAAATTCCTGAACGCCGTGCTTCTCTAACTGGCGTGGAATCAAGTGCTGATGAGCTATCTGCTCTTTTTCAAACTCTAAATAACTGGAAAGCTCAATAATTTCCATGCGGTCTAAAAGCGGCGCGGGAATGTCGTATTTCACGTTTGCCGTTGCGATAAACAGCACTTTGGAAAGGTCGTAATCCACTTCGAGGTAATGGTCGTTGAAGGCTGAATTTTGCTCGGGGTCAAGCACTTCCAAGAGCGCGGCGGAGGGGTCGCCACGAAAATCTGTCACCATTTTATCAACTTCATCCAGCAAAATGACGGGATTGACCGTACCAGCACGTTTCATGCTCTGGATAATGCGTCCGGGCATCGCGCCAATGTAGGTGCGGCGGTGTCCGCGAATTTCCGCCTCGTCGCGCACGCCACCAAGCGACATCCGCACAAATTTGCGCCCCAAGGCACGAGCAATAGAGCGGGCAAGCGAGGTTTTGCCTACGCCCGGCGGTCCCGAAAAGCAGAGAACTTGCCCCTGTACGCCTTTGACCAAACTCAAAACCGCGATGTACTCAATAATGCGTTCTTTGATTTTTTCTAAGCCAAAGTGGTCTTCATCCAAAATGGTGCGAACGTGCGTAATATCTAGCGTGTCGGCGGTTGCATGGCTCCAGGGCAAGGCTGCCACGAGTTCCAAGTAATTGCGCAGCACGCCGTATTCGGGCATCATGGGCTGCGTTTTTTTGAGCTTTTCAAATTCCTCATCAATTTTCTTGAGTGTTTCGAGCGGCATGTTCGCGTTGTCCAAGTCTTCGCGAATTTTGATTAATTCTGGAAATGCCTCCCCTTCTTCTTCGTCCAGTTCCAGCTGCAAAGCGCGAATCTGTTCTTGAATGAAATAGCGTTTTTGCGTCTTTTGAATTGTTTCCTGCACTTTATCATCAATATCCTGCTCAAGGCGCAGCACTTCTAGCTCGGCGGTGAGCAAGGACACAAGTATAAAGTATTGCTCTTGCAAGGTGAACTTCTCAAGAATTGCTTGTTTCTCGTCAATTGGCGTTTCGATGTTCGCCGCCGCATAGTAGAGCCGCCGGACGGGGTCTTGAAGGTTGTCAAATGCGGTCAAAACTTCAGGCGGAATGCCGCGATGTGTGCGAACATATTGCTTGAAAAAATCGGCTGCATGGCGCATCATTGCTTGCAATTCTGGATTGTCGCTTTCTTCGCTCGGCGGAACAATTTCAATATCCGCCTCCATGAAACTTTCTTCTTCTGTGAATTCAATCACGCGCCCTTGCACCACACCATCAACAAGGATTTTGATAAGATTATTCGGCAAGCGCACAATTTGGATAATCTTTGCAATGGTGCCAGCTTCGTACACATCGCCCGGACGCGGGTCTTCAGCGAGAGGATTGCTTTGCGCCGAAAGGAAAATATATTTCTCGCGCTTCAACGCCTCCGAAACCGCTTGCAATGAGGATTCCCGCCCAATGAGGACGGGGAAAATCATATGCGGATAAACAATGACCTCGCGCAAGGGCAGTACGGAAAGCCGTTTCGGTATTTCCGTCGTGAGAACGCTCTGCAATGCTGGATTTTCCTGAATAATTTTCTTTTTCATGGGCAATATTGAGGGGGATATGAAGACAGATGGAGAACACAAATGATACGTGCGAAGAATACGCGGTACAAGAACGCAATTTACGCTTTTTATGCAAAGAACGTTGGCTCAAATTGATTTTCCCTTGAACAAATATGATAATTCCATCCTGTTCTACCAGCAATGATGCGGTGCTTGGGCGGAAACTGCGGTTCTATACTCAACAAGGGTAGGACGCTCTTCCCCGTCCGGCGGCTGAAGAGTGCCAGAACGCTGCCGTCGGGCGGGTTTGACTTGTGCAATTTCTACCCGTTATCAGTCTATCATCCGAAAGGGAATAACAAACAACGCCACTTATTTCAATTCCGAAATAAGCGGCGTTGTTGTGAAAATATATCCTACAAAGCAAGTGTTTACGCGGCTTCTACGGTAGAAGTGAAGCCGCAGCTTTTATGCGTTCCGTCGCAAAAAGGAATTTTGCTACTTTGTCCGCAACGGCAGAGCGAAAGCGCGGTTTTGCCTTCGGTGTTGAATTGTTTGCCGTTTTCGTCGAAAAGTTCAAATTCGCCTTCTAAGCGAATTGGTCCATTGTTTTTAATGATAACTTTTGTTGGCATAGTGCTAGTATTGGTACGCTGTGAGGCGCAATAAGAAGAATGGTGAAAAGGCGTTTAATTCAACGAAAACGACGGGAAATTCACACGTGTTTGCGGAACTGCTCGCTCGTGGAACATCAAATCTTGTACGCTGGAAATGTGTAAGTATTTATGCAAAGGCATTGCCGTAATGAGGCTTTCAATTTCTTGCTCATTTTCAGCATTCATCGTTATCCAAAGCGTGCTGCGGTCCATAGAAACGGCGTAGGTGGTCAAGCGACCACTTTGCATCAAGATGCTAATTTGCTGGCGTTGCAAGGGTATCAGCGACATAAATTCTTCGGTAAATTCGCCGAGTTCGATTGTTACCATGTAGGATTTCATTGTGGTGTCCTTGTCAAAATGAAAAGTGAAGATAGAAGATTGTATTCGTTAGATTGGTATTCGTTGGATTATAGTTCGTTGGATTGTCGTTGTTTTTTGTGATAAGACGGGGAGAAGAAAAATTTGTTGCAACACTATTTCTTTGTGCCTATTTGCCGTCGCAACTCACATTTCAATCCGCACTTCTTTACAATAGCCACCAGCGTAAATTTTCTCGCAAATCTCAGCCAACATCAGGCTTTCAGCGCGAGAAACCTTACAGGTAAGCTCTTGCCACACCGATTCAAAGCACGGCGTGATTTCATCCAGAATATTCAAGCCTTTATGCGTAATCCGTGCTATGGACAAGCGGCGGTCTTCCAGCGAGCGAATACGCTCCACGTAGCCTTGCTGCTCAAGGCGGTCAATGAGCCGCGTGGTGTCTGGTGCGCGTTCTACGAGGCGGTCAATAATTTCGCACCGAGAATGCCCTTCGGGATAGGCTCGTTGCAAAATTCGTAATACATTGTATTGCGTATGCGAGATTCCATGCTTTGTGCAGACCGAATCGAACTGCCCGCGAAGGTAATCTGCCGCAACGAAGAGATTGAAAGCGGCTTCGACCAAATGCGGCATGTCCACCGCCGCATGACGCACCTCTGCTGGGTTTACAGCAAGTGGTAATGCTTTTTCTGTGCCAATTTGCTCGGCATCGCTTCGCTCGCTTGATTTCAGTGCTATTTTCGTGATTGTTTTCATGTCACAAAATTACGAGAAAAAAATGTGCGTTGCAACACATTTCTTTCGTCCGTCATGTCCATCTGTCTTTTTGTCTATATTGTGCGAAGTTTAAAGATAGTTTTTGACACTGATTGGACTGATTTCACTGATAAACGCTGATGTACAATCATGTTGAGCAAGGTCAAAACAGTGCTATGTTTTCAAAAAAATCTGTGTTCTTCAGTGAAGTCAGTTCAATCAGCGTCAAAAAAATCAATAACTTAGCTTTTGCTTCGCATATATTTTCATTTTTAACAATCTTGCATTTTTTACGCGTTTTCTACGCTACCTGCCCCGCAGCCACGCCAGAAGCCCACGCCCACTGAAAATTATACCCGCCCAGCCAACCCGTCACATCCACAACTTCACCAATAAAATACAAGCCGCGTACAGTTTTTGCTTCCATTGTTTTGGAAGAAAGCGCGTCAGTGCTGATGCCGCCAGCAGTTACCTCTGCTTTTACATATCCTTCGGTTCCGCTTGGGACGAGATTCCATGCGGTGAGTGTGTGAGCCAGTGCGTCGTAGTGCTTGCGCGAAAGATTGGAAAATGGCGTAGATGCTATCTCCGACGCATATTCTTGGCAAAATACTTCTACAAATCGCTTTGGTAAATGCTGTGAAAGCACATTTTTAAGAATAATTGGAGATGTACGGTTTTCTTCCCACAATGCTGCAAAGTCCAGATGTGGTGCAGCGTTGAGGGTTATCGCGTCGTTGGTGTTCCAGTACGAAGAAATTTGCAGAATCGCCGGACCGCTCATGCCGCGATGGGTAAATAACACATTTTCTCGAAACTCCGCATCATTACACGTTGCGTAGGCATCGAATGCCACGCCAGAAATTTCACCAAAAGCGGATTCCTGTTGCGTGCTGGCAAAGGTAAATGGTACAAGAGCTGGTTTCATTGCTGTGCAAGGCAAGCCAAACTGAGCCGCAATGCGGTGTCCGAAGTCGGTCGCACCCATTTTGGGAATAGATAAGCCGCCCGTTGCAATGACCACCGATTGAGCATTGATGCGCTCCCTCCCCGATAATTGCAACGAAAAATTTTCGCGACCTTCATTGCGAAAAACTGCTTGAACCTGTGTGTTGATGCGGATTTGTACCTTTGCGTCTTCGCACTCGCGCTCAAGCATCTGCACGATGTCGCGAGAACTATTGTCGCAAAAAAGTTGTCCAAGTTTTTTTTCATGGTAGGGAATGTTGTGCTTTTCCACCAATGCCAAGAAATCATGCGGAGTGTAGCGTGCAAGAGCCGATTTACAAAAATGCGGATTTTCGGAAAGATAATTGCGTGGCGTGGCGTTGATGTTCGTAAAATTGCAGCGTCCGCCGCCAGAGATAAGAATTTTCTTCCCAATTTTTTCTGCGTGTTCCAACACCAATACTCGTCGCCCGCGCTTGCCCGCTTCAATAGCGCACATCAGTCCCGCCGCGCCTGCGCCGATGATAACGACATCGTATTCTTGCTGCGCTGTTTCTTGCTGCGCTGTTTCTTGCTGCGCGGTGGTGGCTACTCCATGATTCTGCTCTGAAAGGCTCATAAATACTGCGTTTTGTGGTGGGTAATGGTGAAGAATAAAAAAAATCTTTCAAGGTGTGCTGATTGTACTTCACAAAATAAAAACTTTTCTTATCTTTGCGACACATTCATTAAAATCATTGGTAAATGTGCTTGAATGCCCGATGTTTACTGGTTTTTTTGAATGATGAAAGCGTTGTTGCTTTTTGCTTTTTTTGATTGTAATAGCCCAGAGTTTTCATGTTTAAGACTTTCGCAAAATGCTCGTTTTGTGGCACAGACAAAAGTGTCCGTGCTACCAAAGACGCGTAAAATCTACATCAAGTAGTAGCGCAGACACTCCTGTCTGCGCCATTTGCGAAAGTCCTAATGTTATAGAGTTTTATTTTCAGAGAGTTCCATGTCTGAGTCTGAATTTCCACCCGAATTTACGCTGAACACGCAAAACGATGAACACTTCATGCGATTGGCACTTCGCGAGGCGGAGAAAGCACTTGAGCGGGAAGAAGTGCCGATTGGTGCGGTGATTGTCCATGAAAATCGGGTTATCGGGCGTGGATATAATCAAACCGAGCATCTTCAAGACCCCACCGCGCATGCAGAAATGATTGCCATTACCGCAGCCGCAAACTATCTTGGAAGCCGACGTTTACTGGATTGTACGCTCTATGTAACCCTCGAACCTTGTTCTATGTGTGCTGGGGCGATTGTGTTGGCACGCTTGCCACGCGTGGTGTTTGCCGCTTCCGACCCCAAAGCTGGTGCGGGTGGAACGCTCTACAACATCCTCCAAGATCCACGCTTAAACCACCGATGCGAGCTGCGAAGCGGGGTTTTGGAATACGAAGGTGCGGGAATACTAAAGTCATTTTTTGCGCAAGTGCGGAAGAATCGAAATTAGTATCGTAATCTGAAGTACGCGGCGGAATTTCTTCATTAGTGGCACAGACATTCTTGTCTGTGAGTTCTGGCAAAGGTTTCGAGCGACAAACACAGACAAGAATGTCTGTGCCACTGAAGCCTGATTTTACCTATTATTCAAAGATTTTGCCATGCGCCAAATAGAGCAATAATAGTTGTCCAATGACAGAACGCCTCGAACCCGCATTGTACCTTGTTCCCGTGCCAATTGGCAACCGCGATGATATTACGCTCCGTGCGCTCAAAACGCTCCAACGCGCTGATATTATTGCCTCCGAAGATACGCGCACAACGGGACAGTTACTTGCTTTGTACGGCATTACACCAGAACGTCTTCGCGCCTATCACGATTACAACGAAGAATCTGAAGCGCGAAATTTGATTCGAGAAATTGAGCAAGGTAAAGCGATTGCGCTTGTGAGCGAAGCTGGTTCGCCGTGTATTTCCGACCCAGGCTTTCGCGTGGTGCAAGCAGCGATTCACGCAAATATAGCCATTGTGCCGCTTCCGGGCGCGACCGCATTTGTTCCAGCACTCTCGGCAAGCGGCTTGGCAGTTGATTCTTTCACATTTTTGGGATTCCCGCCGCACAAAAAAGGGCGCGAAACCTTTGTGAAATCGCTGCTGGAGCGCACCGAAACAGTGATTCTGTATGAATCATCGCACCGAGCAGTGAAATTATTAGAAGAATTTTGTGAATATGGCTCAGAACACCGCCGCATCTGTATTGCGCGGGAGCTAACGAAAATGTACGAAGAGTTCCTTCGCGGAACTGTACAACAGTGTTTGCAACGACTTGCCGCACGCCCTCAACAAAAAGGAGAGTTTGTGTTCATTCTGGAGGGCAAGGAAAAGGCAGAAGGATAAGAGATAAGGTTGAAAGGTCTGAGAATAGCGTCAATGCTGGCTTGTGGCATTTTTACTTTGTTGCTTGCTCTTCGGTTTTTTTTGATGTGATGTCAGGATTTCAGGAGGCGCGTCCACACGAGCTTGGGGAAATGAAGCATCGTGTAACGTATTGTCTCTGCGGAAGAAGTTTGCTGATACGCGCTTTGCCGTTTCGAGCAGAGCAGAAACCTACGGTATCGTAAGCCGCATGAGAAAGCTGATTATTTCGCATAATTGCTTTCTTGCGTTGATGCCACTTTTTTCTGCCCCGCCCGGCACGATTCAGAACGTATCACTCAAGCAGAAACCGCATAGAATGGTTTGTTGGAGGTTTTTTATTTGGCTGTGTGTCCAAATGAAATGTTCAAATTGTGTGTTGTAGGTATGAACGAGAGGTTGTAAATTGTGGGTGCGTAGCATTTTACGTGTGTATGTACCATCAATTTCGCCACCGAGAGGGGATAGTCCATGTTCATTACCTTTGAAGGAATAGACGGCTGCGGCAAGTCCACGCAAGCACGAATGTTGCAAGAGCGCATTGTTACTCATTTCCAGTCTTCCGTTCCCCAAGAAGTTCTTTTTGTCCGCGACCCAGGAAATACTGCTGTTTCCGAAGCTATTCGTGCCATTGTCCTAGATAAATCCCATAATTCCATGACTTCTCGTACCGAGCTTTTGCTGTATGCAGCCGCTCGCGCACAACTTGTGGACACGTGTATTCGTCCCGCGTTGGAGCGAGGTGCAATTGTCATTTCCGACCGCTTTATTGATTCCACGACCGCCTATCAAGGCTTTGGACGTGCTTTGAATCTCGCTGACATTCAGGCAGCAAATATGCTCGCAACATCAGGAATCATGCCGGATTGCACCTTTTTTCTCCACATTCCTTTGCAAGAGGCAAAAACGCGTTGCTCAGAGAAAACGGCGGATAGAATTGAATCTGCTGGCGATGCCTTTTTTGAGCGCGTGATTCAGGGCTACACGCAGCTTGCCCGCGATTTCCCCGAGCGCGTAAAAATGCTCAATGCCGCACAAAATGTTGATGCGCTGCATGAAGAAATTTGGGGAATTATCGAAAATTTACGTATCATGCGCTGAGGCAACATCAATAATAAAATTTGTGCAAAAGAATGAGAAGTGAGTGCGCTCACAGGTGATGTTTTATGCGCTGTGCGGCACGGTTGTCGTTGCTTATGCTTCCTCCAACTTGCCTCAAAGAGCATCTACATCGAATTTTCACGGAGAACCCGCCAATGAAATGGCTTCAAAACTTATCCATCCGCAGTAAACTTATCAGCATTATTTTGCTGTGTACGGTGCTGGCGTTGGGGCTGGGGTTTTCTTTTATTGTTGTGAAAAATGTTCGTTCTGCAAAGCAAGATATGGTGCGGAGTTCGGCAGCACTCGCACAAGTTGTTGGGGATTACTGCACGCCCTCGCTTGCTTTCCAAAATCCTGATGATGCGCATGAAGCCTTGACGCGCTTGTCGTCTGTAACGGCGGTGCGCTATGCAGCCGTGTATGATAAATCTGGCAATCTTTTTGCGGAATTTTACAATGATTCTGAAAAAAACACCTCGCAAGAAGCGCAAAACCTGCCTTCTCAGGGCATCTTGCCTACGACGTTGAGCTTTGATAGCACCACTCAACGCTACCACACCTTTAACGATACCGCACTTGCTTTGTACCAACGCATTATCTTCAAACACGAGTATTACGGCGTGTTGCATTTGCGGCTTTCTACCAATGAATTGAATACTGAAATACGTTCCGCCGCATTGCAAATGGCGGGTATTGGTGCGGTTCTTACGGGATTGTCGGTCGTGCTTGCCTTGCTCTTGCAGCGCGTGGTTTCGCGGCGGCTCTTGGGCTTGGCGGCAGTGATGAAGCATATTTCCAACGCTAATGATTACTCTGCCCGCTTCAATACAGAACTGCGTGGCGGAGATGATGAAATCGGGGTACTCACCGATGGCTTCAATACGATGCTGGAGCAAATTCAAAAGCGCGAAGCCGAGCGCGACAACGCAAAAGAAGCTCTGGCATCGGCTCTGCGCGAGGATTTCCGCGAAACGGTGCGCAATTTGCAAAACCTTGTGATTAAGGTCGTGCGAGCTGATGACGACGGCGAGTATTACATCACGCTTTTTGAAGGAAAAATTGCCGCACAGTTCGGCTTAGATACCGAAGCCTTGCGTGGAAAAACGATGAAAGGCGTATTTGGTGAGAAACTGAGCGCATTGTACAAACAACATTTCGATGCGGCATTTCAAGGAAAAAATGTGCGGTTTGAATCGTTCTTGAATGGCGCACACTACATAAACGCTCTTGTTCCTGTGATTGAGCAAGGGCGCGTCCGCGAGATTGTCTGCTCGACGGTAGATGTTTCCTCACAAAAAGAAGCCGAAGAACGCTTGCGCGTGAGCGAAAAACGCTACCGTGCGCTTGTACAGGGCTTGCCAGTGGGAATTTTGCAAAGCGTCAAACGCGAGCAATCATCACGTTTAGAATTTGTGAATACGGAATTTGTTAAGCAAACTGGCTATTCAATGGAAATGTTTGCCGAGATGCTGCATAGCGGCGAAATGCGCTTGCCCATGCACGAAGAAGACCGCGCACAAGCAGAGGCGGAATGGCAAACATGGCTAGACAACGATTCGGATATTGTTCTCACGCGCACCTACCGTTTGCGCGTCGTGCGCGAAGTAAACACGCGGAGCAGCAACGAGTTTCGCTGGTTCGACGATTACAGCACGAAACTCCGTACCGATGCTGGCGAGCTGGTGGTTATACAAGCTCTGATGGACGTAAGCGAAAAGAAGCAATCCGAAGAACAGTTGCAAAAATCGCTGGATAAAGAACGCCAAGTGAGCGCACTCAAAACCCGCTTCGTTTCAACGATTTCGCATGAATTCCGCACTCCGCTTGCGGGAATTTTGCTTTCGGTGGATATGATGACGCGCTATTTCGACCGCCTCACAACGGAAAAACGCTTATCGGAACTCAGCAAAATTCGCCTTCGTGTGAATGAATTGACCGATTTGATGAATGATTTCCTGTCGCAAAGTGAATCGCAAAGTGCCGCAGGACGCTTCAATCCTAAAGCAATGGACATTGCGGAGCTGTGTCGTAATATCTCGACCGAGATGGAGTTTATTGCGTCTGCCACCTCGCGAGCAAGGATTATTCGCAATATCAACGTCCACGAGGCAATGATAAACGGGGACATGAAACTCTTGCGCTATGTGGTGCGAAATCTTGTGACGAATGCAATCAAGTATTCACCGAAAGACGCGCCTATCACGGTGGATGTGTATTGCGAAACGGCATCCGTCGTCATTTCTGTACAAGACAAAGGCATCGGTATTCCTGAGGCAGATATTTCGGGGCTTTTCACGCCATTTTTCCGTGCATCCAATACCACGACTATTTCCGGTACGGGCATTGGTTTGTCAATTGTCAAAGAATTTGTCGAAGCGCATGGCGGAACGGTCGGCGTAGCCAGCCGCATGAATGAAGGTTCTATCTTTACGGTGCGTTTACCGCTTTTGAGCGCGGAAGCGGCTCAAGAAGCACGGCGCAATGCGGCGTAGCCGTAGTATTTTTTGTTTTGATTGATATTTTGTTTTGATTGATATTTTTCCCGCTTCTATGCTTGCAAAACTTCGCGCACTCAGCTCTGAAACCCTGATTTATGGCGTTAGTACCGTGCTGGGTCGCTTGCTTACGTTCCTGCTCACACCTTTGTACACCAATTTCATTTCCCCTGCGGAACTCGGCGACACGGCGTATCTTTACACTTTGATTGCCTTCGTGAATGTTGTGTATTCATGCGGTTTTGATTCTGCATTTTTTAAATTCTTCCAAAACTCTCGTGAACAAGAAACAAGCCAGAACCTGCATGAACACAATCGTTCTGTGTTTGTGCATAGTTTGTTCGGGATTGTGCTTATTGCTGGCACGGTAACAGCACTTCTCCTGCTTTTTTCTGCCAAAGCCGCTTCTCTGCTGCGTTTGAGCGTGATTGAATTAGGTGAAATGCTGGTTGCGTATTCCGCACTTATTGCTTTTTTTGACGCACTCACGCTTATTCCCTACGCTGCACTCCGCATGGAACAACGTGCCAAACGATTTGCGACAACAAAATTTGCAGTCATTGTGCTGAATGTTTCTGCGAACATTGTATGCGTTGTATGGCTTCAAATGGGCATTCGTGGGATTTTTCTTGCGGGCGTACTTTCTGCTTTTGCAGGCGTGCTGCTGCTTGCGCCAGAATTTGTGCGCTATCTTTTGCGCTCTGGTATTCGCTTGGATGGCGCACTGTTCCGCGAATTATGGCAATTTGGCTTGCCGACGGTTCCGGCAGCTTTTTCTGCAATGATGTTGCAAGTGATTGACAGACCCATTATCAAGTTTTTTCTGGGTTCGTCGGTGCTGGGGATTTACCAAGCAAACTACCGCTTGGGAATCCCGATGATGATGATGGTAACGGTGTTTGAGTACGCATGGAAGCCATTTTATTTACGAGAATACACGGCAGCAAGCAAGCGCACTATCAAGCAACGACGCTCTTTCCACATCCTGCTGGCGCGAGTGCTGACGTACTTTACGGCGGCATGCTGTTTTGTGTTTTTGCTGAGTAGCTTGTGCATGGAATATGTTGTACGCATGCCCTTTGTTGGCGGACGTTTTGTGAATCCCGCGTATTGGAGCGGTTTGGGGCTTGTGCCGATTGTGCTGGGAGCGTATTATTTTAATGGCATGTTTACGCACTTTGCCGCAAGCGTGTATATTCGCAAACGGACGAAGTATTTGCCGCTTGTTTCGGGTGTTTCTGCGCTGAGTAATATCGTGTTGAACGTCGCGCTTATTCCTGTGCTGGGCATACAAGGTGCAGCATGGGCAACGCTGGGCGCGTACATGGTGAGCGCAGCAGGGATGTTCGCTCTCACGCGGCGCATTTACCCAATTCGCTATGAATGGAAACCGCTTATCGGCTTGATTGTCTCCGCTCTTGGGGTGTTCGCGTTTGCACATCTCACCACACAAACGCTTTCGCTCGAAGCGAGCTTTTTTGTGCGTTGCGCGTGGATAGCCGCATACCCGCTTGTCGTGCTGGCTTTGGGCGTTTTTCCCTCCGTGCTAGGCACACGTCCTTCCTGAAATGTACCTGTTCAGGTCGTAATTTTGGGGACACAGATTCCCATGATTTCCACGATTCTCGCAGATGAAGACTGGAGAGAAGAAGGAATATTCTTCTCTGAAATCCTCTTCATCATGGAAATCATGGCAATCTGCGTTCAAAAACCTGACCAGTTACCCTGAAATATTGTATGCTTGCACCTGCGGCGAGATTTCTCCCTTGAATTTATTCACGAAACTTGTGTATCTTGCAGATTGGTATGTTTTTGCCGCGTTTGGCGTAATATTTGCTCCAATATCTCTGGTCAAATTCAGTCTGAGTTCAAGAGTTTCAACGTTTCGTTTCGCATCAACAAAACTGCATGAGTTTTAGTATTGCCATTCCCACGCATTCTCTTTTCGCGCCATTATTTGCGAATGCCGAGCGTGTTTGTGCCGAGCGCGGAATCCGTCTTCTGCGTGGCACCGAACGCGATTGCGCAGAACATCTTGCCCGCCATACCGTAGAGGCTGCCTTTATTTCCCCCATGAGCTACGCGCTTATTGGATTAAAAACTGACTTGCGTATTCTCAACGCTCCAACGCTCGTGCTAGAAGGCTTGACGTATAGCGCGTCGGTGTATCTGAAACCGAATGCCGAAGAGATTCGTACTTGTGTTTCAAGTACCGCAAGCGATTTTATGATGCAGATGGGCGTAATCATGCTGAGTGAAAAATTTGATTTACCACTCACGCTCAAGCAAAGCACGACCAGCGATATTGCTGAAGCCTTACAGACAGCAGATGCCGTGATTGAATACGGTTACGATGCCGCACAAGCTGTGGTACTGGATGTAAGCGACGAATGGACGGATTTCGTGGAAGTGCCGATGCCGCTTGGCGTGTGGGTGTGTCGTCCTGAAGAAGTGCCAGACGATTTGCTTGAAATTATACACGCCTTTCGTGATGAAACCTTTCCCGACGTACAGGAAATCACTGAACAAGAGCAGCACGGCACAACGGCTGGACGCACAGGTACTATCTCGCTTGCGTGGAATCCCGCCGTAGAAGAAGCAATCGAAGGCACGATGGAGCTTCTCTACTACACGCAGCATGTTTCGGGCGTTGCGGCGGTGAAAATTTGGCAGCGCGATGTAGTAGAGCGATTGTAGAAGAGCGATTGTAGAAGAGCTTAGGACGTTTGCAAATGGCGCAGACAGGACTCTTACGCACTACCAGTAAACGCAGGTTTTATCAGGCTTCGGTAGCACAGACACTCTTGTCTGTGCCATACAGTTGCCATTGTGCGAACCTCTGAAAGAAAAAGAATTTGAAACTCTGTTCAATATAGTACGCCGAATTTCTTTTGATTTGGCATGATATTTGCAGAATTACAATTTGAAAAATAAAGAACTATGTGGTATCATTAACTGCCGGAGAACCGGTTTTACCGCTATGACATTCATTACAAATACAAATATTGCCCAGAAAACTCGCATGAAAGCCTCTTCTTGGCTTGCGGCATTGCTCGTTGCGAGCAGTATGCTCTTTGTGAGCGGAATACTCGGCACCACGCCCCGCGCCTTTGCCCAAACGGCAACGGGTCCGGAGCAAGATTGTGCCAATGCCCTCCCTGTTGTGCGAAACATTATTCTCCAGCAGCTTTCCTATTCCGGCGCGGGACAGAATGGCACCGACCTTGGAATTACGCCAAGTTGCGGTATTATCCGCGAGGTGAACTCTTCGTGGTATCGCGTCAATGTTGGCGTTACGGGCAGTCTTTCCTTTACCATTACGCCGAATAACAACGAAGATGATTACAACTTCGCTGCGTATCGCGCTCCCGCTAATACACCTGGTTTGTCGGACTGTATCGGCATTTCAAATGGTGCGAATTTCGCAGCGTGTAGTTTTAATCCTGGCTCTGGCGTAACTGGTGCCGATAACGATTTCGTTCGTTCGTTTCCAGGTTCATTTACTCCCGCAATTTCTGTGAATGCTGGCGATGTCGTTCTTATCTGCGTCTCGAATACAGGTGGACGTTCTGGCTTTACCTTAGATTTTTCTAAATCTACGGCAGGCGTGATTCCAATTTCAACGCAAATGACGCAAACAACAACGGCAGTGACCGCCGTACAGACCAATTCCCCGACGACGGGGTGTAGCGCACCGACGGTGATTAACCTCACCTTTTCGCAGCCTGTTTTGCGTGGAAGTATTCAGCCGAGCAGCTTTACGATTCAAAGCCTCGATGGCACAAAGAACTATACTATTACTGGCGTTGCTTGCTCAAATTGCCCTTCTGGTAATACTGCACCGCAAACCTTTGGCTTGACGATTAGCCCCGCAATTACTGAATCTGGCGTGTATCGAATTGCGACAACCAATACAGCAAGTGCGGTCATTGCCCGCGATATTTTCAATGCTCCTCTTGTTACGCAACCCCAAACCTTTATTGTGAATGTTGGCGGCGGCATCCCGACGGTACAAGCTGGTACAGCAGCACCCACAACCGCACGCCAATCGGTGTCGTTCTGCTTAGGACAAAGCACCACGCTGACGGCAGAAGATGGCGGTACAGGCTCGCAGTACCAATGGGTACGCGACAATGGCGGTGGTACGTTTACCCCGATTGCAGGGCAAACGCGCCGCACGCTTATTTTTACAGGGCGGTATCAAGGTGAAACACCGCGCGGCAACGTCGGGGATTCTTTGGTGATATTTATTGACCAGCCTGTTCCCGTGCGTGTGCAAATTACCGACCAAAATGGTTGTATTCGCCTTTCTACTTCTATCAATGTAAACGTTCGTGGTGGTCGCCAAGCTGCAATCACCTTGAGCAATGGAAGAACCTACGCAGCCAATCAGAACCCTCGCGTCGAGCGTATCTGTTTTGTGGATGGTATTACCTTCACAGCAGAAGCGGGCTTCCGCACGTATCAGTGGTACTTCAACGGCTCGCCCGTAGATACAGGACGCTCTCGCACGTTCTTTGCCCGTGCGCTTGGTAACTACACCGTCGAAACGAGTGATGAAAATGGCTGTTTGAATAAACCAGCGGAAATTAATTTGGAAACGTTATCTTCTGCGGTTCCAGTGATTATTGGTCCTGATGTCAATTGCCCGAACCCCGTGACAGGCAGGATTACTACTCCCGTTACCTTGACTGCTAGCAACGACCCTTCGTATCGCACCATTCAATGGTTGGATGCTTTAGGGCGCGTCATTCCAAATGCAAATACAAATACGTTAAGTGTAACAACAGGCACATTCACCTTCCGTGCAGTTACTGTCGAAGGTTGTGCGGTGTCAGTAAGCAAAACAGTTCGTCCGGGACAGCCTCCGGGTGGTCCTCCTGAAGTTCAACCTCGTCCAATTGGTGGACAACCTTTGTTTGTTTGTCCAGGTGGTACAGTAACTTTGCAAGCTGTCTCCGACCCCCCATACGCTCAGTATATTTGGTATTTGAATGGAACAGTTATTCCAGGCGCAACTCAACGCCTATATACAACAAACGTGATAGGATCATATCAAGTTCAGGGGGTTAATGCCGATGGTTGCCTTACGCCAATCTCCAATCCGCCCGTTGTCGTTGAACGTACAAATGTTCCCACGCCAGTTATTCGCCCACCAGGCGGAGATTTATCTTTCTGTCGTGGTTCTTCAATTGACCTTTCTGTTAATGGTGGCGATAACTTTGAATGGTTCTACCAAGCAAGTCAAGGCGCAATGCGTGAGTTCTTACCGACGACGCGGACTATCACCGCTCGGCGACCAGGTATTTACTCCGTCCGTATTACCTTTGAAGATCCAAGACTTAGTAGCTGCTCCAGTACCGCTTCTGTTACTGTTTCCGAAGTTGATAATCCGACAGTTGAAATTCTCAATCCTGCGAGCGATAGTACCTTCTGTCAAGGAAGTAGTATCATTCTGAATGTACGACAAGGCTTTCAAAGTTATGAATGGTCGCGCAATGGTACGGTGATTCCAAATAGTAACACAGCTAATTTGACCGTAAATCAAACAGGAAACTATTCCGTGCGTGTAACCGCCTCTGGTGGCTGCTTTGGCACATCTGCGACGCGCTCTGTGCGGGAAATACCCGCGCCAGCACAACCAACGATTGGCTCAAGTACAAACTTCCTCGTCTGTCCAAATGGCGCGTCAGAGCTTCGTGTAACCAATGAAACACCAGGAATTACCTATCAATGGTTCCGCGAAAATCTCGCAATAGATGGTGCAACTGGTCCGCGTCTGACTATCACGCGAGCAGGAAACTACATTGTTGAAGCTCGCAATGCAAACGGCTGTACTTCTCGTCCGATGTCGCCATCGCGCGTGGATTCTGTGCCGTTGCCTACGCCACCGCTTTTGCCGCGTACTATCGTTATCTGCCCAAATGCTTCTACCAATGCAGACGCAGGACCAGGTTTTACGGGCTATCAATGGTTACGCAATGGTGTGGTACTCATGAGCGAAACCGCTCGCACACTTACTATCCGCTCTGCGGGCGAGTACAGTGTGCGCGTTACAAATATGAATGGTTGTATCAATACTTCATCAACCGTCACTGTTACGCAAACGGCAGTTAATGTTACGATTACAACGCTTGATGGCGGAACACGTTTCCGTGCTACCTCTACGCCTGCACCGCTCCGTTTCCAATGGCTGCTGAATGGCATGAGCATACGCGATGCTATTGATTCTATCTTTGCACCAACAGTGAATGGCTCATATAATGTCCGTATAACCGATGTCAATGGCTGTTCTGATACGGCTGCTCGCCCAGTATTATTCATTCTGCCTACATTTCGTACTCCAACAGTTACATGCGCAAGCGCAGGTGCGGTGGTTACATGTCCTCCAGGAATAACGCCTGGTTCAACAAACGGTACAATTGGCGGTATTGGTACACCAGATGGTGTGGCGGCTCCTGGCGATACAATCGCTTTCCGTTTCACGCTTTCTTCTTTTGGCACACTAGAGCCAGGAGCGCGTATTTCTGGCGACCTCTGTTTCAACGCAACCATGATGGAGCCATTACCACCACTCAGTGGCGGTACAATTACCAATGGCATTCGTTGTATTACTGTAAACTTCACGTTGCCAGCCGTCATTTCGGATGGTCTCTTAAACGCACTTTTCCGTGCTGCTTTGGGTAATGATAGTATTACGGCTGTCCGCTTACAAAATGTCCGTTTGCAGCCGAGCCAAGCTCCTTTGCCAAACAGCGTTGGTTCCTTCCGCCTGACAAACATTTCCTACGCAGGTGGTCCGCGTCTTATCGGTCCGCCGCCAAGAATGCGCCTCACGCCGACGGCACAAAACCCAACGTCGGATGTGGCTTCGGTAGGCTACACGCTTGAAAATATCAGTGCTGCAAATAAGAACACCATACCCGTTCTGCCAGTAGCCGTGAGCCTCAGCGATGTGTACGGGCGTGTGGTGAAGGTATCGGATGTGCAGCAGCTTATTGGCTCGAATGGTGAAATCAGTATGGATGTCCGCGACCTCGCGCCGGGTGTCTATTTTATGACCGTGCGCACAAAAGATGTCGTTGCGGTACAGCGTATTCACATTCTTCGCTAAAAAAGAACAAGGTAAGGAGTGAGGCTCTCAATTTGTATTGAGAGTCTCACGTTCTCACCAAAGCTGGGCTAACCCAAGCTGGGCGAAAGTTCGCCTTGCGCGATAATATAAGTTTTGTATTTTGACTTGAGACCTCCATAAAAACTTATACGGTATTCACAGTAAATAGTGCTAAAATAAGGTAATACAACGGCTTGCGTGTATTCATTAAGAAATATATGTTCTTCGCTCCCGTTGATTTGTTCTATCTCGTTGTGTCGCAGGATATTCACTTATCGTTGCTTTGATTATGAATCGTTTCATCATACTCAGTTGTAGTATTTGCCTCCTTTGGGCGCAGTCCGCGTCCCATTTGAGAGCGCAACAGAATGCCCCATCAAAATCGGTTGGTTTTGGTGTGTTTGGTGCTGCGAATTTTAATCAGCACAGGGCAGGATTTCGGGAGTTACCCGGCATCCCAACAACGAATTTTTATACAACGATACCGCGTCCGCAAAATGATGACATTATCTTTGGCGACGCAAACGGTTGGGGCTTTACGGCGGGCGCACTTGCCGACGTTCCTTTTTCTGATGTCTTCGCCCTGTCGCTCCGCCTGAGTTATACCACACACAACGCACAACTATTTTCAACGGAAAAACTTCGCGTCTCTGGCTTGTCCACAAGTGGTACTGAGGTTGCTTTTGCTGACGGGATTGTCCGCCGCGAACTCACACCAAATCTTGGAACAATAGGAATTGAGCCGATTCTGGCGATTTCTCCCATTGCTTCGTTGCCAGACTTTCGCTTGTATGTAGGCGGTCGTGCTGGTTTTATGATTCAACGCTCATTCACGCAGGTAGAACGTCTCGCCGAACCCACCGACCCGCGCTACATCTGGAACAATGGCTTAACCGAGCGCAACCAGCGTGCAGAGGAAATTCCAGCGGCAAATCCTCTGAACTTGGCGTTAATTGGTGGTTTGGGCTATGATATTCCGCTTGGTTCGAGTAATATCATTCTTTCGCCAGAAGCGTTTTATGTGTACTCGCTCACACCATTTGTGAATGGCTTGAATTGGTCAGCAAATACGATTCGTGGTGGAATTTCCTTACGGTATCAGCCACGTGTGCAGATTCCGCCTCAAGAGAATCCGCCGAAAACCGATACGGCTTCGCCGCCACCAGTTGCTGTTAAAACGCCACCACCAGAATTGCCGAAAACCCGCTTGGATTCAGCAACGGTCGAGCCACCAGCAGAACCGCGTGATTTCAAGAAAACACCAACCTTCAAGCACGCCGACGAAAATCCGAAAGGCTCGCTGAATGCCTCTATTGCTGCCTTCATGGTGGATAGTAATGGTGTAGAGCAAGCATTGGTGCGCCTGAAAGTAGAGCAGTTCTTCGCATGGCAGATGTACCCGCTTATGAATTATATCTTTTTCGACCAGAACGCGCCGAATGTCCCCACGCGCTATCGTTTGTTGAAGTCGAAAGAAGAAACGCAAACCTTCGATGAGAAAGAATTTCACAACGTGAATATGCTGCGCGTGTACTACGATGTTATCAATATCATCGGTAAGCGGATGCGCAATATCCCGAATGCAAAATTGCAACTTGTTGGGTGTAATAACAATGTTGGTTTGGAAGCAGGAAATATTCCGCTTTCTTTCCGCCGCGCAAATGAGATTCGCCGCTATTTGATTGATATGTGGGATATTGATTCGGCGCGTGTCACGGTGCAGGCGCGTAACCTTCCGCAGAAGCCCACCATGTCGCGTGATTCCTTAGGTATTGAGGAAAATCGCCGTGTGGAAATTTACTCCGATGTGTGGGATATTTTGAAGCCCGTACTGGTGAGCGATACGATTAACGTTCCCGAACCGCCGACGATTCGCTTCCGCATGAACATCAAAGCAGATGACGGTGTTGCACGCACAACGCTGAACGTAAAACAAGGCGAGCGTGCGCTCAAGCTCTTCTCTGTACAAGGCAAGCCCGACACCACGCTAGATTGGAGTCCGATTATTGACTGGAACACCATCAATGACCAAGCCTCTGCGCCAAGTTTGCCAGATGATTTGAAATTTGGTTTGGATGTGGTTGATAAAAAAGGTCAGGAGGCGCATCCCATTGGTGCAATTCCTGTGGAGCTTGTTACGGTCAAGAAAAAGCGCGAAGCGGGCGTTGTGGATAAACAGCTTGCTATCTATCGTCTTATTTTGTTCGATTTCAACAGCCCATCGGTTGGTACAAATAATGCGCGGATTATCAATTCGTTTATCATGGATAATTTGCAGGATAAATCGAAAGTAGATATTACGGGCTTTACCGACAAATTGGGGAATCCCGAAGTCAATATGAAGCTCTCCTCGGGACGCGCAAAATCGGTGGCAGATTATATCAAATGGCGCGACACACAAGCTCGTGGCGTAGGCGGAACACGTCCGCAATACACCAATGAAACGCCAGAAGGTCGCATTTACAACCGCTCGGTAGAGGTGCGCGTTGAAACACCGATTATGCTGCAAGAGAAAGATATTAAGAAAAGCGAATAAGTTTTTTAGTTCGGAATTTGGATGTGAAAAACTAGGGAAAGCTCAAAAATTCAGTGGACAAATTTCTTCAGGCTTCGGTAGCACAGACACTCTTGTCTGTGCCATCGAAGAGAGCGTCAAATGGCGCAGACAAGAGTGTCTGCGCTACCAATGAAGACTTTCGCCAACTATTTTTGTTCAATCCTACGTGACCAAAATTCGTAGCGGTACACAACATTGTTTGTCTGTGCTACTACAATTCTGTGCCGCCACAGTCTTTCAGCCACAATCTTTCAAATTTGTCCATTGAATTTTTGAGTATTCCTTAGCATAAGGAAAATGAGCATGAATGAACTGTCGAATACGGTCTCCAAAGCAGCGTCATTGCTCATGGCGACGCTTCCTCCCCCCCACGAAACAGCAACCCAATTCTTCATACCCAATCGTTCGCGCCGCAATGCTCGTATTGCTGGCGTGTTGATGGCGTGTTTGCTGGTTTCTTTCTTTGCATTGCCGCAAAGAACCATTTCTCAAGAAAATACAAACCGCTCCGATACCGTCCGCACCTTGCGTTTGGGCGTTTTTGGCGGCGCAGCGTATAACATTCACCAAGCAAGTTTTCCCGCCTTGCCTGGCGTTCCAACGGGGCGCACGGGCGATGGCGTAAACTTTGGTGATGCCGCCGCAATTGGTCTCGCGGCAGGGTTATTGGCGGAATATCCACTGTCGGATATGGTGAATATTGGCTTGCGCCTCAGCTACGTTTCTCACGCTGCAACCTTGAATGCCGTTGAGAATGCGCGTATTGGTGCGCTTTCCGCCGATGGTGCGCAGGTGAATTTCTACAATGCCCGCTTGGGACGGGAATTACAAGCAAATATCGCTACGCTTGGCGTAGAGCCGCTTTTGGGCATTCACCCATTTGCACAAACCGATGCGAAAGGCTTACGGTTTTACGCAGGAGCGCGTTTAGGCTATTTGTTTCAGCGCACCTTTACGCAGCGCGAAAGCATTGTGAGCTTAGACCCAGAAAATTCTTCCGCCTCTGCCGTTGTTTTCAATAATCTTCTCCGCGACCGCAATCCACAATCAGGCGAGATACCACGAGCGCAAACCTTACACATTGCCGCTTCTGTCGGTGTTGGATATGATATTTCGCTTGGCGCAGTGGCAATTTCTCCTGAAGTTATCTACTCGCATGGTTTAACGCCGCTTGTTGATGGTGTGAATTGGAATGTGAATCAAATTCGTGGTGCAATTAGCATTCGGTACGCGTTGCCACCACCACCACCACCACCTCCACCACCACCGCCAAAAACGGTTGAACCAGTGGAAGCGACTGTGGCTGCTTTCACAACTGATACCTCTGGTACAGAAATTCCACTCGTGCAGATTAAGGTAGAAGAGTTTGTTTCGCGCCAGATGTACCCGCTTTTGCCCTATGTCTTTTTTGACTACAATTCGAGCGTGATGCCCGCACGGTATCACCGCTTGAGTGCTGACGAGGCAACGGCATTTACCGAGAGTAAATTTTTTAATGCGGATGCTATGCGCGTCTATTACGATGTGCTGAATATCATTGGGAAACGCTTGCAGCAATATCCGAAAACAAAAGTGACGATTATTGGCTGTAATGACAATGCAACCACAGGCGAAGTGGGCAATCTCCAGCTTTCCAAGTCGCGTGCTGAAGAGGTGCGCCAATACTTGCGCCGCACCTTTGCGATAGATTCTAATCGTATGGAACTTCGCGAACGCAACTTGCCCGAAAAACCAACGATGTCGAAAGATTCTGCTGGAATTGAGGAAAATCGTCGTGTGGAAATTCACTCAACGTCGTGGGAAATCATGCAGCCAACGCTTGTGTACGATACCTTGCTGGTGCCATCTGCACCCGTAATTCGTTTCAAAACAACAGCAAAAGCCGATGCGGGCATCGCAAAAGCAACGCTTCGCGCATTTCAGGGCGGTCGCACACTCAAGCAATATGCTTCCTTGAGCGCACTCGACCCCGTGATTGAATGGAACACTGCCCGCGAACAAGCGACGATTCCTCGCTCGGAAGAGAAAATGAAATTTAGCTACGAAGTGTTGGATGCCGACGGACGCTCTGCAATGCCGATTGATTCTATTCCCGTTGAGCAGATTACGATTCGCAAAAAACGTAGCTTGCGTATTAAGGATAAGGAAATTGACACGTATCGCTTGATTTTGTTCGATTTCGATAGCCCTGAAGTTGGTCCCGAAAACGCAAAAATTATCAAAGATTTGGTGTTAGGGAATGTCAAACCGCAATCCACGGTTCAGGTGACGGGCTTTACAGATAAGCTCGGCAGCGCGGAAGTAAATCAGCGTTTGTCGGAAGGACGAGCGAGAAGCGTGGCAAATCTTGTACAATCCAAACAAACCGCCGCAAAAGGCTTTGGTGCAAAGATGACGATTTATCCAAATGAATTGCCCGAAGGTCGCTTCCTCAGCCGCACGGTAGAAGTACGCGTTGAAACGCCGATAGAAGAGTAACGCAGGACAAGCGAGAAAGACAGCGAAATATGCTAAAAAACACAAGCGCAAACACGAGGATTTTCCTCACTTTGTTTGCGCTTGTGTTGTTTGTGGAGTTGTGCGCTTGCCAGAGATTATTGCATCAAAAGAAATAATCTCTGCAAAGCTGAAATTCGTGTTTGCTCTGCTAGAAATTTTTACTAAGTTGTTTCATCCTTTAAACGATTTTATGGTATTCTGCTTCCAACATTGTGTAATGCCGATGTACTGAAGCATACGACCAATTCTTGACGCATTTTTTCCTTACTTTTTGTTGCTGTTATGACACGTTTTCAACTCTGTTTTCTTTGTTGTGTGTGCTTTCTGTGTTCAGTAGTTTCTGCTTCTGCGCAGCAGTCCAGTTCACTGCAATCTCTCAAACAATATATTGGGCAGATGCCGCTTGACCTTTTGAATCAGGAAACAAAGATAAATGAGCGACTGACCAAATTGCTTGGGAAGGAGTTCAACAACATGAAAGATCGCTTGAATAATAATCCCGTACCAATTCAACTTGTTGGCGATGTGCTGATTTTGCAAGGAGAAAAGGCGTTTAGTGTTGGCAATCCCAAAGCGATTATTGGTATTGGTCTTTCGTCAAATAAAATTCATTGCGCTCTTGTGGACCACAATAGCCGTAATATCTTTAGCGAAGAACCGCAAAAAATTCCGAATGAATTCAATAGCTACATGGTCAAAAAAGATATTAGCGACGGCAAAAAGAAAAATCCTAAAAAAGAAGACCCGCCAGCACCGGAAAAGCAATAATTCCATGGTAATAATTACATCGTAGTCCCATTTGTCGCAGGTCAAAATTCTTCCCTTCACGTCATTCGCAACAATAGATTTCTATGCAGTACGTTTCTTCCCTCCGATGGGCAAGTTTTGCGGTAATGTTTGCTCTCGTATTTGCTTGTGGTAGCCGCGCAGAAAGTAATCGCGCTCAAGCAAGCAACGCCGATAATCCGCAAACAAGCCAACAAAAGCCTCAACAATCTTCATCAAAAAACAAAACAAGTATGACTAAGGTTGTAAAACCCGATAGCGAATGGCGCAAAGAATTGGATGCCGATGAATTTCATGTCTTGCGCGAAAAAGGAACAGAACGAGCATTTACAGGCAAATACTGGGATAATCATCGTAAGGGCGTGTATAAATGCTCTGGGTGTGGATTAGAACTCTTTAGCTCCGATACCAAATTCGATTCCGGTACAGGCTGGCCCAGCTTCTGGCAGCCAATCGCCCCAGAAAATGTAGAAACTGAAACCGACCGCACCTACGGTATGGTGCGCACAGAAGCAAAATGCGCACGTTGTGGCGGGCATCTGGGACACGTTTTCGATGACGGTCCAAAGCCAACGGGCTTGCGCTACTGTATGAATTCGGTTTCTATGGAATTTGTCGAGAAAAAATAAGCATTTCGTTATGATGTTATGATGGCAAACAAGAAAGCCCGCATCACACCTCGTGTTGCGGGCTTTCTTGCTTGTGTATTGCTTTTCGCTTCTTTACTTCAGCAAGCGGCTATTTTTCTCTTTTGCTTGCGAGAGTGTTTCGGTGGAGTGCATATCCTCGCCCAAATAGAATTGCTCAATGGTGCCAAGCATTTCGCCTACTTCGCCGTTCAGCTCGCGGGTATCTTTTGCAACGCTTTGAACGATTTTCAAGTTCGAGTTCGTTACTTGCGAAATTGCCTCAATGTTCTTGCCAATATGCTCTGCTGTTACCGATTGTTGCTCTGCCGCAGCCGCTACTTGGTAAATCATGTCGCCTACGTTGCGAATGGATGATACGATTGTTTCCAATGCTCTGCCTGCATTTTCCGCAAGATTGATACCGCTTTTTACCTGCTCTGCGCCTGTTTGTGCGGCTTCTACGGCAGTCGAAGTGTCTTGCTGAATGGTGCGGATAGTTTTGCTAATTTCTTTCGTCGCTTTTTGTGTACGCTCGGCGAGCTTGCGAACTTCATCGGCAACGACCGCAAAGCCGCGTCCTGCCTCGCCTGCGCGGGCTGCTTCGATAGCGGCGTTGAGCGCGAGAAGGTTTGTTTGGTCAGCGATTTCCTCAATCACCTGCACAATTTCACCAATCTGCGCCGACGACGTGCCGAGTTTGTCAATCATTTCCGTTGTTTCGGTTACAATCTCCGCAATGCGGCGCATTCCCTCGACTGTTCCTAACACGGTTTCTTGACCATTCTTCGCAATTTTAATTGTGTCGTTCGCAAGTTGTGTGGTTTTGTTAATGTTTTGCGCGGTTTCGTTGATAGTCGAAGTCATTTCTTCAATTGCAGAAGCAACTTCATCGGTTTGGCGGGCTTGCTGTACGCTGCGGTCAGCGATTTCATTCGACGAAACAGCAATTTGCTCAAACGAACTTGCTACGCGTCCTGATGTGTTGCCAATTTGAGCAATCATGCGGCGCAGACCAAGAATGGTTGTGTTCAATACCGAAACAAGTTTGCCTACGTCGTCGTTGCGATGCACTTCCAGCTGGTGGCTCAGGTCGTTGTTGTACATTGCTTCCAGCACAATGGAGATGCGGCTTACCTGATGCTTCAAGTATTCACGCTCTTCGTGCGACTGCGTTGCTGCCGCTTCGATAGTTTTATTTTGCTCTCCGGTTTGACGCAAAAGTTCTTGGGTTTCATTTTGCGAGGTGCGAATCCGTGAGACCATCTCATTAAATGCACGGCTCAGTTCACCGGCTTCATTTCTTGATTCATTGTACACATTTTGGTTAAGGTCGCCTTCGCTCACTTTCTTTGCGGCACTATTCAACTGCTGAATAGCTTTTACCACGCGCCGCGCAAAGGCAAAAATCACACCAGAACAAATAAGCGCACCCAAAATACCAATTACGGTGAGCGAACTCACGCTGCGCGTAACGGCTTCGGTCATCGTGCGGGTATTGATACCAAGCACAACTTCGCCGATTTTTTCTTTGGTGTTGGCGATAATCGGGACAATCGCAATAGCATCTGAGCCGTTGGAAAAGGCTTTATCTTCGTTTTCAATCAGTGATTTCAGTTCGCGGTATTCGGTGGGACATTTTTCGTAACCGCTTGTGTAAATCGAATCACCATTTTTCTTTTTGACTATGATAAAACTAAAATTATGCAACTGCAATACGCCCGCAACAGCATCAGCAACGGATTGGCGATTGTCAAAATCTAAACCCGGCACCGCCGATGTCGCCGCGATAAGCGCAATAGCTTTGGTTTCATCTTCCATCAGTGCCGAGCCGCTTTTGCGCTGTTGCACAAGCGATGTAATCACGTTTACCGCCGTAAGCGTTGCGACTGCAAGCGTGGCGACAAGTGCAATTTGCCACCCGATAGAGGAACGTAAAAGTTTTATCATAGAAGTACGCGGGAAATGAAAGAGGAGGAATAATCGTAAGAATAGGGATGAACTAAACAGACTTAGGACTTTCGCAAAATGTTCGTTGTGTGGCACAGACAAGAGTGTCTGTGCTACCGAAGACATGTAAAATCTGCCTCACGTGGTAGCGCAGACACTCCTGTCTGCGCCATTTGCGAAAGTCCTAAGACTATACAACCTAAGACTATACAAACTATACAGTATGAAGGTGGAAGCCCGCAAATATCATCAATACATGCGCAAACGCCAGTAGCCAGACCTTCCCGAAACACATCACGTTGTATTCATTGAAATACCAATGCTCGAAAATACAAAACGGAAGCCCTTCAACGCAAGACTTATTCACGTTTGGAGAAAGTTTTTTTTGAGAATTGTGAGACATTTGATTGTATTGTCAGCTGGAGCAGATTTTTACGGTCTGTTCGTGCTATAAATCCCAAAATGTTTGAGCAAATTTTTGTACATTTGGGCTTGCTTTTGTTGCGGGTGTACAGTGTGTGGGTATCGTGTGGGTATTGTATAGATTATTGTATAGGTACGCGATACATCATTTTGAGGAATTATTGCTCTATCGCCGCAAAAGCTCACCAATACTTCTACTTTCTTTCTTGATATGCCGTCTTCTCAACACGCCCCATCCGCCAGTCTTGATTCGTTGCGCTTTGTTCTGGAACGCTCCGAAGCGGTGTATCCAAAGGAGCAAGCTCTCGCGCTTGCTGTTGCCGCAGAAGCACTCGGCAATGCGGAAATACTGCGGGATTGCCTCGCTCTTGGACTAGAATACGGCGCAACACCGCATGAATTCTACGAAGCATTTTTGCAAACCTACCTTTTTGCGGGCTTTCCGGCTGCATTGGAGGCAATTGCGCTGCTGCATGATTTTTGCAACGAGCGCGGATTGAGCTTTCACGCGCCTTCAAAGGCAGAGCTTGACACCGCATCGTTCCAAAAGCGCGGGGAGCAGCTTTGCGAAGCAATCTACACGAACACATATAGCAAGATGCGTACCAATTTAGCCACGCTCTCGCCCGACCTTGCCGAATGGATGATTGTAGAAGGATATGGTAAAACATTATCACGCAAGGGATTACAGCCGCGCTTGCGTGAACTTCTCGTGGTAAGTGCTTTGGCAGTAACGGGCTGGAAAACTCAGTTGTACTCGCACTTGCGCGGCGCAATGAATCTCGGTGCTGCGCCCATTGAGTGTATTGATATTTTGAACAATTTAGAAATTTTCGATGAACCACATATTCAAGAACGTGTTCGTGCTGCAAAGCTCGTATTGGAGAGCGTTCTGGGGAGAATTGCTCATGCGTAATTCATTTCGACAGATGCTTTGTGGAATGCTGCTGAGTGCATCATTCCTTGCGCCCAACCTCTCTGCCCAGCAAAACCCGCCGGTACTACCGCTTACGCCCGCACAGTCGGACTCTGTGGCTGCAAAAGCCCTTACCGACTTGCGCAATGACCTTGTGAATCTTTTCGCCGACTCCGCAATTTCAAATGCGCACGTGGGAATTCACGTTGCTTCGTTGAAATCGAAAGAGGTGCTGTTTGCTAGAAATGATACGAAATCTTTTGTGCCTGCCTCGAATATGAAAATCGTCTCAACGGCTGTGGCAATGGACTTTCTCGGTGCAGATTTTCAATACACCACGACCGTATTTTTGGATGGATTATTGAAAAAATCCAGTGGAGAATTTGTTGGAAACGTTATCATTCGCGGTGCTGGCGACCCCTCAATGTCGCAGTATTTCTATCCCGACCCAATGAGCATTCTGCACCAATGGTGCGATACCTTCGATTCGCTTGGTATTCGCTCCATTCGTGGTAATATCGTTGGCGATGATTCGTATTTTGAAGATGAGCCGTGGGGCGAAGGCTGGTCGTGGGATGATATTCCGTACTCTTTTTCCGCACAACTTTCCGCGCTGTCGTTCAATGACAACAAAGTAGAGGTTGTTACCAAACCCGCATTTTCACTAGGGCAAATAGCCGACGCAATGGTCATTCCGACCACGAACTACGTTAGCCTTGTGAATTCGGTGCGCACCGTGCCAAAAGACTCTGCAAGCGGCATCAATGCTACGCGCCAAGCCTATTCTAATGTTGTGTATGTTTCCGGCACCATTGCGCCACCCGCCGATTCTACCCAAGACCCTCGCCGTTCCTCGTCCGTAGCGGTGGATAATCCAACCCTCTTTTTGGTCTCGTTATTCAAGCGAACCCTCTCCGAGCGAGGAATTGTCGTGCGTGGCAGCATTTACGATGCAAAACAGTGGGGCGATAAAATCGCCTACACAGAGCTTCGCCCCGTTGCCTATACTACTTCGCCGCCACTGAAAGAAATTATTCGTAATGTCAATACCATCAGCAACAATCTCGGTGCAGAGCTGGTTTGGCGCACGGCGGCAAAGGAATTTTCTGGCAAAGGCAGCGCGGAAAAGGGCGAATTGTTAGTACAAAAATTTATGGAAAAAAATGGCTTATCCGCGAAAGGTATGGTCGTTGCTGATGGTTCGGGCTTGTCGCGCTTCAATATCATTTCGCCAAAACACCTTGTTGGAATTTTAACGGCGATGCACAATTCTCGCAACAAATCAGCATTTACGCGCTCGCTGGCGGCTCCAGGCGAAAAAGGCACATTGCAAAATCGCTTAAAAAATACCATTGCCGCATCAACGCTGAAGGCAAAAACTGGCACACTGACAAATGTCTCTTCTCTTTCAGGCTATATCACTACACGCGACCAAGAACCACTCGTTTTTTCGATGATATTCAATAACTACACGACACCGTCGTCGGTGGTGCGAAACATCCAAGACCTCGTGTGTATGAGGCTTGCAGGCTTTTCTCGGCGGTAAGAATCAATTTCTCTCAATTCGTAATTGGTCAGGTTTTGTGGCAATTTTACTCATTAGCCCCCTTGATAAAGGGGGAACGGGGGATTTGCCACGTGAAACGAGTGATTTGAAGCGGTATTAAACCCTTAATCCCCCGTTCCCCCTTTATCAAGGGGGCGAATGCGACAGTATTTTGTGCGCATGACCAAGTTACCTCAATTCAACCCATCCACACCAATCCTAAGAACGCATGACAACAAGTATTGATGCCTGTTCCCTTCTGGACAACGACACGCACAACATGTACGAAGTTCTCAAGAATTTCCCCAATCAAGTGCGCGAGGCAATCGACATTGGCGCGAAAGCTCCATATTTTCACGAGAAAGACCGCTTTCGGACGCTGATTTTTTCAGGCATGGGCGGCTCTGCAATTGGCGGAGACCTCATTCGATGCGCGTTGCAGGGCTATGGTGTGGATGATTTTATGATGGTCGTGAATCGCGGTTACAATCTGCCTTCGGGCGTGGACAACCACACCGCCTTCATTGCGAGCAGTTATTCTGGTAATACGGAAGAGACTATCGCCAGCTACCGTGCGGCTTCTACGCGTACGCGGCGGCGATTGTGCATTGCAACCGGTGGTGAATTGGCACGTTCCGCAAAAGCAGATAATGTGCCGCTTATCACCATCCCAAGCGGCTTGCAGCCTCGTTGTGCGGTGGGATATTCGTTTTTTCCCGTTTTGCTGACGCTTGCTTTGCACGGCGCAATTAGTGCCGACGCTCGCGCCAGCCTCCTTCATTCCGTGCATCATCTTCCGAAGGCGTTAGATGAGCTTGCCGAGAAGTATCGTCATCCAGACCCCGCAACAAATCCCGCGTTTGCCCTTGCAGAGAAGCTCAAAGGGACAATTCCCGTTTTTTACTCATCGCCGCTTTTAGAGGCAGTAAATCTGCGCTGGCGCGGTCAGATTCAGGAAAATGCAAAGCAAGTTGCGTTTGGCAATATCGTACCAGAAATGAATCATAATGAAATCAATGGTTGGGTGATGCCGAGTGAGCTTATGAAAAATTTTACCATTGTCTTTTTGGGAATGACGCAGCAGCCCCACGCCCGCATCAATCTTCGATTTGAGGCAATGCGCAATATTCTGCAACCCAAAGTACATCAGCTCTTGGAGGTCAATGCCGAGGGCGAAACATTCCTTGAGCAAATGTTTATGCAGGTAATGCTGGCGGACTGGACAAGCTACTGGCTCGCGCTCTTGAATGGTCTCGACCCATCAGAAATTGCCGATATTACGGCATTGAAAAACTACATGACTGACAAAAGCTAATTAGCTCTTGTGAGGCTCTCACTTCGTAGTGAGGGTCTCACTGTTAAACTCCATACTCTACCCCACATCACCTTTGAAACACCAGCATTTATGCTCTATCCAGAATTTCTTTTCACGAGCGGCGCACAACTTCCCGTTGGAACAATCTACGGCATTGGAAAAAATTATGCTGCTCACGCCCGCGAAATGGGCGGCGAAGTCCCCGCTTCGCCAATGGTATTCATCAAGCCGCCAGCCTCTTTTGTGAATGCTGCGCCCAGCGATAATGCCCAAACACCGCATCTTTCCTTGACAAATAATCTTCATTATGAAGTAGAGCTTGTCGTAGTGATTGGAAAAGATTGTCAAAATCTTCCCAAAAGCGAGGCTGCAAGCGTGATTGCGGGATATGGCATCGGGCTAGACATGACGCTGCGCGACCTTCAAAGCGAGGCAAAAACAAGCGGTTCGCCATGGGCAGTTGCGAAGGGCTATGCAGCTTCTGCGCCATGTTCGCGGATTCTTCCCGCAGCAGAATTACCAGAGAATCCAGAGTTTGAATTAGAATTGCGCGTAAACGATGTCATTCGCCAACAAGCCTCTACGCGGCTTATGGAGCGCGATGTCGCTACACTCATTGCCTATCTTTCTGAAGTTTTTACCCTTCGTAAAGGCGATTGTATTTTTACTGGCACACCCGAAGGCGTTGGGCGCGTCGTCGTTGGAGACCGCATCAATGCTCGGCTTTCGCATGCTGCTTTTTCTGGACTTGACCTTAGCGTTGTCGTTAGTGCGTAAAGAAGGATATGTGTTGAGTACACGACAAAATTTCTTTAGTAGTGGCACAGACATTCTTGTCTATGAGTGTTGATGCGGGATTTAGGCGGCAAATACAGACAAGAATGTCTGTCCCACTAAAGCCTAATGGTTGCGAGCTTTCAAGAGATTCTGTCGTGTACAAAGAGACATGTGCGTCATTTTTGGAGATAATCTGAATGGAATACATTATTACAAAAACAATCACTCTTCAACAAGTGTGTATGCTGCTGCTGTGCGTTGTGGCACAGGTTCTAGCACACCTCGCGCCGAACTTGCACGCACAACCGACTCCCACACCTCCTCAAGAGTTCACAGCATCAATACGCATGCCGCGAGAGGTCAGTATTGGCGATACCGTGCGTGCTGCTATCGTCCTTCGTGCGCTTACGCCAGCTGCGCGGCAACTCACGATTACGAGTGTAGAATTTTTGTTTCGCTTTAATCCAAGCGTCGTGTATTTGCTTGATACAAATCTTTCACGTGCTGCCTACTACGGCGGAAACAACATGGAAGTAAGCATAGCGCGTCCTGTAAACCGTTCTCTGCAAGCCCAAGAAGATACTCTTTTGCAAATTCCGCTTCTCATTACGTGGGGCGATACCGAATTTTCCGAGTTAAAAGGTGGTGGAGAGTTCAAAATAAATGTCGTTGATGCCGTGAATTTTCGGAGTGTTCCATTGGAAAGTCATCTTTTTCGTATTCGTGATGTCGCATGGGGCGATTCTTTGCTCACACTGAATCAGCTTGGTTCGCCGCTTAGTATGACCCTTGGTCCAAATCCAGCAACAAATGTTCTCAATTTTCAACTCAGTATCGGCAATCTCCCCACGCAACCACTTGCTGTACCAACGCTTTCTCTGTATTTTTTGCAAGGTCCGTTTGCCGGTAGCGAAGCAATCAGTTTTAGGGATGACTTGACTCCGCTCTTTCGCTCACGGAGAACCGAAATGCTTCGCGGGGAATTGCGTTTCCCAAATAACGGACCAAGATTACCACGAGGCTTGTATCTGTGCCGCTTTGCGTATGCCACTTACGCTGTCTCGCGTTTGGTTTTTGTGCAATAATCTCTGCGATAATTTTGTAATCATTGACGATGCCCAATGACATTCTTCACCACCACATGCACACATCTCTGTAAGCAGAGTAAGCTGCAGAGCGCATCAATACATGCGTTTGCGGTGGTGTTTTTCGTTGGATTCCTGTTTTCTGCGAGTACCGTTGTTGCTCAGTCTAGTTTCAACTCATCCTTGAATACATCCTCGCAAAGCCCCATCAGGACAAGCTCTGTGGCTGTTTCTCCTTTCTTCTTCGCAACGAGCGCGTCCGTGCAAAAAGACGTTTTTTTGCCATTTCGCATAGGAATTACGGGCGGTGTGAGCATTTTTTTTACGAACCAAAGACTTGTTGGTCTCCCGCCACCGACGTTCCCCGAACCATTTTTCCGCCCTTTGCGCGATACGCTGATACAAGGTTGGAATGTTGGCGCGGAAGTGGAGTATAGCGTGTTACCTTGGCTGGCTCTGGGAGCGCGTGGCAGCTATGCCCGAATGCAAGGTGAGGCGATAGGAAATACCCTTGTTCCAGTGGGTGGGACACGCGCACCGTTCGATATGCAAGGGCAGCGCGATATTTTCGGACAACCCGCACCAATCCTTATTTTCCGGCGTGAAACGCTTACCTTTTCTACCGAAAGTTTTGAGGCAACCGCTTTTGCGCGTGCGCGGCTGTGGAATGTGCTAACCTTGAGTGTTGGTGCGCGTTTTGCATCTATTTACCAAATGCCGCTTTCGTACACGATTGAGTCCGATTCTCTTGTTCGCTTAGTGCCTTTGCCAATTGCGCCATTGCGTCGAAATTTCGTGCAGACCAATAACTATGCGGGTCGCACGCGATTCAACATTTCTCCCGTGTTCGGTGTCGGGGCAACATTCAACGTTGGCAGACTAACCTTCGTGCCAGAGGTAGAGCTGCAAACACAATATCGCCCGTTTGATAACATTGCGTGGAATCTTCTTGCTGTGCAGGGCAAACTAAGTGTTTTGCTGAATTTTCCCGCGCCTGTGCAACCACCGCCACAAACACCGTCGCCTGATTCTACGCGCAGTACAGCACCTTCTTCAATAGCAAGTGATTCTCCTAAAAATTCCACAAGCGGCACGATGACTGCTTTGCAGGGGAATTCTGGAGAAAGCGTGAAGATACAAAAACGCCTTGTAGAGCGCATAGATACTGCCTTTGCGCGTGATACCGTTTTCCAAATTGGTGCGTGGTACGAGGAAGCACGTGTATTGCTCAAAGACCGCACAGAAACTCGCGTGAACGAACAACGCACAGAAACACCAACGGAAATTCGTATAGCCGCTTTGCTTGAAGTGCGGGAATTGTATATGAGGCGAGTGCCGAAGCCGCGCCCGTTCTTGGCTGCAAATCTGAATGTCCGATTTATACCAAATTTAGGAGCGGCAAAATCGCAAGAAAGCCTCCAAGCCTCGCGTTTGCTTGCGCACAGGATGTTTATTCAGCGATTTTCGATTGATACCGTCGCGCTTTTGCCTCTCAAAGCCCGCATTTACGAGCAGTCCGATACGATTGACGTTGTGAAAATGCCCAAACTCCGCTTTCAACCAGAAATATCGGGCGAACTCGGCATAGAATCATCGGTGGTGGATGTTTTCTCGTTGGATGGCACAAGTATTGAACGCTTTGCAGTCGAGTCCAAACGCACGGTAGATTGGGACATGCAGCACATTTTCCTCAAAAGCAATAACGACGCGCTCACCGATATTGTGAACTCTGGTAAGCCGCTTTTCAGCGTTCTGACTGCCAGCGATGCCGAAGGGCAAGTGCGGCGCAGCGATACGGTCAAAATACGCATTGAAGCTACGTTTGAGCGTTCTCCAGCATCGCTGGTGTCGGCACGCACCGAGAAAAATGCACCGCAAAGTGTTGCAAATGCAGGTGCAGCCACCGCTAATAGTGCGAGCGGTAGCACGTCGCGTTCGCGTTGGCTTGTGGCTGCGTTTCCTGTGCCAAAAGCATTGGAACAAAATAGTGCCGAACAAAATAGTACCGAACAACATAGTGTAGCACAGAATGGCGAAGAGGCAGCAGAATCTATGAATGAGCAGCTTTTTACAGCATTTGCTATGCGCTTGCCACGTGGGAAGAAGTATCAATGCACCTTGTACGTGAACGCAAGTAATAACGAGACTTCTGCGGTGCAGTACGCGGAAAATCTTGCCGCCCGTTTGCGGGGAAATACGCTGCAAACCCGCATCATTCGGCGTGCGCAGGCGACGAACATTGGCGAGGCAAGTGTGGAGATTGTGGTGCCGACGGAATAGTTCTACACATTGCCCAGAAAGCCAATGAGCTGGAAAGCCCATCAATGCTGGTGTGCGGTGAAATAATGTCTTGAGTTAGTTTCCTTTTCAGATTTCGGACAACTACAAAGTTCCCACTTTTTGCCCACAACGAAAAAATACATCCTTTGTGCGAGTTGCGAGCTTTTTGTAGATTACTTCCTTGATAATGATTCTCGTAATGAAGACGTTTTGTGCCGCTATTTTTCGTGAAATGAGAGTATTTAGGATGCTTTTGAAGTGATATTATGAAAACCAAGAATCTCCAACGTCGTGTCGTTGTGATGACGATACTTTGGGCAATGTGCGTGAGTGCTGGAATTATTTTTTTTGCATGGTATGATGTGCGTTCTTCACAGCAAAGTGTCGCCCCTCGTGTGCTTCCCACCACTAGTTATGTTCTAGCCACCACCACTAATATGCCGACTGTTGCAATGTTTCTGCATCCGCGCTGTGCGTGTAGCCACGCCTCGCTTGTAGAATTTGCGAAACTTGTGCGGGAGTTCGGTAATCGTGCTACTTTTCGGATTATCTTCTTCAAACCCGCAGAAAAACAGCTTTCGTGGGTTGAAGGTGATAATTTATTTGCCAAAGCTCGTGTGTTGGCAGCAAATCATAATAACGTCCGCGTCAGTATTGATGAGGGCGGTAAAGAATCGGAACGCTTTCACGCAGAAACATCGGGCTTCGTTGTGGCGTACGATGCTGCTGGCACGCTGCTCTACAATGGCGGTATTACTGGCTCTCGCGGGCATGAAGGCGATAACGCTGGCGAGGCAGTCTTGCGCGATGTTCTACAAAAAACGCTTAATGATTTCACGAAGAGTCAATCCGTTGAAACGCAGCATATATCGGTGATACAAGCCGCCGCCGCACCTACGTTTGGGTGTGCAATTCGTGGAAGATAATCGGTTGATTGTTTGTGCTTCTTGCTTTTACGAAAGCATCTCAGACCTCATATAAAATCTACACTTTTTACTACTCATGTTCAGGAGTTATGTATGCCACACCTTGTACCAGCTCGCACTGTCGAACTCACGGCAGGCTATCAGTACGATGTTTTTGTCCGCGCCGACAAGATTTTAAGCCGCTTGCTGCTTGTCGAATGGGTTCTTGCCATTGTCGCAGCGTTTGTCATCACGCCCAACACGTGGATTGGTGCGCAATCATCGGCGCATATCCATATTTTTGTAACGTTGGGCTTGGGCGGACTTTTGGCAATCTTTCCAACAGTGCTTGTGCGCATGAATGCTGGCGCGACCATCAATCGGCACGTGATAGCTATTGCGCAAAGCCTTATGGTTGGCTTATTGGTTCACTTGACGGGTGGGCGCATTGAGACGCACTTCGGCTATTTTGCGTCGCTGGCTTTTTTCGCGTACTATCGCGATTGGAAGGTAATTGTTACCGCAACAGTTGTGATAGCCGTTGAACACTTGGTTCGCGGGATATTGTATCCGTATTCGGTGTTTGGACCATTGGCAGAAGCTGGCTTTTGGATAAATCTCTCGCGCACACTTGAACACGCTGCGTGGGTACTTTTTGAAGACGTTATTTTGATAAAAGCATGTATTGATGGTACAAAGGAACTCGAAACAATTGCTAAAGCCCGCGCCGAAACTGAAGCGCAGCAACGCATCACGGAAGCTAAAAACACAGAACTTGCTTCCACAAATCAGATTATCCAACAACGTGTGGATGAAGCCGTGAAAGAATCTGAAGAGCAGCGTCAGGACTTGTCGGCAAGCGTTCAACAAATGCTCTTTTCCATTAGTGAGTTTTCCGCCGGCGACCTCACGGTGAAAGTGCATGGCGATTCGACGAACCCGCATATTCAGATGCTCTACAAAGGCTTTAATCAAGCTCTAGCAAAGGTTCGCGGCATGATGCAGGAAATTGCAGAAAGCGTCCAGACGGCAGCGAGCGCAAGCACACAGATTTCTGCGGCTACCGAGCAGATGTCGAGCGGTATTAACGAGCAAGCGCAGCAAACATCGCGTATTGCGGGGTCAATTGAAAATGTGAGCCGTGTACTTCAGGAAACAAGCCGTCAAGCGGGCGCGGCGGTGCATGAAGCAGAAGCGGCAAAAAATGATGCGGTGCATGGCGGAAACGTTGTGCGCGAGGCAATACGTGGCATTAACGGCGTTGCGGAAGTGGTCTTGCGTTCGGCACAGACGATTGAAGCACTAGGAAAATCAAGCGAGCAGATTGGCGAAATTGTGCAGGTAATTGAAGAAATTGCCGACCAAACAAACTTACTTGCGCTGAATGCTGCTATCGAAGCTGCCCGTGCAGGCGAGCAGGGACGCGGCTTTGCGGTTGTTGCTGATGAAGTCCGGAAACTCGCCGAGCGCACGCAAAAAGCAACGAAGGAAATCGGTACGACTATTCGGCAAATTCAGCAAGACACCAATAAAGCGGTGCAATCTATCAACCAAGGCACGCAAGAAGTAAACACGGGTAAACAAGCCGCCGCGCAAGCCGTAACTGCGCTTGATGGCATCCTCTCGCGGACAAGCAAAGTTGCAATGATTGTCGCAGAACTCGCATCCGCAGGGCAAGAGCAGACAGATAGTGTTCATGCGGCTTCTGAGCATGCCGATAGCATTAGTGCGATTATTGGCGAATCTGCCGCCGCGACTGGCGAAATTGCTCGCACTGCGCACGACCTCAGTCGCCTGACCGAGCGTTTAGATACGCTTGTCAGTGGCTTCCAGATTTATGAAAATGGACATAATGGACATAATGGAAATGGGCATTCTTTGAATACCAGCAAAGCCGCTCCACAGCTTTTGCGGTAAGCTACAATGCTCATAAACATCACTTTCTATCAGTAGATATTTCCTCAAAAATAAAAAACTCATCGCGCAGCTTACCAAGAAGCATTTGTGCGATGAGTTTATTTTTTGAGAGCTATTTGCTCTGTACAACCGTTCTATCGTTTCTACGAAATTCGTTGTACGAAATTTGTTCTGTGAAATTTGTTCTGTGAAATTAGTCCTGCGCGGCGAGTGTGCGCTTGCGGCTTTGTGCTTGTGCGGGAATAATATTCTGGAATCCCTCAGAAAGCTCGCTTACTGTTTGTTCTGTTGAAAGTTTCTCTACATCACTTGGACGCAAGCGACGCGCACCGATAAAGCGTGTGCGGTAATAATTCGCTTGTAAAGAAGAAACCGTTACACCAAAGCGAGAACTTGCATGAGCAAAAAGGTTATCACCGAGATACATTCCTACGTGCGAGACATACACGGCGCGGCGGGTGTTGAAGAATACCAAATCGCCAAACTGTAATTTATCACCTTCGCGAATAACCTCGCCAACAGTAGATTGTTGGGCTGCCGAGCGTGGCATGGTGATATTGCCAACCATTTTGTACACAGTGCGCGTAAAAGCAGAGCAATCAATTCCGCCCCGACCATTGCCACCGTAGTAGTATGGCGTGCCAATCCAATCCATTACTGCTGCCATGACATCGCGTTTTGCGAAGCCCGCGTGTGTCATCATGTCATCTTCCTGAACGCCAGAATGTGCTGGATCTACGCCCTTCATGTACGACATCCACAGCTTTTGGAACGAATTGACATCTGCTGAGAAACCTTCCGACATGTCATCTTCCAAGCCTTCGTCGTCGTAGTCTGAGCTTGCAATACCTTCGTAGTTCAGGTCATCTGTCATATCTTCGCCGTCGTTATCCATCATAGATTGGATATTTGGGTCGGGCTGATATTGTACGGCTGCAAGTGCAGCAAGTTCTCGGCTGGATTGTAAAAACGCTAATGCTTGAATTTTTCCAAGCACGGGATTACAAGAAGAACGGTGAGCGCGAGAATGGCGTTTATGCTTTTTATGCGCTTTTTTGTAGCGAATACTCGTCGCTTTTTTCTTGAGTTTGAGAGCCGCTTGAAGCGGTAATGAGGGAATCAGGATGCACAGCGCGACGAATCCTGTTAAAACCATCCAAAGGGTACTTTTCCAACGATGCATTTTTCCTCCTTGTTGTCCGGTGTGGAAAATGATTGATTAAAACAACACTTGCATAAACACGTTTTGGCGACATCAAGCCACAGTGCGAGCAAATGCTGCGTGTGCGGTAGTAGATATATTTGGCATACACTTTGCAGCTATTACCCATAGAAGAGGTAAAATCTTGCTTTTGAGAAGCAAATCTGACACTTTTTGAAAGAACCTTGTTCCAATGTGAGAAAAACTTTACACATGAAACGAAAAGTGTCAAGTTCTAAGACAGTCCTAAAAATACGTGCTATCAAAAAACTATTGTGAAACAGTTTTTGTAGAACAACGTGTATTGAAAGATACTTCTCAAAGCCTCTGCATGCAAAACGGAGAACACAAGTTTTTCCCGTAAAATCTTCATAATCAAAGAGACTACAAATTTCTTTCGGTGAAATGTGTTCCGACCTGCGTAATTGTTAATGAACAGCCTGTAATATACGACATTCTCCCTCGTTTTCAAAACGAAAATTCTCCACATCATGCTTCAGATACGCTAGTATTCCTCTACGTGGTTTGTATATCTGCGTTTAGAATGATTTTGGGATAGCCTAAAATTACAGCAAGATAATTACTGCGAAATCTACTCGCTCCTACACCGTCCACGTCGCGGGATTCAACAGCGACGGCTCTTCTACGCATATTTGCTCAATTTGCTCGCACAGAAGCGCATCAAAATGTGATTGCACAGAAGCGAGTATTTCTGTCAGTTGCGCGGGTGTTTCTACACCAAAAAGGACGGCATCAATGAGCGAATTATGCAGCACGTAGTTGAGCGCGAGAGCGGAGAGAGCGATGTTTTCTCGACCAGAAATTTTATGCAAATGCTCTACGTGTGGCACCAATGCTCGGAGTTTATGCGGAAACTGTTCCAATGGCTTGAAAAATAGCCCTTGTAGGAAAACCGAACGCGTGTGTAATTCCTTGCCGCGTGCTTTTGCTTTGCGCATCTCCTCGCCGCGAAGCCTCATGTTATCAAGTAGATTGAACGGTAGTTGAATAACATCAATTAAGGAATGCTCTGCGGCTTCCTGCAATTCTTCATTGGTATAAACCGAAACACCAATACGCTCAATCACCCGCCGATGCTTGAGTTCAAGGAGTTGCTCGTGCAGATGTGGGAACGCAGCAACATCCGAAAAACGGTGAAATTGATAACACCAAAGCGAGGAAACATCCAGTTTGGCAAGCGTTTCGGGCGTTTTTTGGAGGAGGTCTGTCGTTGATTCGGCGTGAAATTTGGTGATGATGCGAAAACGCGCGTGAGGAAGGTGTGTTTGCTCAGAAGCCGCCTCATTCCTTGCTTCCGCTTTGTGAAACGCGCCAATTCGCTCAATCGCCGAACCGTACGCATCGGCAGTATCGAGCGTGCGAATACTATGCTGAAATGCTGTGCGTAAAATCTCAAATGCCTCGTCGTTACTGGGTTGTCCAGCATTATTGTTGATGCCATACTGCATCCCTAACTGCACTGTTCCTAAGACAAGTTTTTGAGCAAGTTCTGCATTCATTACGCCTTCCCTTTCTCTGCGTCAATTTTCCCCAATACGCCCAGAAGCCGCGTATTTTCTTCGGCGGTGCCGATGGTAATACGCAAACAATTCTCACAATACCGTGTTGCCGAGCGGTCGCGTACCACCACGCCTTGATACACGAGTTCTTCATACACGCGGCGAGCATTATCCATTTCCACCAGTAAAAAGTTTGCATCCGACGGATAGACGCGGCGTACAAGCTCGTATTCGCGGAGAACATCCGCCAAATGGTCGCGCTCGTGGACGGTTTCAGCAACCATGCGGTCTTTCCAAGAATGGTCGGAAAGTGCCTTCAATGCTGCATCTTGAGCAAGGGTGTTGATATTGTACGGAGCTTTAATTTTATTCAATACCGCAATAATTTCCGGCGTGGCAAATGCCATTCCCAAGCGCAATGCTGCCATTCCCCATGCTTTGGAGAAGGTTTGCAACACCACAACATGGCGAAACGCTGGTAAATGCAAGCGAGAAAGGAAGCTCTGCTCTGGAGCGAAATCAATATACGCTTCGTCAATGACCACAATCCCGTCAAAGCCAGTAATAATGCGCTCTATCGTGCTGCGGTCGAGGCTGTTTCCCGTTGGATTATTGGGCGAACACAAGAAGATAATTTTGGTGCGTGGCGTAACAGCCGCAAGCACGTCCTCCGCAACAAGATGAAAGCCCGCAGCGTCCTTCCGAAGCGGCACGTGGCGGACACGCACGTTGTGAATTGCCGCACTTACCTCATACATTCCATACGTCGGCGGGGTGATGATGATAGTATCGAAACCATGCGGTTCTTCTGCTCGCTCGTTCTTGATTTCATCAGCATTGTTGGGCATTGGCTCGCAAAAAGCGCGGAGCAAAAGGTCAATCGGCTCATCGCTACCATTGCCGAGAAAGATAGATGCTATCGGGTCGAGACCGTTTGTGTACAATCCTTTTATTGTGCCAATACGCTGCTTGAGCGAGATTTGAAGCGGGTCGGGATAACGATTCACCTTCAAAGCGGCGGGCGAACCGAAGGCATTTTCATTGGCATCTAAAAAGACATTCGCCTCAAGAACGGGCGTTGATGCGGTTTTGGTGGTTTCTGTATATTCTGTGCGGGCGGAAGCGTATGGTTTTACGGTAAGAATATGTTTACGAAGTAATTGGTCTAAAGAGCGCATAAAATCTGGTTATGAGGAAAGAAAATGAGGTGATACAACCTTGTTTTGGTAAGAAATAATTCTGAAATGTATCCTTAGCGCAAGCAATTCTGCACTTCTTCGGCATCATCGAAGTGAATACGCTCTTTGCCAATGATTTGATAATTCTCATGCCCTTTGCCCGCAATCAGGACAATATCACCCGCCTGTGCTTGCCCAATGGCGTACTGAATGGCTTCCCGTCTATCGGCAAGAACGTGCGTGGTCGCAAATTTTTCTTTTGGAATACCAGCTAAAATATCATCCAAAATGGTGAGTGGCTCTTCTTCGCGTGGGTTATCGCTGGTTGGAATGATAAAATCTGCGAGTTCTGCCGCGCACGCACCCATTTTTGGGCGTTTGGTGCGGTCGCGGTTGCCGCCGCATCCAAAGACGCAGAGGATACGACCTTTCTGGCTAGAAGCCTCGCCGTTACTTGCTTTGGAGTGTGTTGTGAGAGAGTTGCGCAATTCCACACACGATAGCAAGGCTTTTTCGAGTGCATCCGGCGTGTGTGCATAATCAACAATCGCAACGGCTGTATCGCCCGTCATTTCTTGTGTTGCAGCGAGATGTAGTGTTGATTTCACAAGTGGAATACGTTGCATCCTTCCGGGCGCACCTTCTACATGCGGCATATATGCTTGCAATTCTTCCCACGTCGCACCTAAAAGTCGCATCATTACAAGGCATCCAGCAGCATTATCAACATTAAATCCACCAATCGGCGACATGGTGAAATTATAGCTCTTTCCCTCCGCCGCAAGCGTGAATGCGGTTTCCGTAAACCCTAGGCGAATAGCAGTGATTTCAACATCGGTACTCTGCACGTGAGCGTTTTGCGTTGTTGCGGGCAAAGGTGTACGCCAAAAAGCGCGTCGTTGTTGCTTGGGGACGATACTTTCTGCTACCATGAACGCCGACCACGCATCGCTGCCATTCAAGGAAATAAGCGCGTCGGCGGGCAGCATGGTAAAGAGACGTTGTTTTGCAGCCGCGTAGTTTTCCATTGTTTCGTGGAAATCCAAATGGTCTTGAGTAAGATTGGTAAAAATTGCACCGCGAAAGTGCGTTCCATGCACCCGCTCCAGCGAAAGCGCGTGGGAACTGACTTCCATCACAATTGCCGTCGCGCCACGCTTGCGCATTTCCACAAACAAGGCACAGAGTTCGGGTGCTTCGGGCGTAGTAAAGCTCGAAGGAATAACCTCCGCGCCAATGTAATTACCTGTGGTGCCGATAATTCCTACCTTCTCGCCGTGTTGCTCAAGAAGAGATTTGAGCATAAATGTCGTTGTTGTTTTGCCATTTGTTCCTGTTACGCCGAAGACATGGAGTTTCTCGGAAGGCTCATCAAACCAAGCGTGAGACAGCGAGGCAAGTGCTTTCCGTGCATCGGGAACAACAACCATCGTAACGCCAGAAGGGGCTTCGTACTCGCGCTCGGCAACAATACACCGCGCACCCCGCTCTATTGCTTGCGGAATAAAATCATATCCATCCACCGCCAAACCGCGCATGGCAACAAAGAGTGCATCCTCCGCGCATTGGCGGGAATCGTAGTAAATGCCAGTAACGGCGCGGGCAAGGGCGTGTCCATCGCCTGTCATGGTGAAATGCGGCAGTGCGCCGAGAAGAGTATGGAGTGATTTCATAGCTCAAATGATAGAGAAACTCACTAGTGTAGAGGACGTGAATTCAAGGAATGCAAAATAAGGAGAAATTATCAAAACAACGTGAGAACATCGCGCAGGAGGCAGAAATTCATGGAGCAATCGGCATTACAACTTGTTTTTGCGTTTGTAGCGAATCACACGAATATCATTCGACAAATACGTTTTCATAAGAAAGATAGCGCGTGTTTGCTGAGGAAAGCTGTCGCTGACCACGTATTTGCGGTAGCGCGAGGGGAAAATCGTATCGGAAAGCCGCGTAAAATCTCGCTCAATACCATCCAGAATTACTTGCGTTTTTCCCGTGCGATGCGAAAGCACGAGGTATATTTGCTCGCGTCCCACAATCCGCGAGGCGTAGAGGTGTTGCCACGTCTCGCTTGTGATGCGCAAACGCTCTGGCGGCAAGGCGTACAGCTTGGTTGTGGTGTCCGCACCATAGTATGCGAGATTGTACCAGCAGTACCAATCATGGACAAACACTAGCTCTTTAGCGGTATTTCCTTGAGAATTTAACCCAGCAAGATACACCGCCGCATCGCGCCAACGCTCCTTTTCAAGCGCATTCCAGTCGTTGCGGGTATTGTAGGCAGCAATGGCGGTGAGCGCGAGAAGAACGCCGCCCGTTGCCACTTTACCGTACCATTTGCTCCATTCCCAAGCATCCATGCCCTTTGCAACGAGGAGCAAAAAAGCTGGCAGTGCGGGAATCGTATATTTCACGTAGTAAATCGGCGTTCCTTTGAGTGATTTTACGAAAGGAATGAGAATAGTCAGCACAACGCACAGCCAGAGAAACCAGTGATGAAGCGGCTCAGAGGATTGAACACGATAGAATGTTGTTTCCTTGCCTTCTTCGGTGCGCAAATTTTGCGAGCGAATTTCCACAAAAACAAGCACGAGAAGCGGCATCATCACAAGGCTCGCAAGCAATGAACCGCAGTATTCCACAAGCGTTTCACCAAGCACAAACACCGTCGGCCGGTCAATCCAAAATCCTTGCTGCACGGCTTGAATTTGCCAATATAATACATTCAGCCAAGGCGTGAAGATAAGCAATAATGAGGCTTGCAGAACAAACCACGTTTTCCAGAATCGTAAAAAAATATCTTTGCGAAAAACCAATAACGACGCAACAAAAACATTCTCCGCAACAACCAAAAACAACGCGAAAAAGTGCGAGTACAAGAGCAAAATATGCGCAACCACAAACAGCAGTGCGGTCTGCCGCGAAATGAGTAGTGAATTTCCTGTACGAATATTTTCTCGAACCTCATCCCAAAGCCGCATAAAACCAAGCATTCCAGCAATACTGACCAAAACGAGGTACGAATACGAGCGCGTTTCTTGGGAATAATGAATGTGGAAATGCGAAATAGTCAGCAAGAAGGCAGCAATCATGCCGCTTCTGGGGTTCCACACCCGCTTGCCGAGCAAGTACATAAGCGGCACGGCAAGTACACCGCAGAATAAGGAAAATCCCCGCAAACCCGCTTCGCTCGTGCCGAAAAGCATTGTCCACAAGTGTAGCAAAATGTAATACACCGGCGGATGCACATCCGCTTGGGCATTGGCAATAATGTTCGCAATCGGCTTGATTGCTTGTCTGTACGAGTATATTTCATCAACCCACAGCGATTCTGTACCGATGTCCACCCAACGCAAAACGAAGGCAAGGAGCATCAATGCTGATAAGAGGACAATGCGCTGAAGGCGAGTATTCATCTGCTTTTGGGTGATTTTTTGTAGATTCGTGTCCCCGTCGGGCGGCTGAGGAGTGCAAGCACGATAGCCGTCCGGCGGGTGGGTCGCTAGTACAGCACTCGCCGGACGGCTACTGCTCTGGTGATAACAGCCGCCCGACGAGAAGATTGTAATTTACTTCCGCTTTTTCGGCACCACTCGCGCCGTATGCCAATCCTCCACACGCAAGTATTCTTGCGCTTTCTGGAGAATATCATTGCTGCTAATTGCTTCAATTTTCGCAAGGCGTTCTTCGAGCGATTCAAACGTTCCCATGTACAATTCGCTTTTTGCGAGCAAATTCATACGCCCCGAAAGGCTCTCCACGCCAATAATCAAGCTGGATTTGAGCTGTTCTTTTGCGCGGCGGAGTTCGCTTGGCGTGATGGCTTTTTCCGTCATTCCTTCTAATTCTTTACGAATAAGTTGCTCGGTTTTTTTACGCTTCGACGGCTCAAAACCCGCATAAACACTCATTATCAGGCTTTCGCCAATTTCACTCATGCCTGAATAAATGTTGTAACACAAGCCATGTTTTTCCCGCACGACCTGATTCAAGCGCGAACTCATACCATCGCCCAAAACAATGTTCAAGGCTGAAAGCGAGTAGTAATCTGCATCGCTGGGCTTTGGCACAACCACACCCATACACAAATGCGTTTGCTGCGTTGCAATGCGAATCTCACGCTCTTCGGCTCTTCGGCGCGGCGGCGAGAGAAATGCTCGCGGGATAAAAAGCGAGCTTTTATGCGCTGTTGAAGCAGTTTTCTTTTTTGCTTTTGGCAATGATTGTTGAGGAGAAGAAGACGCAGGAAACAAGGTTTCAAGCTGCTTGCAGAGCTTGTCGTGGTCAATATTCCCCGAAGCCGAAACAATGATGCGCTCTGGCGTATAATGCTGCTTGTGAAAATGCTCAATGTCGGCGCGTTGAATCTTTTGCAAGCCTTTTGCCGTGCCGCTTATGGAGTGTGCGTAAGGATGAGCGTCGAAGAGTAATTCGTCCAAATTATCGGTAACAAGCTCTTCTGGTTCGTCTTGCAACGAGGCGATTTCTTCGGTAATGACGGCGCGTTCTTTGGTGATGTCCGCCTCGCGGAAAAGCGGGTGCTGGCAAATATCGGCAAGCATATCCAGCGACAAATCGAAGTGCTGCATGAGCGCACGGGTGTAGTAGCAGGTGTGGTCTTTGCTCGTGAAAGCGTTCATGTAGCCGCCGACCGATTCCAATTCATTCGCAATTTTTCGCGCGGTGCGCTTCTCCGTGCCGCGAAAAACAAGGTGTTCAATAAAATGCACCATGCCGTGTTCATGCGGCTCCTCGTCGCGCGAACCAACGTCAATCCACACGCCGAGCGCGAAGGATTGCGCGGTGTGTATCTGCTCGCTCACGATGCAAAGACCATTCGGAAGCCTTGTTTTTTGTGGTGTCATTGAAAGGAAGAATGGAGAAAAAATGCTGCGATGCGCTTACTGGAATGCAGTGCTGCTCCGTTCTCGCGTAGCCCTCATCCCAACCCTTCTCCCAGAAGGAGAAGGGCAAGATACCGAGCCAGTTTCTTCACCCTCGCCCTCTGGGAGAGGGTCTCGCGCAGCGAGGGGTGAGGGGAGAACGTAACAGCCCCGCTTACGGAAATGCAGTAGAGAAGGCGCAATATCGCTATTCCCAGCCGCATAGCAAAGTGATTTATCCCCGATGAACAATCGTGGCTGCGGCTTGAGCGGTGGGCATAATTTGAATGTCATGCAAGGTTACGTGCGCTGGGCGCGTGATGGCGAAGAGAATCACCTCCGCAACATCGCGCCCTGAAAGCGGCTTCAAACCATGATACACAGCCTTTGCGCGGTCTTTATCGCCATGAAAACGCACCTCTGAAAATTCCGTTTCCACCATGCCTGGGTCGATGTTCACCACGCGCACATTTGCGCCGTTAGTGTCGCGGTACATTGCTTGCGAAAGGGCGCGGACGGCGTGTTTTGTTGCGCAATAGACATTCCCTTTTGGATAGACTTCTTTGCCCGCAATCGAACCCAGATTGACCACCGTTCCTTGCTTGCGAGCCACCATTTGCGGGAGAATTTCGCGTGTAATGTAGAGCAAACCTTTTAGATTTGTATCAATCATTTCTTCCCAATCGCTGAGGAGTCCGTCCTGAATCGTGTCCAGTCCGCGTGATAAACCAGCATTATTTATCAAAATATCAATCGTGCGCCATGCTTCGGGAAGCGCGTGGATGCTCGCTTTTACGTCGTCATACTTGCGAACATCCAGTGCAAATGTGTAGCATTCGGTCGAATATTTTTCGTGTAATTCTTTCGCAAGCGCGTCCAAACGGTCTTGGCGACGAGCCGTTAGAATAAGTCGCGCACCAGCTTCGGCACAGAGTTCGGCTGTCTCGCGTCCGATGCCAGCAGACGCGCCGGAGATAAAAACGGTGGTGTTGTGAAGTGCGTTTTGTGTCATTGTCGTAGATATGAACGATGATGTAAAAGGACTGGGATTATAGGATTGCTGGGATTTTTGCCGTTGGTCAAGATTCTTCAAGAGGACTGGGATTGTGGGATTACTGGAATTGTGTACAGTTTTTTTGCAAAATTGACCAACGAAAAATCCCAGTAATCCCACAAATCTCAAAAAATCCCAGTCCAGTTTGGTGATGAAATTGACAAAAAAATCTCAGTCTTGGAGAGCTTTTTTAAGCAAAGCAATCTGCCCCGCATGGTAGATACCATGCTGCACAACGCCATGCAACAGCACATACAACGACACACCTGAGCCAACCTCGCGCACACGCGGTACGGCGGGCATTTCATCAAGCTGTTCGTCGGAATGGCGCATTATTTCTTCTTCCAGTGCGTGATGGACAGAAAATAAACGCTGCAATGCTTTTTCCCATGCTGCATCGCGCTCTGCTGCGCTCATTGCGGGTATTTCTTGCCAATCGCCTTCTTCTGGTAGATGTGCATCGCCCGTCTGCAAGCGGCGTACAACCTCGCCTTCCCATGCGGTGATGTGCAGAATAAGCTCCCAAATCGTATGCGCACTGGCTATGGGGCGCATCATTGCTTGTTCGGCGGAAATGTCTTGGACAATATCTTTCAATGATGAGCCGTGCCATGCGTCGCCCGCGAAACTGCGTTCAGCTTGGTTCAGAATGCGCTTCAGTTCTTGTTGGTGAGCCATTGTGGAGATTGTTGTTGATGGTAGAAATTTTCCAAGAATTTTTTATTGGTCAAAATCAGCCTACCAAAATGCAAAAAAAATTGCAGAAAAAAATTGTAGATTACATTTTTTACCGCGATTTCCCCGATTTTAGGTTTCTTTTTTGAATATCCCCATGACCACACCACACACCATTTCCAGCAATGCCGACCTCAGCACCGCATCAATCCTCGATACGCAAGCGCAGTTACAGCAAGACTACAACAACGTCCGCGCTGCAACGCTGGATTTGTGTGTGCCTCTGCACATTGAAGATTATGTGATACAAACCGCGCCATTTATGAGTCCGGCACGTTGGCATCTTGGGCATACTGCGTGGTTTTTCGAGATGCTGCTCACGCGCTTCATGCCTGAATATCGCATCCATTCGGAAGAATATTTGTACTATTTCAACTCGTACTACGAAGGGTTTGGCAAAAGAATAAATCGCCAGAAGCGAGGTGCTGTCTCGCGTCCGACGGTGCAGGAAACAATGCTCTATCGCTCGCGGATTGACGGGCATATGAACATTTTGATTGAGCGGATTCCTACGCACCCCGACGCGCCAGAAATCATGCGGCTTCTGCGGCTTGGCTTGGAACACGAAATGCAGCATCAGGAATTGTTGGTGTACGATATTAAGCATTTGCTCGCCAATCAATACGTGCCAAGCGAGCAAGCAATCATGCCGAAAAGCACGATTTCCGTCGAAGGTGATATTGAATATGCGGGCGGACTGATGCAACTTGGCACAAATGCCGCCGACCACCTTTTTGCGTGGGACAATGAATGTCCGCGCCACACCACGTTTGTAAACCCTTTTGCACTCGACAAACGCTTGGTAACAAATGCGGAGTTTCTTGAATTTATGCGCTCTGGCGGCTATGCAGATTATCGTTGGTGGCTGTCGGCTGCTTGGGAATGGCTGAGGAGCGAAGGAATTGACGCGCCGATGTATTGGGAGCGGGCTGAAGATGGCATAGATGCTGAAAAAACCGTCTGGAATATCCGCGATTATCGCGGTCTGCGCTCGGCGGACAATAACGAACCCGTAACGCACATCAGCTATTACGAAGCAGCCGCATTTGCAAAGTGGCGTGGCAAACGGCTTCCAAGCGAGGCAGAATGGGAGTTTGCGGCAATGCAACAGGATTCAGCAAGCACGAAAAATGCCTTTCCTTGGGGCAATGCGCGTGTAGAAGCTGACCACGCAAATCTCTTTGAAAACAAGCTCTGGTGCTGCTCCGAGGCAGGTTCGTTTGCGGCAAATGCGCAGGGAATCTATCAACTTATTGGCGATGCGTGGGAGTGGACAACAAGTGATTACGCGCCTTATCCAGGTTTTACAACGCAATTTGACGAGTATAATGACAAATGGTTCGTGAATCAAAAAGTGCTGCGCGGCGCGTCCTACGCTACTCCGCGCATGAGTGTTCGCGCCACGTACCGCAATTTCTTCGCGCCTTCCGACCGTTGGATGGTGAGCGGCTTTCGCTGTGCGCGGACGCTTGCGCGGTAAAATTTTTGATAAAAAACAGCTACATTCTTTGCAATACAGCACGTTTTTATGCTGCTTGTGCGGTTTTTTGTCACTGGTAGGTCTTCCCGTCCTACGCTTTCGTAAGCGTAGAACGGGTTTCGCGGTAATGCTGTCGCGGTAATGCTTTTTTCAGAAAAATAGCACCGTGAAACCCGTTCTACCGTTCAGAAACGGTAGGAAGGGAAAACCTGACCAGCTACGGTTTTTTTTATCATGGCAAAAACGTAAACCCCGCCAAAGAAGTTGCTCCTCCAGGCGTGCTGATGGTAATTTCACCTGTTGCTCCTGCCCCAACAACCGCATCAATTCTTGTGTCGGAGACGACGATAAAAGAAGCGGCATTTACCCCGCCAAATCGCACGGAGCTTGCTCCTTGAAATCCTAAACCAAAAATACTAACTCTTGTATTGATTCTCCCTGAGCTTGGTTCAAAGGAAGAAATGTTTCTTTGACCTTGCAATACAGTAAATCCTTCCACTGTTGAAAACACATTACCAGATGTTAGCCCAACTGCACCTGAACGTGCTTCATGACTGACAATAGCTTTGATTTGTGTATCTGAAATAACAGTGAAAGAAGTAGCAGGAAAGCCTCCAAATGTAACCAGAGTTGCTAGATTCAAATATACTCCTGTAATGAACACCGTCGAGCCAGGAGTTACCGAATTGGGGAAGAAATTTCTTATTATGCCGCCACCTTCGGCAGGTGGAGAGTTAAAATAAAAGTTGGGTACTCTTGTGCTGCCGAACTGATTGATGACAGTAATAGAGCCTGATACTGTATTTTCAGGGTCTGCAAAGACCTTCAATTCTTTGTCAGAAGTGATGGTAAATGACTTCGCAGGCACGCCCCCCAACAATACTTGTGTAACATTGGAGAAATTGCTCCCAAAAATAAAAACGGTACCAAGATGTAAAAATCTTGAAATGACAGAGGGGGAAAAACCAGTAATAACAGGTCTGCGGAGGATATTGAGTGGTGTCGCCGTATCGGATTGCATTGTTCCAGACGTGTCGCTAGCAATGCTGGGCGGTGCTATTTGTCTATTTTGAATAATCGCTCTTGGCGTGTTAAAATCTGTTGAATTTGTGCAAGCGGTGAATGAAGCAAGACAAACACAGCACAGCACTAGTAATGATGGAGTTTTCATAGAATATCCTTGTGAATAATTGTGGGAATAAAAATGCTAAAATCGGAGCGAAACACCATAGCTGAAGCCCAGTTTTGGTGAGGCATACAGCACGCCTTGATGCAAAAACACAAGCGCACTTGTTTCCAAGCCGAGCGTAAATTCTGTTTTTGCGTCGGGCGAATAGTTCAGCCCCAGCATCACGCGCCCCGTCGCGCCAAGTTGCGTTCCGCCAACAAGACCTTGCAAGAAAGGATTGAAGCCATGCGTAGGGTTTTCAAGCAACAAATACCGATAGCTGATTCCTGCCCAAAACAGCGACGGATTTTGTTGTATTGTAACTGGTGACTCTCCTTCGCCCAAACGTTCCTGAAAACGTTGGTAAAATGTCTCCTCGCTACATTCTACGCCTACAGAATGACGCTCGGAGAGCTTGAAGGTCGCAGCAAGAGCAGTATTGCGCAAAAATGATGATGGATTGGAAGGGAATTCTGTTGCTGGCAGTGAAGTAGAAACAATACGCCGCGCATGAATCTGAACACGCTGCAACCATGATTCCTGTTCGGATGTTTGAGTATTGAAAGAACCATTTTCCAGAGGCAGCGTGTTCGCTATGGGCATCGGCACAAGTTCTGATGCCGTATTCAGGCGAAATGAATTATTCGTAATCGTAATCTGCTCTTGCGGAGACTCATGCTCTGGGAATAGTTCTGGTGCTGGTTCTAAAGGAAATGTTGATGAGACAGATTCTGATGAAGAAAATACTGACGAAGAAAATACTGACGGAGAAAATACTGACGGAGAAAATTGGCTCACAGCAAGCATGGAAGCCACCTGAGAATGCGCTGGTGTTGGGCTGCGAAATGCCGCCCTTGGAGCGGATGAAATACGCCAATATATGAGCGGAGATGTGCTTGGAGCATTGTTTTGGGCAAAAGTAGCTTGAGTGTCGCTTCTTTTCTTGCTTCCCTGTGTGCCAAGTAGATTCCACGAAAGAAGCAAAACGGCAGTGAGCAAGGAGGAAAGTACACTTGCGAGTGCGGTATTGCTGGAACGTGCGTGTACTGTTTCATTCGGCAAGGCGTGGTGTGGCACGCCAGACGAGATAAAACCAAGATTAGCAAAAATGCTATTTGTCAGATGCGGCGGCGGCGTTAATGCCTGTACATCAGCTTTGAATGCGGCTTTGAGGGCAATCGCATGGCGAAGTTCATCGCGTAATTCCGCGCTAGTGGCAATTGCGCCGAGCAAACTCGCTTCTTCCACGTCGCCGAGCGTACCATCAAGGTAATCGTGAATTTTTTCGGAATAATGTTCAGAATAGTTCATGGCGTGAATCCTTATACAAACGATAATCAATATTCTCTCAAGTATTGTCTGTGCTAGTATTTATCGGTGTTTTACTATATCATTGAAATATGGTTGCAGGATGGTACGAAGATGCTGCTTACCGCGAAAAACGCGTGTTCTGGCGTTTACCTCCGTACAGCCTGTGAGTTCCGCAATTTCTTGATACGAAAAGCCGTCATATTCGCGTAGAATCACGGCTTCGCGGTATTCATCGTCCAATAGTTCCAGCGCAGAAACTACCAGTTGTGCCAATTCTTCCGCTTCGTATCGCGCCGCGCCGCTTGGCGTGTGGAGGTCGAAGTCTTCAAAAGAGAACGTTATTTTGCGGTCGCGTTTTGCATTCAAACACAGGTTGCGGACGCTCTGCATGAGGTATCCAGCCACATTTTTTACTTTCGTACCTTCTTGTCCTGCTCGGTAAAATTTAAGCATTGCCTCTTGAAACACATCCTCTGCAAGGCGCATATCACCGAGAACCCGCACACAATACGCGTACATACGCTGCCCTAATCGTCGATATAGTTCAGAGAACGCCGCTTCTGCCTCGTTTGTCTCGGACAAACACGCGAAGAGTTCTTCATCGGTATAAGCAGTGATGCGCTGTTTCATGGATTATGTGTGAATCAGATGTAAGGAGAAAAGCAAAGGCATCTGTAACAATAAAGCAATGACACACGATGCGCAAGAACGTTGCAGATTTTTTGAAAGTTTTTTTTCTTGAAACACTAGCAAAGGATATTGCAGAAAAGAAAATACCCGCCCAGACCACTAACAGTGAGGCTTGGCGGGTATTGTATTCAGAAACGAGAGAAGTTCTACGAGATAGTTCTACAAGATAGTTCTACATGATTTCAGTTGGAAATTTCGGGAATAGAAAGCACCTACGCGCTTCCAATGGATGCCAACCTACGCCGGAGTGACGAAAATTTTCCAACCGAAATCATTGAGAATCAACGAGATGCTGTATCAAGAGGAGAGGTTTTCCTCAACCACACAACAAGAAAGTACATCATTCCGAGCGTTACTACAAGCGAAGGTAAAAGCTGGCTATACGGTTGAAAGTTCGGTAAAACCGTGCCTGCAAAGGCAGATGCTATTGCACCAAAGGCGGACATCATTTTTACAATATGCTCCAGAAGCCAGATTTTACGGTGCTTGTAGAGTTCTGCGGGAATGCTATATCGCGCAACATCGTACACAACAACGCCAAAAAGCCAGCCAAGCGTAGAGTAAATCACCGCTGGAGACCATATCATGCCGATTTGACGCAAAAAGTACAGAAAATATGCCGCCGATGTGAGCGTGAGAATACCCGCACCAATATCCGCCCAATGCAGCGTATTTACTCGCGTTTGAAGAATTCTATATCCCGAAAAACCTTGATACGCTGCAAGTAAGGTAATCACGAGCAGAAACGTGTTCCGCCCAAAAATAAACACGCCCACAAGTGCCGTCGTTATCACAACGACGAGCAATGCGAGGAAAATCTGTCCGCTTTTGATGTGAGTGCGCCCGCCTTTGCGAGAAAAAATTGCCACGAAACCCAGTAACAGTGCGATTGTCCCGCACGAGACGTGAAGAAAGATATTTGCATTGTGAAGCATGGTTGTAAAGAAAAAAGTGAGTATGTATGCGGTTTGTACGATTAAAACCTCAGTACACGTCAAAATCTCTGAATGATAGATGCAATCAGGCTTCAGTGGCACAGACATTCCTGTCTGTGTTTACCACCTGAATCTCCTACCAATACCCACAAACAAGAATGTCTGTGCAACTAAGACAAGAATTTTGGCGCGTACAAAGGACTAAAATTCAATCCGAAAGCCACCAATAAAAAACCGACCGAGCTGGTAATTGTCCGTAATCGCGCCAGTATTGGGCGAAAAACTTTGGTTCAGCAGATTGCGCCTGTTGAAGATATTTTCAACGGAAAAGAAATTGATAAGCGACCAGCCTTGAAAATTTAAGCGAAAATCTATACGCCCGTCCGCCCGCTCGTAATCAGGATAGCGGAGCGAAAATGCCTCATTGGTATTGAAAACGGTTTCGCCGCGAGCGCGTGATGATGCGAGGTCTATCGGAGTTCGCGCACCGCTTCCAGCGCGAGTGTAGCGCAGGGAAAATTCCATCGTAAAACTCTCCGTTACTTTCCATTCGTAACCGCCCAAAACGCTCACAACCAAGCCGTTATCGAACGCGCCATATCGCCACAAGCTGTCGGAGGCGCGAAACTCCTGACGCACCCACGAGACGGCACTTTGCGCATACCACGACCCCGCGAAATGCTTGAGAAAAGAAACTTCTGCGCCGTATGTACGCCCTGCACCCGTGTTTACAAGCCCGCCAGAGCGTACCGAACCAAAGTTTGCACCCGCATTCAGCATCGAATAACTGCTTTTGCGCTCACGCTCGACTGGCACAAGCGAATAATCTTTGAAATAGCCTTCTGCCTTAAAAAGCGCATCAGTGCTTGCTTGCCAAGAATATCCCGCAACGTAGTGAATGGCTTGCGTGAAGTCTAAACCTGCATTATCGTTGGTGAAATACACCAAAAGCGGCTGCGATTGGCGATAGATGCCCGTTCCAAAGGAAAGGCTGTGTCCCGCACCAATACTCCAGTTTAGCGAGAAACGTGGTTCGATTGTCGCACGATTACTCACGCCAAGATATTGCGAATGAATGCCCACATTCAAACTCAGATTATCATTCGGATGAAAGAGCCATTGCGCAAAGCTCAAGGTGTGGAGCGCGTTTCCTTGATTTTGCAGTTTGTAAAGAAACCCTGTGCGCGTTGGAAAAAAGCGTTCTTCGCGCAGGTCGAAAAAGCGAGACCGCGCCTCTGCGCCGAATACAAACGTATGCTGCGCGTCGGGGGAAACGGAATAGCGATATTTCGCCGTAGCGTAGCCTTCGAGCGAATTGCCCGAAAACCAAGGCGTGAAGCCGTTTGGCTTGAAATCGCTTGTTGCGGTAATAGAGTCAATTTGATTGCCAAATCTATTCGCAACCACGCCCAGCGTCAGCGTTCCCACACTTCGGTCGGTGGGTAAATGTTGCCAATGCACACCGAGCGTTCCCAGTTGATTGCTGTTGGCAACGCGCTGGTCGCCTGTGAACACTTCATCGCCGCGAGCGGGGTCAATCGTGATAGAACTTACGCCACCCAAGCCTGTAAGCCAGATTTTATGCCGCTCTCCGATGCTGAGGTCGAATTTCAGCGAAAGGTCTTCATAGCGCGGAATGCCCGAAACGCCCACGTTTCCGCCCGCTCCAATAAATACATCCAAAAATGATTTCCGATAACTTGCCATAAATGAGCTTTTAATGGTCGCATTGGTCGAGGGTGAAAACAAGGCTTGAAGCGGCACGGGACCTTCTACCATTGCCTCAATGCCGTTGAAGGCAAATTGCCCAGTGAATTCAAATTTTTCGTCGTTGCCGCGCCGCGTGCGCAAATCGAACACGCCAGAAAGACGGTCGCCATATTCGGCAGAAAACGCGCCCGTGAGGAAATCGCTGTTGTCGAGCAGATTGATATTGAGCGCGTTCACCGGACCGCCCGTCGCGCCTTGCGTTGCGAAGTGATTGGGGTTCGGAATGTCCAAGCCGTCGAGCCGCCAAAGTAGTTCTGTTGGTGAGCCACCGCGAATGATGATGTCGTTGCGCTGGTCATTCGCGCCAACAACGCCTGCAAATGCAGATGCCATGCGGGCTACATCGCTTCGCGCTCCCGCAAAACGGTACGCATTATCCACCGAAAAAGCATTCGAGGACACCAAGGAAGCCTCGTTGATGGCTGTAAAGCTGTCTTTCCTGCCCATGACAGTCAGTTCTCCGGTGGAAATAATTTTTTCCGCAAGCGAAATCGTGAGAATGAGTTCCTTGCCAGAAGTGAGAACAACAGGCATAGATACTGCCTCGTAGCCAAGCGCGGTGATGCGCAGCGTGTAGCGTCCCGCAGGAAGCGCGGGCAAACGAAACGCGCCGTCTGCCTGAGAATTCGCGCCTTTGCCAAGCTCCGCGACCAGTATTCGTGCGCCCGTTACGGCTTGTTTCGTGTTCGCATTTTGTACTGCTCCGCGAATGATTTGCGTTTGCGCAAGAAGTGGGAGATGAGATAACATCAGCGTTAGAAGCATTGCGAGTATAGTTCTCTGCGAGGGTGAGGTTTTGTTGAGGGTGTTCATGGTATTGTGTGATAGGTAATGTCATTGAGTTAAGCGTTTTTCCCTCACCCCAACCCCTCTCCCAGAGGTAGAGGGGTAAGATGCAGAGGTAATTCTTCACCCTCGCCCTTTGGGAGAGGATCGCTCGCAGAGCGGGGTGAGGGCTTAACGTAATGACATTGTGTGATAGGATGTTGTGAAAGAATTATTTTGTCGCGTTATTGCTCTCTAAAAGTTTCTGCTCCGCGCGAGACAAAAGCTGCTGAACCCAGATATAATCAGGCGTGAGAGCCAGTGCTTTCTTGAAAAATGCGATTCCTTGCGCATACTGTTTCATCTTTACGTGGCAGCGTCCCGACCAGATGAGTGCGTCCAAGTAGCCCCACGTTACCTGTGCCTTGCTGCCGAGTGCTATGGGAGCAGCGTTGATGCCGCTTCTCTCGCACAGCGAGATTGCTTTGGTAAAATGTTCGAGTGCCTTGTCTGCGCCGCCACCGAAGAAAGCGGGCGCATTCATCGTGTACAAGCCTCGTACAATCAAGGCGCGAGGGTTGTTCCCATCGGCGGCAATCGAATTTTCATGGAGCTTTGTGCATTTGGGCGAAAGCGTAATAGCGTTCATTCCGTCAATTTGCAACATCGTTATTCCTGCTAAAAGCGTCATTGCGTCCGACCACTGCGGATGCTGTTGCAAGAGTGCTTCTGCGTGTTCGCTTGCTTTCGGCATAAGTGCCTTGGAAACCGCTTCATCACTGAGCATGAGTAAGCGAAACTCTGTGTATGAGCGGTAATAAAGCGCGAGTTTATTCGTTGGCTCTTTGGCGAGAATTTGCTGAAAGACCGAAAGAGCCTTGTTGCATTCCTGTACATTACCTTTGACAACGGCAGTTTCGAGAGAATTTTTTCCTTCGAGCAAAAGAGTAGTAATATCTTGAGCGCGAGTATTCAAGCTCTGTGCAAGCATAATAGCTACACAAATAATTGCAAAACGAGACGAGAAAGAGAAAACAATCATTGGGGTATTCCTTAAAAAGAGGATATTCTATAAAGTGCTTTAATTTACAAAGTTATTGAGCAAAAAAATCATAACTGGTCAGGTCATCATCCCGTCGGACGGCTGAGGAGTGCCGATACGCTGCCTTACGGCGGGTACGTCGCTTGCACACCACTCGCCGTAAGGCTTACTGCACTTGTGATAACAGCCGCCCGACGAGAAGACCTGAGCAGTTACAAAAAATCAACCAAGAGCAAAAAATATACACCACATCATTGTAGCGTTAAAGCCTGCATGGCACAGTACCGCTCCCCAGAGTGTCCCTGTGTACGCCCGCGCGAAGGAAAAGAGCAATGCTGCGCCTGCCATTTGCGCGACCCACCAAACGACCGATGGAAACAAGACCGTGAATGTGCCAGAGTGCAGAACCAAGCCGTAGTGCGCTATGTGGGTTAGTCCAAAAGCAGCAGCATCGGCAAGAAGCGCAGTGCGCATATTGAAGCCTTCGACAAGAGTTTCGTGAAAAATACCACGAAAGAAAAATTCCTCACCAAGCGGACTCAACGTCATCGCTGGCAGCGTGAAGATAAGGAATAGACTGGGCGTAGCGCGAACCATTTCAATCGCATTGCCACGCTGCGTGATGGTTGCTTTGACCGCATTGTACCAATGAAGCGGGCTGGTTTCACCATAAAGTGCTACACCAAGCGCGTGGACAAAAAATGCACCAAGACAGCCCAGCGCAATCGCAACAAGCATCCGCAGCCATGAGCCAGGCTTGGTTAAGCCAATTTGCCGTCTGCCATAGGTATTCAAGAGCAGGAACGGCAGCAACATCATGACAAGAAATATCACCATTATCGCATTGTAATTGCCGTGCAACATCCAGTAAAAACGCGGTACAGCGAGAACACACGCTATTGCTCCAACGAGGAGCCAAGGCATGATAGCTTTTGTGGTGAAAATTCCTCTAAACATAAAGCACTTTAATTTGCAAAGTAAATGAACAAAAAAATTACTTTTTTCCCTTTACGGAAGTGTGCGCAGATTGTTTCACTAATTGTTCCAAACGCTCTACATACAGCTCGAATGCCTTGCGACCTTTTTTATTCAACGTGTATATTGTTACAGGTTTGCGATCTACAAACGTCTTTGTAACAGCGATGTATTCAGCTTCTTCGAGTTTTTTCAGATGAATGCTAAGATTGCCATCAGTTGCACCAATTTTTTCACGAATAAACGTAAACTCCGCCGTTTCTAGGCTTGCCAGAAGTGCCATCACTGCAAGGCGAATCCGTGAGTGGATTATGTCATCGAGTTGTTGATAATCGAAATCATTCATGGTGCTTTGCCCGAAATGGAAACAAGAGGAAATGTGCCTGATGATGATGATGAAGTCAAGAGATGATGAAGTCAAGATTTCATGCGGCTTGCTCTTGCCGCCACTGACGATAGAGGACAATGCCTGGAACAAGCTGAAACAAGACCATTGCCAGCGCAAGCATGAGCAAAACATGAATTCCTGGAAACAGAAACATCAACACACCCGTCAGCCACCAACCAAACGCAGCATAGTAACGAAGCCACGCAGAACCATACAACACGCCAGAAATATAGAACCCTGTACCAGTAATCAGAGCAATCACACCCGTAATGCCATTGCCCAGTACCGTCATTCCACCAACAAAGCCCACAAGTGTAGAAGCAATGCCGCATCCAGCCCAAACCGCCACGAGAATATTGCCCGCAAGGCTTGTTACGCCAGACCGCCGCCGAATTTGCCGTATAAGCAACCACGACACAATCCACCCGATGGAAATGACTCCTGTCCATAAATACCAGCCCAAGTGCCAGTGAAACACAGAAGAGCAATAACCGACAACAGCACTTGCAGCTATCCATACGCCCCAAAACATATAATTCATACCGTTATCAACGGCAGTGCGCCTTGTTTGCATCATCATATTGCGAATAAATGCGAGTTCGCTTTCTGGTGAACGTTGTTCCATCGTGCATTTCGGTTAGGATTCTTTAAAAATGTTTTTTATAGAGAACTTTGTTTTATAGAGTAAGCAAAAATAACATTACCGATGAAGATAGCAAAGAAAATTTGCCATTGCTGTCATGTTTGCTCGCCGAACCAAATTTTTCCACAAAAACGCATTTTTACTGGGAAGGAATGTATTTTTGCTGCGTCATTGTACAAGAACAGCACTCACAACAACACGATAACAACACGACAACAATCGCACACGAACAGCCCAAAAAACCAGATGCCATGAACTATTCCGGCTTTTCTGACGAACAACTACTTGCGCGTATTTGCTCCCAAAAATCTGATGCCAACTACGCTTTTTCCGAACTCTACGACCGCTATCACGGGCGCGTGAATGCGTATTGCGTGGCGGTTTTGGGCAAAGCCGATGGTAATGATGCCTTTCAAGAAACCTTCGTCCGCTTTTACAAATCCGCACAAACGCTTGTGATTGACAACGTTCCCGCAATGCTCACCACAATTGCCCGCAACGCCTGTATTGACCAGCGTCGTAGGCGAAAGCCAATGGTGGTAATGAATGAAGAAACGCTCATCCTAGAAAATGCACCTTCGCTGACCAAAAACTACGAGCAGCAAGAACTCATGCGGCTTGTGGAGATTGCGCTGGAGTATTTGGAGTTCGATGTCCGTGAGGCATTTGTGCTGCGGCATTATCAAGGTTTATCGTACGAGGAAATTGCTACGCTGACGAATGTGCCAGAAACCACTGTCACCAAGCGCATTTGGCGGGCAAAGGAACGCTTGAAAAATGTGTTATCGCCCTTTATCAACGACCTCAATCAGTTTTGATTTTTTTACCTTGGAATATGATACAATCTCCGAATGGTAAGGAGAATGAGGCTTCAGTAGCACAGACATTCTTGTCTGTGTTTGTCGCCTGAATCTCGCACCAATACTCACAGGCAAGAATGTCTGTGCCACTATGGAAAGAATTTTATCGTGTACTGAGGATTTTTAGTTCTCAATCTTTCTCGCAATGAACGCTTCATCTCACGACCACAGTCAATTTTACGAATACGTGCATCTGTACGTAGAAGGCATTTTGCCCGACTACGCAGAAACCACGCTCTTTGCAGAGCTTTCGCATAACAACGACCTCCGCGCAGAACTCGGTGAGCAAATTCGCACGCTTTCGCTCGCAAAGAATCATGCAGCAAGTATTCACGCGCCTTCGCGGTCAAAAAATGCAATTTTTGCTGAACTTGGTTTAGCCTTGCCCGAAAACGCTTCCTCCACAATAGCCGTACCAATACTTGCTTCTCCGTCTTCTTCTGGCATTGGTGCTATTGCCCAGCATCCGCGTAGTTTTGCAGTAGCGGCAAGCGTTTGTTCCTCACTCGTAACGGCATTTTTGATGATGCTTTTTATGTACCCAGCAACTCAGAAAGCCAGAATTGATGAAGCATTTGAGCAATTGAGAATGCAAAAAACATTCAAAGGAATGTCTGCGCATACAGCGCATACAGCGCGTACAGGGTCAGAAAGCACAATGAGAATTCATGGAAAGAATTCTTTCCATCAAGCAGCACAGACAGGAGTATTTGCGCTGCCCGTGAATACAGGCTTTAGCGGCGCGGACGTGGCGCAAACAGAAGCATCCGCACAATCAGTAAACATGGGCTTCGGTAGCACAGACACTCTTGTCTGTGCCTCTAAAAAAACACCAAACACCTCCCTCAACACAAGGAATGATGAGCCTCTTGGTGCATTCGAGCATTTATACCCCGAAACCCTTTCACACGCGGAGGAGCAAGCATTACCAGCACTTCCGGTCGCCTCGCGTTTGGAGCTTTTGCCCGTGCGCCTGACGCTGCGCCATGTTCTGGCTGCGGGGGAAGTGGGCGTGCATTTTGGTGTGCAGTACGCGCTCACGAAAGAGCATACGATTGGCTTTGAAGGCGGTTCGGAAAGTGCGGCGTTTTTCACACGACAAGCAGGGACGGCGGGCGAAGGAAATCGCACCAACACCAGCAATGATGCACTGTTCTCTGGTACAGCATTTTATCGGTATTCTTTTGTAGGATTGGCATTTCCGCACACAAAGCAGATTGTTCCTTTTGCGCAAGCTGGTGTGGGCGTGGTGGGCAGATGCGGTGCGCTTCAGGGCTTGCTTGGGCTGCGTTTTGATGTATTGCCTGAATTGTCCTTTACTGTGTCCGCCGAAGCAAAAGTACCTGTTTTTTACTCGGAAAATTACTTTCAAAGCAAAACTGCGCTTTCGGTCGGAATGCAGTATCATATTTCTGATGCGGATTAAAAGATAGTTTTTGACGCTGATTGGACTGATTTTACTGATAAACGCTGATTTACAAATATGTTAGGCAAAATCAAAACAGTGCTGTATTCTCAAAAAATCTGTGTTCTTCAGTGAAATCAGTCCAATCAGTGTCAAAAAAAATCAATAACTTAGCTTAACTTTTAATTCGCATTTCTGATAAATAATCCCTTTTTTCCTCAACTCACATTCTGCTGCACCAGATTCTGTGCGGCACAGGAGTTTTTTGTATGAAATTGTATGTTTTTGTACGAGTGCTTGCGCTGTGCGTTGCCCTCACAGTGAGTGTATATGCGCCTTTGTGGGCAATAGAGGATAGTACGCTTACTGTTCCGAAAACGACGGAGCGTCCATTTTGGATGTGGCAAATACTTAATACTTCCAGACCAACGGGCTTTGATGCAGACTTTAATGCGAGGCTTGGAATTCAACCAAACAGCGACCTTCCTACGACAGGACTATCCATCAATATCTCGCCGTTTCATATAGCATGGAGTCATAATCGTTGGATAGTTTCAGGTAGTTTTAATATCCTTGCAGTTCCAGGATTAATACGATTTAGCGCGATATCTGGTTCTGGTATTACTGCTATCCGTAGAGGGTTTGAGTACGATTTTAGTGTCGGGTATGCTCTCATTAACAGCCCGCGTTTCCGCTTGTATCCACTTCTTTCCTCTGTTGCAATTACAGATAGAGTTACCATTACACGACAAACATCTTTTACTGCCCTGCTGCAATCAAATGCCTCAAACAGTTTTTCTATGGAGCGCGACGCTGGCGGATTTGGCATTGCTGTCGGTGCAGATTATCGTTTCCCCTTGGAATACGGCGACCTCTACATTGTTGCAAAAGCTGGCTATACCTTGTCTGTGCTTGGTGCATGGACAAGTGAAGGTGTTCTCTTACCAGATGCAAATATAAATTGGTTTTCTGGTCGCGGTGTATTTTTCCAACTTGGTATCGGTTTCGGCTCGGAGCGGCAATAAATCTCGTGTTTGGGCAATATCAGTGCGAAAATTTTCAGAGCAGTTCTGCACAAGAGCTGCTCTTTTTGTTTTTATTTTTCGAGGTGAATGGTGTTCAGGGGAAAAACCGTGCAGCCTCGTCAGGATGCGGGATGCGGCAGTGGTCGTCTTTTCCAAACCAATGATAGCGATTCCGTGCAACGTAGTCGTAGAGCGCATTGCGGAGAAAACGCGGTACAAGCAAGAATACCAGCACAAGCGGGTATGCACCGCCCAAACACGCACCAATGCGCAGGGCGGCATCGGATTTGGTGAACATGCGTCCATCCTCCGTGAGGAAAACGATGGTGTCTGGCGAGGAAGAATCTGGTAAAGAAATTGGGGCAATATTCTTACAAAGCTCTTGAAAGCTCGCTCCTTGCAATGGCGCGTAGTACAGGCGTTTACGGGAATCCAAACGAAGAAGAAGATGTACTGCGCCATTGCAGAAATGGCACACACCATCGAAAAAAACAATGTTCTTGGGGAAATGGTCGAGTGGGAACGATGAGGCATGGAGCGGCTTCATATTTTATTTTTTCCTTCACACCCTATGATTGCGCTTCCGAAGCGGCTTTGGGGCTTGTACGGTCAATAATCCACAGGAGTAAAACATAGATGCCATACGAGAACAGCACTTGCAATGCCAAAACTGAAAAAAATGCAAGTGGCTGACCCGTCAGGTGCGTAAATGCCTCGCGGAGCAGATAGAGCGGCACATTCAGACTTCCCCATATTGCACCCGCGACAACAGATACAGCGTTGGGTTCGGTGCGTCCGGGAAGCTGCAAGGCAACCAAAAAATACAACAGCATGATACTCAGAATGAGGTGCGCAAGGGCAAGGCGTTTTGCGGTTTTGGGAGAGAACATAAAAGAAAAAAACGGAGAGTGGTGAGTGCTTTGAGATAGACTACAAACGGAAAGATTAGCGTTGTGTTGCGGGAATAAGACCAATTTTCGCAGCAAATTTTGTTGCTTCTAAGCGAGAACCTACGCCGAGTTTCTGGTAAATACTCGAAATGTAGTTTTTCACTGTACCTTCGCTAATGTTGAGCAGTTCCGCAATTTCCTTGTTCGGCAAGCGAATAAGACGCAGCACATTCCGCTCAACGGGCGTAATTCCTGCACTATTCAAGGCGTGGTCAATGACCACAAGCTGCTGTGCGACGCTCGAACTCAGCCACAACTCCGATGGATGCTGGGCTATCCAGCGTATTGCTGCAATAAACGTATCGCCAGATTCTGCTTTGGACAAATAGCCATTCGCGCCGCTTGCAAGAATATCATGTACGGAAACATTTTCATTGCCCGTCATAGAAAGGATGCTGAGTTTATCATTGCCAATGCCTTTTTGTCGGAGCGATTTAATTACCTCCAAGCCGCTTGTATCGGCGAGTTGCACGTCAATCAGCAGTACGTCGGCATGAATAGTTTTGAGCGAGCGCAGGGTATCTTCACCAGTGGACGACGTACCGACAAGATTGATAAAGGGCGGTTCGGTACCTGCTTTTGTTTTTATCCACGATTCCAACGCAAAGCGCACCGCTTCGTGGTCGTCGGTTACAAAGACATTGATAGTATCGCCTTGAAACATGAACAGAAGGATTGGGCGTTTATCGTATGGTGTTGGTAAACACTGTGTTGCGACCACACGCTCTTTGCGAATGACCACTCGAAAGGTTACGAACCCAAGATACAACGCGGGGTAGATAGACTGTGAATTGAACGCGGGGCAAGCAAGAGCGTTGCTCCCGTGGATCGGCATCAATAATGAACACATTCAAAATACTTTTGCTGGCAAACCAGATAAAGTCATGCTTTCAAAAACAAGAGTTGTCGAATTTACCGAATCTTCGTAGATTTTCCTAGACAACAAATCACAAAAACACTCTTGAATTCAAGTCTTTCAATTCAAGCCTTTTAATTCAAGTTTGTCACTTTCTCCCTTTTTTTATTTTTTCCTATGACTGTCGAACAACAACGTCTCGCCGCAATGATAGACCATACCTTGCTGAAACCCGAAGCCACCAGTGCTGGCATCGAAACGCTCTGCCGCGAAGCCCGCGAATACGGTTTTGCGTCGGTATGTGTGAACCCAAGCCATGTTTCGCATGCAAGCGAGCTTTTACGCGGCTCTGCGGTGAAGGTCTGCACGGTGATTGGCTTTCCTTTGGGCGCAAATACTACCGCCACCAAAGTATTTGAAGCAGAAAATGCACTGGCGCATGGCGCGACGGAAATTGATATGGTGCTGAATATCGGCGCGTTGGTGGAGGGCAATGATGCGTTGGTGGAAAGCGACATTCGCGCTGTTACAGAAGCCGGACACAAAGCGGGTGCGATTGTGAAGGTGATTATTGAGACGGCATTGCTTGGTGAGGCGCATAAAATCAAAGCATGTGAAATTGTTACTCGCACGGGAGCAGATTTCATCAAGACTTCCACTGGCTTCTCCACAAAAGGCGCGACACTGGAAGACATTCGCCTCATGAAAACACACGTTGGCGCGAACGTCAGTATTAAAGCCTCTGGTGGCATTCGTGACTTAGCGTTTACACAAGAACTTATTGCTGCTGGAGCATCTCGCATTGGTGCAAGCGCAGGCGTGGCAATTGTAGATGCGCTCGGCGGAAAAACAAGTATTGGTGCGCCCTCACAAGGATATTAACCAAGAAAGAACGAAGTCCGAGGGCTGAGGACAGAAACTTTAACCGATATCTGTACGCAAGATTGCGTCTCCCAGAAACTTCATCCCTCCATCCTCATATCTCATCCTTTTTTATGAACGATTGCCCAATCGCGCTCATTGGCTATGGCTCAATGGGAAAAGAATTAGAACGTCTCGCGCCCCAGTATGGATGCCGTGTGGAGCAAATTTTCACTTCCGCTACACCACTCACTTCCGCACCCGAAAGCGCGTGGAATTTTGATGTGGCGATTGATTTTTCTAAGCCTCACGCTGTGCAAACGAATGTTGCTGAATGCGCTCGGCGTGGGAAAAATATTGTGATTGGCACGACAGGCTGGACATCTGATATTACCTCGCTTCGTGAACTTGTCGCTACGGCAGGAATTGGTGCAGTGTGGGGGGCGAATTTCTCGGTTGGCGTACTCATGTTTATGCGTATTGTGGAGGAAGCAGCACGGCTTGTGGCACGATACGACGAGTATGATGTTGCGCTCCATGAACTTCACCATCGCCGCAAACTTGATTCACCAAGCGGCACAGGGCTTGCTCTCGGTGAGATATTGATGCAACATACACCCAAAAAACCAGAGCTATTGACGGAAACATCGCACGGACGTATTGCAGAGACCGCACTGCATCTCAGTTCTACGCGGGTTGGGGAAATACCCGGCACACACACGGTGTATCTCGACTCTCTTGCAGACACGCTGGAACTCACGCACCGCGCCCGCAACAGAAGCGGTTTCGCGCTTGGTGCGCTGCGTGCAGCACGCTGGTTACGCGGGAAGCAAGGTTTTTTCGAGGTTCGTGAAGTTTTTCAGGAATTCTGAGCTTTTGTTATGTGGTGCTTGGGTGTGTGCTACTGACTTTGAGGAGATGTGTAGGAATGGCGCGGTACTACTGCGGCACTCAAGCAAAATCTTACGGAAAAGGATTCTTGAACTTGTATGTTTTCACGCCATCACCGTTTGTGCCAATGATGAGGCGGTCGTTTGTTGCGTGGAGGCAGAAAACATAAAGACCGTTATCACTTGTATTTATCGTCTTACCAGGTGGAATAATAGCATCTATATTCAGTCTCTCCCATTTCGCTGGACCAGTTTTACTTTGCCAATACACACCGTCAAAAGAATATCCTGTTGCTGAGATTTGTTTCTCCAGTGTTACAAAAATATATTTATCATTTATTGCAATATTCGTGTATCCTCTTGCCAATCCATTATTTGCGCTTTGCCATGATTGACAAGCATCGGTTGTCTTAAATAAACCAGTTACTGGGCTATTCATAAGAAGAGTATTTTCACCCAAAGGTAAGAACGAGTATGTTGCGGTAACGTCAGGTATATTTTCACGCCGCGTCCATTGTGTTAAACCTGTGTTACGGTCAGAAGAAAAAACTTCACCTCTTCTGCCAAAAGCAAAAACCTTATCGTTTACAGCCCAGAAAGAAGAAAAAGTAACAACACCAACACTTTGTTGAACTTCCGACCATGTTTCACCTTTGTTTGTCGAAAGTAAAATATACGAGGTTCCCTGATTACGAGAGAGCATAGGAACAAGTAGGGTATCTTTATTGAGAAAGATTGATGATTGGTCGTATATCCCCCCACTGATAGGGAGATAATTGTCGGATATTATCTGCTTCCACGCGCGTCCGCTATCAAGAGAGAGCCATACCCCGCCGTTTTTGCGTCCAAGGAGCATCATACCTTGTTGTTCGTAAACAAACGTTGTCCCATTAAAGCGACTATCGCTGGGGTTAATAATATCAGGAAAACCATTTCCTGTAATTTTCATCCATGTTTTTCCCCAATCATTTGACCAAAAAAGACCTTCCGCACTAGAAGAAAAAAGTCTGTTTCCAACAGCAATTGTTTGGTAAATGACACGCCCACCGAGCGTATCTACTGTACCTACTCTGCTGATGCCTCTGGCTTCACGAGCTTTCACGGTGGTATCTTTTGTTGCTGGACCCGCGTAATCTTTGGGGTCGCAGGCAGCAAGACTCAACATACTCAGAGAACAAGCCACGCAACAGAAGAGGCGAAACATTGCGATTGAAGAGAAAACCTTGTACATAGAGATACCCGAAAGAATGGTGAGAATGGAGATGATAAAAGCGCGTTTCTTGGATGTATCGTTGAAAAATCCTACAAACATACTCAAAACTTTACTGAAACACCATAAGTAATGCCAATTTTCGAGCTGAAACCCACGCCCGCCCCACCAGCATCGCGGAACAGGAGAGAACTCCCTTCCAGCCCCAGAAGCAGCTCCGTGCGGGTATCGGGGGCGTAGAGGAAGCCAAGCAAGCCACGCCCTATTGGACCATACTGCGATGCTCCCAAACCTGCTTGCGTCAGGAGGAGCATTTGTGGCATAAGCTCTACGCGCTGCTGCACATAAGCAGCGAGCCAGAAGAGATTCGGGTAAATATTTCTAAACTCTGTCATGGTGCTTGTTTGGGTCTCGGTGAGGCGAAGAAAGTACGTGTCGTAGCCAACTTCTACGCCAAAGGCTGTTGTGGGCGAGGTGAAGTAGTGTGCCGAAAGGATCGCTGTTGGTAAGGGAAGTGCGTTTGGCTTTAAGGTATCGAAGGCAGGCTGCCCGTTGTAGAGCGTCGTGCTGCCACGCAGACCAATGCTGAAGAGTTCTGTGTTGTTGAATTGCTCTTGCAGTAACGCGCTCATGGCAGATTTGCTTTGCTCAGAGGGCGACTCCCGCACCAAAAGTGGTATAGAAACAATGGTTTGAGAAAGATTATTCAACAGAGAAGGTATTCCACCCCGTTCGGATGCACGTGCGGATAAACTTGGTGGGTACTGACCGAATGGAGAAGCCACCGACGACGACGAGTTGTCGGGCGTTGGTTGTGGTGCATTCGGTAATGGTTGTCCTGATTGCCCAGAAGCTCCACGTGCAAGTATTGATGGGCTTTCTGTGCTATGCGCCTGTTCTTGTTCGTCCGCCGATGATGCGCTTTTCATTGAAAAATTCTTATTCCAGAACAAGGCAAGGTCGCTCCAAGAAGGCGGCGCGGTGCTGGGATATGCTTGCACGGGAACGCGGATATACTGCGTCCGATAGCGAATCTGCTCGCGCACTTGTTCCCGCACTTGCTCACGTACCTGCTTACGCACTGGTTCTCGAACAATGGTGTTTGGATTCACATTTTTCGAGTTTGAATTCAAGGAGGTACTATCTCGTGCTTCCGAGACAAATGGCATATCCACAAATGGTGCAGATGTCGGTACAGAATCATTGTTCATTACAGAATCATTGTTCACTACGGAATCATTGTTCACTGCGGAATCAGTTTGGGAAAATTGCTTTGCGCCCGCATAACGAGGGGACTCAAAGAGCGCAGTAAAGTTGCCTGCTCCAGCGAAGCGCAGGAACAGTCCCATGCCGATACTTGCAAGCAATATGCCAACAACGACACCCGAAAAAAAAGTACGAAAGCGGCGAAAGCCTCGTGGTTGTGCGGCTTGCAGGGCGGCACGCTCTTTTGTTGTTTCTACTATATGGACGAATGGCGGCGAAACAGGCTCGTTCCGTGCAGCATTCAGGATTTCTTCTATTGATTTTTTCATGACTGTTCTATTTCAAATGATATTCGTTTGTGCTTGCTGTTATTTGATACTCTTTTTGATACTCTCTGGTGAACTCTTCACTAACCCTTGATGAAAACCTTGACCAATTCTACCGTTCTTGCAATTCCAATGCCTGAATTTTCTCACGTAAGAGTGCTTCTACTTTCTCTCTTGCCCGTGCAATGCGCATTTTCACGGCAGAGAGCGAGTCTCCTTGAATTGTTTGTATTTCTTGGAGCGAAAGCCCCGTAATTTCAAACATCGTGTATGCTTCGCGCATTTTGGGGGATAAATGCTGCAATGCCTCGTGCAAAAGCTGTACATCTGCTGAAACATCAGGACGTGTGTAATGATGCTCTTCGCGGTCGTGCGTGAGTGCGTCCAGCCGCGTAAAGATGAATGCCTTTACGCGCCGTTTTTTTTCTAAGCGGCTGGCTATCGAAAATAACCAACTAAGGAGGGCTTTCTCATCGCGAAGCTGGTGAAAATGCTGATAGCCCTGCAAAACGGTGTCATGCAGAATATCCTCCGCTTCTTCAGGACTGGTCGTGGTCATGCGAATAAAGCGCACAAGTCGCTCATAGAGCGGTTCCAGCAGTCTGAAGAAGCGTTCATTGTTTGGCGTATCTCTCATAGTTCTTGTTGCTCGTACTTCTCGTGTCATCTATACAGGCAGTTTTGGGTGCGGCAAGTCCTGCATTGTTCCTTTATTCCTTTGCCTTCATCCTTTTTCTGCCTTTCCCATGTAGGATATTCGAGCATGACCAAAAGTCACATTGTACACAAAAAAATATTTTTTCAGAAAACGATGTGACTTTTTGAAGGGGCAAAATATCCTACTCGCAATACTGAACCAACAAGGTTTCATTATTTCTCTCACATTTTTATTCTCTTAAAGGAGTCTTGTATGTCTTTACAACAACGACGCTCTCTTGCACAGCGTTATTTTTTACTCATGGCACTTATGCTTGGTGTCCTGTGGGGGCAAAAGCCTCTGTTGGCGCAGTATCCTATTCTGCAACTGGATAGTGTGTTTAATGCGAATGTGGTAGCTAGTGTACCCGTTCCTGGCAGTAGAGATTTCCATGGTTATGGCAATGTTGCCCTTCAGCCTGACGGGAAAATGATTTATCTTGGTGGAACTTCCTCAACTCAAGCTAAACTTATCCGTAGAAATCCTGATGGAACCGTTGATAATACATTTCAAGATGCTGGATTAACATTCATTAGAGAGCCTATGAGCAGAATTGGATTGCAATCAACAGGTAAGATTATCGTTGCCAATACACGAGGTATGGGCATTACTCGTTTGAATCAAGATGGTAGTATTGATAACACTTTTATTATCAGCCAAGAGGCACAAAATTTTGGTCAGATACTGGATATGCTTGTCCTGCCGAATGACAAAATTATGTTTGGTGGGAATGGCTTAATCGGTGCCTTGATACGACTGAATGCAGATGGTTCTGTAGATAGTACATTTACATATAATGCACAAGGCCAGTTACGCGCTGGAGGATCCTTAAATGGAATATGCTTACTCCCCGATGGGCGCTGTCTTGTAGGACTCAATTATGGAAGTTATGATGGGCAAAATGTCAATCTCCTGTGTCGTATTTTAGCTGATGGACGTTTAGACACAACATTTGTTACCCACTTGTTAACTAATAATGGTATCAGAACAATTAGTCTCCATCCAAGTGGTAAATACTATGTTGGCGGAGCCTTCCCATCAGGTAGATATGGAGGAAATCCAGCATTTCCGGATGGGATTCCGTTTAATGACTTTCTTCTTCTGGATACCAATGGCGCAATGGATGTGAATTTTGCCACTGCTAGTAATGTTGCAAGCGGAGTTGTATGGGCATCACTTGTTCAACCTGATGGTAAACTAGTTGCGGCTGGTGCATTTGATAAAGGTGCCTTACGATTAAATTTGGATGGTAGTATTGATTCAACATTTAATCTTGGGTCAGGTGGCTTTGGTCCTACTATTTGGGGTGTTACCATGCAGCCAGATGGAAAATTATTACTAGCAGGTTCCATTAGAGGGTATTATCCTAATCATCCTAATCCAGACGCAATCCGGACAGAAGGTCTTACGCGCTTAGGTACATCTCTCACTTCTGTTTCTGCCAGTGCAGTGTACTCTACCACAGCTTTCGTCGAAGCACCAGCAAACAACGGTTCTATCGCACAAACAGGAACGATTACCCTTACGAATGACCTTTTTCTGCCGACAGGCGTTTTAACGCCTGGCGTACACTACACCGCCACAGGCGTTCCAGCCGGTTTAACGATGACGATTACCAAAACCTCGCAAACAACGGCGCAAATTGCCTTCACAGGCAACGCCACAGCGCACCAAAGCGCGAATAATGCGAGCGTTGTTCTCACATTTTTGAATGATGCTCTGTATAGCGGTCGTGTTGCGGGGGTAACAGGTTTATCGCCGAAAACTCTCACTATCACGTTTGATGATAATGCGCAAGCCGCAGCCTCTGCTATCTACACGCGTACGCTCTTTAGCGAAGCGGCTTCCAATATCGGTGTACTTTCCCCAACAGCCAGTACAGCTACTATCAGCCTTTTCAATGCCACCTTCGTCCCGACAGGCGCACTCGTCGCAGGTACACACTACACCGCAACAGGCGTTCCAGCAGGATTGACGCTCGTTCTGACGCGCACCTCGCCGACGACGGTCGCACTCTCCTTCACAGGAGCGGCTTCAGCACACGCGGTTGCCAACAACACTGCGTTCTCGCTTACTTTCTTGGATGCAGCTGTTTCTAACGGCAATGCGGCATCGGTAACAGGCTTGAACCGTAGTCCTTCGGTGCAGTTTATTGACCCCTACACGGCAGTTTACTCTGGCTTGGTCTTTGATGAATCGGATAAAAATGACGGTTCTATTGTGACCAAACAGTTGGTTACGCTCAGTGGTACGACATTTCGTTATCATGTATCCTTTCCTACGTCGTTGTATCCAAGCCAATATAGCATGACGGGTGTTCCGTCGGGCTTAATTCCTTCTGTTCGCGCCATTTCTCCTACCGTCGCGGAAATCAGCTTTACAGGTACAGCCTTGCAGCACACCGCCGCAAATAATGCTAATGTAACGCTTACTTTCACGCATGAAGCCGTTACCAACGGCAATGTTGCTGGTGTACAAGGTCTCACACCCGTAACGTTGTCCTTGCGTTTCCGCAATCCTTACACAGCGCAGTATTCCGATACGACCTTTACCGAAGCGGCTGCAAACAACGGTACCGTTACCACAACCCGCACCGTTACATTGAGTGGCGACAGCTTCACAACCACACCGTTGGTTGCAGGTACACATTTTACCGCAACGGGTGTTCCCTCTGGCTTGACGCTTTCGCTTGTCCGTACAAACGATTCTACTGCACAACTCAGCTTCACAGGCGCAGCTTCAGCACATGCAGCTGCAAATAACGCAAGTGTGGTACTGTCCTTCTTGAATGCAGCCGTTGTGAAAAGTGCGTCGGCAAGCAGCATCGTTGGCTTGACACCGAAAACCTTGCGCGTTCTCTTCCAAGACCCCGTTGTTGTTCCGCCGCCATCCAGCCCGAACATTGTTGGCTTTACGCCGCAAGTGGGAACAAATGGCACGGTGGTAACAATTACAGGCTTTGGTTTCACAGGCACACAAAACGTTCTCTTTGGTGGCGCGCCCGCGAAATCCTACACTGTTGTTTCGGATTCTATCGTTACTGCGGTGGTTGATTACGGCTCCACAGGCGATGTTACCGTCGTCAATCCACAAGGATTCGGTATTCTTCCAGGATTTACCTTTGTTCCGCGTCCGACGATTTCTTCCTTCACGCCGACAACAGGCAATCAAGGACAGGTCGTTACTATCAATGGTGCAAACTTTCGAGGAACGGCTCTGAACGGCACAAATTGGACAACTACAAGCGTGTACTTTGGTGCTGTTCCCGCGACATCCTTCACCGTGATTTCCGCAACACAAATCCAAGCCACGGTTGGCGCAGGTGCGACGGGTGCTGTCCGCGTGGAAACGCTTCCGGGCAATGTTGGTACGCGCACAGGCTTCTGCTACATGGCTCCGCTTATTACTGCCTTCGCACCAACAAGCGCAAGCACAGGTACGCAAGTTGTTATCACGGGCAGCAATTTCACAGGTGCGACAGCAGTTCGCTTCAATGGTCGTGCGGCAGCATCGTACACGGTTGTTTCCGACACGGAAATTCGTGCGTTCCCCGCAGCAGGTACGCCGATTACAGGCAGCATTAGCGTGACTACGCCGCAGTGTACCGACGATTTGGCAACCTTTACCTTCATTCCCGCGCCCGTTATCTACGGTTTCTGGCTCTCCGGTGGCACCAATGGTGACGTTATCACGATTGACGGTATCAATTTCGATAATGCCAGCGCAGTGAAATTTGGCGATACCGTTGCTGCATCCTACACCGTCGTCTCTCCAACCCGCATTACGGCTGTTGTTGGCAATGGTAAAACGGGTGCAGTATCGGTGATTGGTCCCGGTGGCGTTGGTTCGCGCTCGAAGTTCATTTACTACGCACCAGGCGCAGGTCGTCCGAATCCGCCGATTATCACGTCGTTCAGCCCAACACAAGGTCCCGACGGCACGGTGGTTACTATCAATGGGTTGAATTTCCAAGGCACGGATTGGTTCACAACGGCGGTACGTATTGGCGATGCTCCCGATGGTCCGCGCACAGCGATTATCCAATCAATGACCCCAACACGTCTTGTTGTGCGGGTTAATGGCGGTGCAACAGGCGCGATTCGCGTCTATACCCCAGCAGGCGTAACGACTTCAACACAAACCTTTACCTACTTCCCGCCGCCAACAATTTCGTCCTTCACCCCGACCAATGGTCCGGCTGGAACAGTTGTAACTATCACAGGTACAGAGTTTAGCGGTGTAAGTTCGGTGAAAGTCGGTGGTGTCAATGTGAGCGCGTACACGGTTGTGTCTCCAACGCAAATCACGGCAACGGTTGCATCGGGCAATAGTGGTCGCGTTACGGTGGTAGCACAAGGCGGCACGGCAACATCGGCAGGTAATTTCACCTTCCCGACTCCGCCACCCGCACCAACACTCAGCACATTCTCACCCGCCATTGCGACCACGGGGACAGTCGTTACCATCAATGGTAGCAATTTCACGGGCGCAACAGCAGTGAGCTTTGGCGGTACAGCCGCACAATCCTTTACGGTGGTGAACTCAGGTCGCATCACGGCGGTTGTGGGTGCAGGTGCATCGGGTAATGTGAGCGTTACCACGCCAGGCGGTTCGGCAAGCAAATCAGGCTTCACCTATCTTCCGAAGCCGCTTCCAACAATTACTTCGTTCTCACCTGCAAGCGCGACCGTTGGTCAGACCGTTACGATTAACGGAACGTACTTTACGGGTGCAACGCAAGTATTCATGGGCAGCGCATCGGTGCCGTTTACAGTAGTGAATTCCAGCCGTATCACGGTTGTTGTTCCAGCGAATGCTGCTTCTGGTGTCATTCGTGTTGTTACGCCGAATGGTGTGGCATTGCGTCCAGGCTTTACCTTTGTTCCGATGCTTGCATTCTCCAAAGATGGCTCTGCATCGCATTCCAACGCAAGCACGGCAGTAGCTCAAGAGCGCGAACACACACTCACAAACGCAGAACTTCTGCTCTTCCCGAATCCAGTATCGTCGGCACTCAGTGTGCAAGCGGCATTGGAACGTGCAGCAACAGTTCGTTTGTCGGTGGTGAACGTGCTTGGTGTGGTGGTGTGGTCGGAAGAAATTCCGTCTGCCATCGGCACGCTAGAGCGTTCCTTGGATATGAGCGCACTTCCAGCAGGCTCGTATATGCTTGAACTTCGCGCAGGTACAGACCGTAAAGTTCAGCGTTTCGTGAAACGATAACGTCGTGAAACGATAACATATCATTTTTCGCATATCTCTCACTCGTACTTCTCCTGCATTTCCCCCGCATCAAACCCAGTTTCTGGGAATGGTGCGGGGGATTTTTTTTCATGCTCACATTCCGTATTTACCTTGCCCAAATCCCGCATCTTCACTAATTTTCCTGTATTCTTTGTGAATAATTCTCAGGATATAATCGCAAAATCTTCCCAACACCATCATTCCACACCACCTTCCTATGTCCATGTACATCAATTCGCTCGAATTTGCGCGTGTTCACGACGATGCCGACCCCTTGCAGCATTTTCGGCATTGTTTTCATTTCCCACAGCACAACGACCACGATGTCGTATATTTCACAGGTAATTCCTTGGGTTTGCAACCAAAGTCTGTACGCTCCATGATTGACCAAACCTTATCGGATTGGGCAACGCTTGGCGTGGAAGGACATTTCCATGCGCAGCATCCTTGGTGGCAATATCACACGCTCTTTGAAGAACCACTTGGGCGGATTGTCGGCGCGAAGCCGCATGAAGTCGTGGCAATGAACGCGCTCACGGTAAACCTACACTTGCTGATGATGAGTTTTTACCATCCTACGGCAACGCGCAATAAGGTTGTATGCGAGGCAGGAGCCTTTCCCTCCGACCAATACGCACTGGAAACGCATTTGCGCTTGCGTGGCATCAATCCTGATGAAGCAATTATCGAAGTCGCGCCGCGCACGGGCGAACACACCTTGCGCACGGAGGATATTTGTACGGCTATCCGCGAAGCAGGACAGGAACTTGCACTCGTGATGTTCTCTGGTGTGCAGTATTACACGGGGCAGGTGTTTGATATGAAGGCAATTACCTATGCCGCGCATCAGGTTGGTGCGGTCGTGGGCTTTGATTTGGCGCATGCTGTGGGCAATATCCCGCTCGCATTGCATGAATGGAACGTAGATTTTGCTGCATGGTGTTCGTACAAATACTTGAACTCTGGTCCGGGCGGTATTGCGGGTGCGTACATACACGAAAAGCATGCGATGAGTCGCTCTACACCTCGTTTTGCAGGTTGGTGGGGCAATGAAGAATCAGAACGCTTTCAGATGAAAAAAGGTTTTCGTGCTGCCGAGGGCGCAAAATCGTGGCAAATGAGCAACGCGCCCATTCTCATCATGGCAGCACACAAAGCCGCCTTGGATATTTTCGATGAAGCAGGAATGGAGCGGCTTCGTACCAAAAGCGAGCATCTGACGGGCTTTCTGGAGTTTATTGTGAACGACAGTGCAAAAGACCGCATTGAGATTATCACGCCAAACACTCCCTCAGAACGCGGTGCGCAGCTCTCAATGTTTGTGCATGGCGGAGGCGGACGGGCTATTTTTGAGCATTTGATGACAAACGGCGTAATTGTTGATTGGCGCGAGCCGAATGTCATTCGCGCTGCACCAGCACCGCTATACAATTCCTACGAAGACGTATGGCGTTTTGGCGAACTCTTGAAAAGTGCGCTGAAAAATGTGCCAGCAGGAGCTTGAATTTCTTAAAATTCATGCTTTTATCCGCCAGCGCAGAAAATGCTGGAAAACAAAATCGCCGCTTGAAATCTGGTTCTCAAGCGGCGGTTTGTGAATGTTGGGAAATGAATGTATTTTTGATGTATCCATAATTGCCCTCAAATATCTCGCACCATGACATTTACTTTCCCCATCGAAAGCTACGCGCTTCTTGAGAAACAAATTGGTCAAGAAGCCGCATTAAACCTTGCTCGCACCATAGAGCAAGCGGCGAATGCCTTTGCCCAAGAAGCACATAATGTGGCTCAACAAAAGAAGATTGAAATTCGGGATGAAATGAGTAAGGAGCTTGCATCGAAGGCGGATGTAGCATTAGTCAAAGCTGAACTTGGTACGGTACGAGCAGAAATCACTGCTCTTGAACATAAGTTAAGTGGTAGGATTGATGCCGTCGAAGCTCGTCTTGACCGAAAACTGACGATTTACATGATTGTTATTCTTTGTGCTATTTTTATTACCAACCAAGATACCATCTCGTTTTTATTGCGATTGCTGGGTGTGCTGAAGTAGAGGAAAATTTGGTGTAAAATGCAAACCGCCGCTTGAAATCTAGGTTTCAAGCGGCGGTTTGTGTTTATGAGCGGTGGAAAAAGTTAGCGCGTTGTGAGCGTCATATTTCCAGTAAAAACTTCATTATCGCCTTCCGTTACGATACCAACGGCAAGCAGAATGCGTGTTGCTGCTGCTGTACCAGCCGGTACAGTGTAAGTGAGCATCCGCGTGTAGCGGTCGAGCTTCGGAGATGCGTCGCTGATGGCGGTTGTGCCAACAAGTGTCCGCGTGCCAGTTGCACCAACGGTTGCGTAGAGATTCAATTTTGTTACGGGTTTCTCAAATGTTGAAAAAACAATGGTAAGCGTAACTGGCGAACCAGCAGTTTGTGTCGTGGGAGCAACTACTTGCGAGCGCACAACTGCCACTGGACCTTTGACGGTAACTAAACCATCCCACGGATTGGTTTCCTTGTAGCAAGAGCTTGTTAGGCTGCCAACAACGCAGCAGACGACAAGCAGAAATGAAATACGAATAGTCTTCATACAATGAAAAGAAAAAATGTTCGGAAGGATGAATTAACGGCTGTCGCGCCACATTGGGTTTACGAAGAAGCCGCCTGTTGTTGCTGGTGCGCTGACTGCATTGCGTGTGCGCTCGGTAAGCGGGTAATTTGCACGCTGCAACCAACGTCCGCCAAGTTCGGGGTTATGGTTTTGCGGCAAACGGAAATCCGTGTACACATCTGCGCTGTACCCGTAGCGGCGCATATCTGTCCACACTTCGGGATGCATGAACATTGCTTTATATTTTTCGAGCATAATGGTAGAAAGGCGCATATCTGCCGCTTTGGGTAATTTGTCAGTGTAGGTTTTGATGTCTGCCGCGCTAATGCCCATGCGGGTCATGTTTGCGGTAATGCCTGCAACCACATCGTTATAGACTTCTAGCGAAACACCGCGTGTAGAAGGTGTACCATTTGCAGCAAGGAAGCGAGCTTCTGCGCGAATCAACAAGGCTTCTGAGTAACTGACGAGCTGATAAGGATTGCTCGAAATCCACGTTCTTGGAGTTATGTACGCATTGCCACTGCCAGCACCTGCGCCCGTTGGCGCTCCAACGTAGTTCGTTACCACAAGGTCGGCGGAAGTCCGTGCCATGAGTGGTAGGCGTGGGTCGTCCTTCAGAATGTTGATGAAAAATTCTGAGAACAACGACACAAAAATACGACCACCGACTAGTTCGGCAGCACGTGAAGCAATGGGGTTCAAATTGCGGACAGGAGCTTGCGAATAGTCGAATTCCATTCCATCGCCAATACTAGTAATGATGCCGTTTGCAGCTTGCAACGTCTGCAATGCAGACTGACCCGCCGCTTGCGCACCTTTTGCCGACAGATGCAGCGCGTAGCGAGCTTTGAGCGTATTTGCCACGCGAATCCATTTTGCGCGGTCGCCTTTGAAATAGAGGTCATTGACACCTGGAACACTATCACCAGGAGCTTGACCAAGCGCGGCAATACCTTCATCCAAAAGGCGTGTGATTGCTTGGTAGCATTGCTGTTGGCTGTCGTATTTAATCGTTCCCGCAGCACCTTTGAAGGCATCGGTATAAGGAACATTTTCCCATGTATCCGATGCCAAACCGAGATTTGCTGCCATAAGTATTTTGCCAATTCCTTCATACGTTGGAGCTTTTGACTCCTGTGCTTGGGTAATGAGGCGGCTGCCGTGCATCATTGAGCGCAGATAGAGGCTCGACCAAGCAGCATCAATGCCTTCAGGCAATTGTGTATCGGATTCATTTGCGCGAATGCTCGCTTGCTGTTGCGTCCAGAATGATGTTGTTAAGGCAACGTTGGCGTGCGCTTGCGAGTGGTGCAATTCCGCAACCGAAAGCAAAGAACCAAGCGAAACCTTAGAGAGTGCGTTGGGGTCGGTATTCACATCCAAAAACTGCGCACAGCCTCCGAAGGTTAGAACAATACCCACCGCAACGAGAAAAATTTGAGAGATTCGTTTCATTGGTATTCAAAAATTAAATTTAGAAAATGATAGACAATCATTCAGTACGGAGAACTTAAAAAGTAAAATTCAACGTAAGAGTGCCGCCACGTGTTTGCGGAGTATTTCTGCCAACAAAGCCAAAGCCGTTGCTACCAGAACCAAACGAGGCATTATCGGGGTCGTAGCCACGGAACGGTGTTGTAAGCCAGAGATTATTCCCTGTAAGCGTAGCGCGAACACCCTTGACAAAACCACCAGCAAACCAGTCGCGCGGCAGCGTCCAACCGAGCGATACGTTGCGCAAGCGAATCCACGAAGAGTTATCGAACTGGAATTGCTGCGCAATGTTGATACGCGCACCACGATAGGTAAGCTCGGGGTCGGTGTTATTTGGAATAGTATTCGGAATATAGGTGGTATCGGCTCTCACCGTACCTGGCGTTGAACCTGGCGTGCGTGTGATGATTTCATTCACACCATTCCAAACCACATTGGTATAGCGAATATCTGTCCAGCCCGCCACGCCATTGCGATAGCGATTACGCTCTGCCATATCCACGACTGTACCGCCTTGACGGAATTCCCAGAGGAAGGAGAAATTAACCGCGCCACCATTACCCGTATTAAACGTGAATGTATTGTTGATGCCGCCTTGCCAATCTGGGAACGCATTACCGATAAGGACAGGTTTTGCCTCGTTTACACGTGGTAAACCGTCGGCTTCAATAATAATCTCATTTTTGGAATTGCGACGGAAATCCACGCCGTACATATCACCTGGGCGACCACCTTTGACAATTTTTGACGTTGCTGCTGCCTGATTCCACTCAGCAACGATGATTTCATCAATGCCTGGTGGCATTTCTAAGACTACACCGCGTACTTGCGACCAATTCAGCGACATATCCCAACGGAAATTATCCGTAACCACAGGTGTAATACCGACAAGCAGCTCCACACCTGTATTTTCAATCACACCTGCATTCAAAAACAATCTATCAAATCCCGACGCATTGCTCACGGGTGCGGCAACAATTTGATTTTCGCTTCGCTGAATAAAGTACGACGCATCAATCGTCAAGCGATTATCGAAGAAGCGTAAATCTGTACCGAACTCAATACCTGTTGTGATTTCTGGCTTCAGGTTCAAATCCCCTGCTGCAAGGCGCAATACAAACGCATTCGCGCCGCCAATCGGGAAGAGCGTGGATTGCTCGAAGTATTCACCCAAGCTGTACGGGTCGGCATCTTTTCCAGCACGCGCCCATGAAGCACGGAGTTTTCCGAAGCTGAGAAAATCGCCAAGAGCGGGTTTCAAGAGGTCGGTAAAATTAAAGCTCGCATTCACTGCGGGATAGAAAAACGAGTTGTTATTTTTCGGCAAGGTTGAAGAAAGTTCGTTCCGCGCTGTTGCTTGCAAGAAAAGAATATCCTTGAAACTGAGTTGGACATCGCCAAAGACCGCAAAGAAGCGTCGTTGCTGGAAGAGCGGGAGGGTAATGTCGCGGGTTACATTTTCAAAAGTGTACACATTCGGCATTTTGAACGTTTCGCCGCGTCGCACCGTTCCATCGAACTTAATGTCGGTAATAGCATTACCCACCATTGCATTCAAGCGAATATCATCGGTTAAATCCCATGTACCGGTCAAGAACAACTGGGAGTTCATTTCCGTATTGAAGCGTTTTTCATTGATAATGAAACCGTTTACCGCAATACCAACATCCACATCGGGCGGTGCAAGGCGGTTGCGTGTATCGTTGTAGGTATCTACGGTGAATTGATACCGCGCTTTCAACCAGCTTGCAATTTGCCAGTTCAAGGCAATATCACCCGTCAAGCGATTCACGTTGTCGGTGAAAGGACTTGCTGTTGCCATGTACACTGGGTGTGTAACAACGCCAGCCGTGTAAGAATTTGCAGTAATCGGACCTCTTGTAGGCAAATAGTTATCGCCATACGCACTATCAATGGGCCACGACGGCGACCAAAACGCATACGCGCTGAAAATAGAACGGTCTCCACCTGAAGGGCGCGTACCGCCTGAGTTCGTGAGCATTGCAGAAGCATTGATGGTGAAATTTTCTACGGGCTTAATTTCTGTCCGCAGCGAAACGTTTGTCCGCGAAAAATTTGTTCCCGGAACGATACCAACTTGGTCGAAACGCCCCAGTGCTCCATAAAACTTGAAACCTTCTGTACCTGTGCTGATTTCGATTGCATTATCCGAGCGAATACCCGTGCGGAGCAAGCGATTGTCGTTATCGTAGAAGGGCGCGTTAGAAAGGGAGCGTGGCGGACCGAGTTCCCAGAAAGCAAAAGCGTTGGGGTCGGTTACGGCAATTGCTGGGTCGATGTACTCACCGCGCCGTCCCGAACTCCATTTGCGCTGGATAGTTGGCGTTTTGCCTACTTGGTCGAGACCGCCAGAGAGTTTTACGTTTACGCGAAATTCTCCTGCTGCGCCGCGCTTTGTCGTAATAACCACAACACCATTTGCCGCACGCGAGCCGTAGAGCGCAGTAGCGGCGGGACCTTTCAAGATGCTGATATTTTCAATCTCTTCGGGATTGAAGTCCGCGATACGGTTTGTTTGCGAAAACTGCTCTGCATCGCCTGTGGCATTGCTACCTGAGCTAGGGCGGACACTTCCAGCCGCCGTTTGGTTGCTCACGGGAATACCGTCAATAACGAAAAGTGGCTGATTGTCGCGTCCGGGAGAGATAGAAGTGATACCGCGAACAATGATGCTCGAACCAGCACCCACAGCACCGCCACCGCTTCCAATGGTCACACCCGCCACGCGTCCTTGAAGCGCATTAACAAGGTTGGACTGCTGCGACTGTTGAATTTCCTTTGCTGAAACTTCTTGCACTGCATAGCCAAGAGCTTTTTTCTCGCGTTCAATACCAAATGCTGTTACAACAACGTCATCAAGCGATTTGGTATCGAAATCAAGTTTTACATTTACTTCGTCGCGGTTAGCGATATTTACCTCGCGTGAGGCAAAACCAATATAGCTAAAAACGAGTATCGACGAGCCTTCTGGCACAGCAAGGCGATATTCGCCTTTTGCATCCGAGAACGCGCCTACTTTTGTGCCTTTTGCCAGCACTTTCACCCCGCGAAGCGGCGCACCGTCTTCAGAGGCTGTAATACGACCCGAAACCGTCTTCTGTGCAAAAGCCGTAAAGCTACACACGCACACAAGCAGTATCGGCACTATACCGAGAAACAATCGTTTCATTGGATAGACCTTTCTTTGAGTGAAAAAATATGGTGATTGAGACAATTTTGTGGGATGATACGTCGATAAACAAACAACGTATAAAAACCAGCGCAGAAAATACTCTGAAATATCCTCAGAAGCAAGTATTTTCGCACTGTTTAGCGGAAGAATTTGTTAAAATCTATAAGAAACGAAATGCCAAATAATCATTATGAATGAACATCGTTTGTATATCGTCTTGGGCTTGCTCTTGCTTGTTATGGGTGCGCTTGCGGTGCGGAGGCGTGATGTAGTCGGCTCGGTAGCGTTTTTGACTGCGGGAATTGGTGTTCTTATCAATGGCGTGAATTCGCTGCGGAAGCGCGTGATTCCACAGTATTCGCCCGCAATCCAACGCCTCCGTTTGGGCTTGCTTCTCTTTAGCATTATGGCGGCAATCGTGATTATTTTTCTCGAAGAAATTACTGAAAAATTTGGGGGAACTTTTTTGCGATAAATCGTGTTGGAAATATTTCTGCTAATCATGGCAACAACTCTGCAAATCTGAATATCAATTGTACTGCATTTATACTCTCTCAAAAAGCTCTCACTTGTGAGAAGTACGAGGAGTTTGAGAGGAAATAGCGCGAGAAAATGTCTTTTTTCTGCTCAAAAACGACTTTCTCAAAAATGGCATAATTTTTTAACAAGTATCAAGTGAATGCAAATATCATCAAGCGCATTCGTTATTTGATGTTTGCAAAAAATTCTGTTCAGAAGCAAAACGTAAATAAATATTGTCTTCGTCCTTGGTTGTTTTTAGTCGAGAAAATTTTACTTAACCCATTTTAGCGTACTCGTATGAATAATCTTTCCATTCGTGCCAAATTGTGGATTTTAACCGCAATTGCCCTTTTCGGTTTTACTATCATTGTTGGAATAGCAGCTTTTCGCGCATGGGAGCGGGTTGCTCACACCAGCAGTATCGCGCACCTTACCCAACTTATAGAAACGGCATCGCCGCTTATTCATTCCTTGCAGAAAGAGCGCGGACTCAGTACGGGCTTTACTGCAAGCAAGGGCGCGAAATTCTCTTCCGAACTCTCGGCACAGCGTTCTGAAACAAATACCCTCATGCAAGAGTACCGTGCGGCATTGCAGGAGCTAGAAAGCTCATTCAATCAGGGACTTCAAGGGCAATCTGCCAAATCCGCACAAATGCTTGATTCTCTGGCAATAATACGTGAAAGCGTGAATACCTTCGCGCTCCAGCCAATAGCTGTGGGTGGTTTTTACGGTCGCACCATTGATGCAAATTTGAATTTTATTCAATCTTCTCTTCTTACTATTGCGAGTGAACGTGAGATGTATCAACATCTCATGGCAACGTCGCTCGTGCAGCAAATCAAGGAACTTACGGGCAAAGAGCGTGCGCTGTTGAATGGCGTTATCACCCGCGACACCGCTACAAAGGCGGAGTTTAGCCAAAGTATTGAATTGCCCGCAATGCGTCGTGTTTTGTGGCAACGCTTTAATCTCATTGCCCCACGAGAAATGGTTATGCAGTTCGATTCTGCCTTAAACGCACGTCAAACACTTCACGACAGCGTGATTGCGATGCGTCTTTGGGTGCAATCGCGTTATCCCGAAGGCGGGTATGGTATTGCACCAGAGCGATGGTTTCAGGGCATTACAAGCGCAATCAACGATATTTATAGTGTGGAAAAACTCTTTATCACTCAATCTGTTCATCTCAATGCTCGTATTCGCCAAGAAGCACAAATGCAGCTTGGAATAACCTTGATAATTGGTCTGGGCGTACTGATTGGAACAATGCTTATTGGTCGTCAAATTCGATTGGCAATTATTCATCCAATTGAACATTTAGCGGACGGCGCAGAAAAAATTATACAAGGCAATCTTGCTGTAAAAATGAATGTGCAGACCAAAGATGAACTTGGCTCGCTGGCAACATCGCTCAACGATATGATGCACACTATTCGCATCTCGCAGCTTGAATTGCTCGAAGAAAAGGCAAGCGTGGAGCAAAAAGTTATTCATGCCACCGAGACCGTAGAACAGCAAAAAGCCTATTTGAGCCAAAGCGTAGAGGTAATGTTGCAAGAAATTGAAAAATTTGCCGCTGGAGACCTCACCGTGCAGCTTCCGCGCCGCGACGGACAGTACGACGATATAGCAATGCTCTTCGAGGCATTCAACCAAGCCATCTTCAGCGTGCGGGCAGCAATGGAGCGCGTTACAGGTGTTGTGATGATTACTTCCGAAGCCTCACAAGGTATCTCTGCTGCAACACAACAGCTTTCGCAAGCACTGCAAGGTCAGTCCGAACAAATGTATGGAATTTCAGCAGCAGTAACCGAAATGTCGGAAACTATCAACGAAAGTGCGCGAAATACAAACCAAACCGCCGATGTTGCGTCGCAGAGCGGACAACGCGCCCGCGAAAGTGCCAATGTTATCGGGCAGACATTGCAGAAAATTCACGCAATTGCTGGTGCGGTGGATGCTTCCGCAACGAAAATTGAGGACTTGCAAGAATCTACCGAGCAGATACGCGAAATGGCAAATACCATTCACGAAATTGCTGACCAAACAAATCTTCTTGCGCTGAACGCCGCTATTGAAGCGGCTCGCGCTGGCGAACACGGACGCGGCTTTGCGGTTGTTGCCGATGAAGTGCGCAAGCTCGCCGAGCGCACCACGACTGCCACCAAGCAAATTGAACAAACGCTTCGCCAAGTAAATACTGATACCTTGCAGGTCGTTCAATCCATGAAAAATGCAAATGCCGAAGCCGATAGCGGGAAAGCTCTCGCCGACCAAACGGGCAAAGTTGTCAGCACGATTGTTGATTCCACAACGCAGGTGAAGGACATGATGCAACAGCTCACCGTTGCTACGCTGGAGCAATCTGCGGTTGCGGAGGAGATTTCCTCTGGCACCGAAAGTATTTCCAGTGCAAGTCAGCAAATGGCAGCAACGGTACAGGAAATTGCTTCTTCATCAATGGAGCTGCATCGCCAGATGCAGGATGTAGAGCGGCTTATCGGGCATTTTATTCTGCCCGAAAATGCTTTACAGGGAATGCGCAAGCTCAAAGAATTAACAACGTAAGACTGGCATGTTTGCTCACGTGTATTCACGTCGTTCCATCAAAGGCTCATCAAAACATAGGATTTTCGCAAAAGGGTGATTGTATGGCGCGTACCAAGAGTGTCCACGCTACCGAAGTCGCATGAAATCTGAGCCGGTAGGACAGACACTCTTGTTACCTGCACTTGAGTAGACGGCAGTATGGTCTTTGACAACGAAAGTTTTGGTAGTTCGGTCTTTTGCCGACAATGCCGTGAAAGCCGCATCAATCCTTCGCCCCCTTGATAAAGGGGGAACGGGGGATTTGGTCGCCTTCGCGTGAGCTTGGGGTGGTGGAGACCGCGCAAAACAGCAATCCCCCGTTCCCCCTTTATCAAGGGGGCGAATGCGACAAGCTGCAAAGCCATTTTCCATGGACTATCAAAACTCTGATTGTCAAAGAACTCTATGACTTCTACTCCACTACAGATAACACTCTTGTCTGTGCCATTTGCGAAAGTCTTAAAACAACAAGGTCTGATGCTCCATTCAGCATCAGACCTTGTTGTTTTTGTGTATGAAGTTCAAACACGTTTACCCGTCAATCTGTACAATCAAATAACGTGAGGTTTGCCAGAACTTTTTCGGGTCGGTGATGGTGATACGCTTTTTATCATCCGAAACCTTGAGAAATTGCGGGCTTTGTGAGGAAACAATTTCATTAAAATTCCCAGGCAAGGTAATTTCGGTTTGGCGCGTAATGTTGATTGCCGTAAACGCGCTCGTGTTCAAGTTTTCATTTGGAACATTTTTTCCACCAATAAAGCCGAGGACAGCACCTTTACGGTCAATAATTTTATTCTGCTGCAAGAAACTTTGCGTGCCAATTACATAATAACACGTGTTGCCTTCTTCGGTGAGCGTATTTACTTGGTCGTTGAGTGCTGTTTTCTCTTCGGTCAAGGTGGCGACTTTGCCCGAGAGTTCCGAAACTTTGCCGTTCAGGGTAACGATTTCTTCTTTTTGATTTTGAATAATCGTATTCAAGTCTGCGATTACCTGCTCGTAGCTGGCAATTTGATTCGCAAACTTCGTATTGCTTTTTTTCAATTCCTGAATGCGTGATTGGCTTTCTTTCAAGCGTTTTTCGTTATCACTCATGCGCTTGGAAAGAAGCTGAATCTTCTTCGTAATTTCTTGACGATAATCTGGCGATTTTTGCTCAATGCTCCGGGAATTTAATTCACCAGAAAGCGACGAAAGCTCGGTATAAACCTCGCTGATAAATTTTGTGTTTTCAACAACTTCATTGAACAAGCTATCTTTTTCACTTGCCGTAACGCTCAAACGCCGAACTTCATCGGCAAGTTCTTCGCGAGATTTATTGGCAAGGCGCGGGTCTTCGATTGGCTCGCCATCGCGTTTATCCTTACAATTTGTGAGCGTAAGCATTCCCAAAACAAGCAAGAATGCGGCAAGCGGGCGCGTGATGCTCTCTCGAACAGCGAAATGCGGGAAAATATTCATAATGCCCAAATGTGGAAAAAGTGAAAAGGAACGGTTAGAAGTCATCGTTGAAAAGGGTGGCGGATAAAGCACGAGAATAGGATTGATTCTCTCCGTCGTATTCTCTTTATTGTATTCTGTGTGTTTTATTCTTTATCCTGCCGAGCAAGCTCCGATGCGCTTTGGCGAACAGTTGCTTGGGGAGTTTGGCGAAGAATCGTGATAAACGCGAGCGACAATATAACAATACCAAGCAAAGCAAGCAAGCACGCTTGAAGAAGTGTGATACTTTGTGGCGGTAATTCGCCGTTTTGCTGCGGTGCAAAGAGCGCGACAATAGCAATAGCATTGCTGAGAAAGTGAGCAACTATCGGCAGTGCAAGGCTTTGTGTGTAGTATGCTAAAAATCCTAAATATGCTCCAATCAGCATGAGCGGCACAAGCGAAAGGGGATTGAAATGCAACATCCCAAAAATGACTGCCGTGATAACAATAGCGCGACGTACAGAATATACTTCCTCTAAAGAACGCTGAAATAATCCGCGAAACAGCATCTCCTCCGCAAATGCTGGCACGACTGCGCCAATGATTAACGCACGAAGGGCTTGCCAAGCGGTTGTACCAGCAAAAAAATCTCGGTACGCCTGCTCGACTAATTCCGACCAATGGCGCAATTGCTCAAAAAATTGTGGCGCAATATGCGGAAGCGTCCGCTCCTGCACGACGATAAATCCTGCATCGAAAAGCTGCACACCAAACACGCCCACGAGTCCTGCGCACCACTGTAAAAGCGTAATTTCCCCGCCAAAGCGCATCAAACCTTCCATGCGAAGCGGAGAGTAGCGCATAACAAAGAGCGCGGGAACAAGCATAAAGAACACCTGCCCAACACCCTGAACAATAGCGGCAGCCGTGATAGACTGCGAGCGCATCGCCGAATGGAGCGCACCACCAGCAAACTGATACATCAAGTAAATTCCAAATACCGCAACAAAAGCATATTTCGCGTGCGCAAATGGTTCTTCGCGCTCTTCGGCACGTAAAATCTGGTCATCGGGGGCAAGGAGAGGCTGAATAGCTTGCGGAAACTCGCTTGGTGGAATCTCGTCTGGTGGAATCTCGCTTGGCGGAATGATCATTTCCGGAGCTTGTTCGGCGGGTTTATCCTGATGAGTGCTGTTTTCCGTTATTTTATCGTTGGTGTTGTTATCGCTATTACTGCTCGTATCGCTATTGTCATTAGTTTGGTCGCGGGGCGTTGAGTCGTCATCAAAAGGGGGTTCATGCGATGCACTCATGCGAGCAAGGGGTTATTGAATGAATGAGGTTGATGAAGAGAACAGAGATATATCTTGATGTATATGCAGACTATATACGTGCAGATTTGTAGCGGCTGAGAAGTCTTCCACATACGTTTCTAGCTCTCCTAAAAAAATCAAGTTCCGTTACCACAAGAGATAACGGAACTTGAACATCTTCAGACGAAGGAAGATAGCAAACTCTTAGAACATGGGCAAATAGAACTGAGTAAATATCTATAAGTAATTCACCTTACGCAAGTCCTCGTGCTACCCTCACCCCTCGCTATGCGAGACCCTCTCCCAAAGGGCGAGGGTTGGAAGGCAAAAGATTCTGAAGCCCTCTCCCTCTGGGAGAGGGTTGGGTGAGGGCGGTATTGCTTAGTTTGCGTACGGTGAGTGAGTAAATATCTATGAGCCAATATCATTTCTCAGGCTTTTGCTGTTGCTTGATGATGCCCATGATGATGTGTATGTGCATGATGTCCGTGTCCGTGTTCAGACGGGATTGCACCTTTGTCCATTGCTGCTACTTCGCGGGCTGCTGCTTCACGCGCCATACGCTCCAAGCGCATAGAATGGCGGCGAACAGACGGAACAATTGGCGCAACAAGGTACGTGCGAATCATATAGGGCCAGAAACCACGCTCTTTGAGAGAATCATCAATCAAGTGGTCAATTTTTGCGTGCAATGCTGGAACCTCGCTCCAATGCGTGTTTGCGCGGATGTGGTGTGCTGTGTGCAAGCCGTTATTGAAGAGTGTCCAGTTGGTGAATTTGCTTACAAAATTGCGTGAGTGATTATACTCCGATTCCTCGTCTGCATGCACGTGCTGAATGTAATTAAACACCAACACCGTAAAGGTAGAAACTTGTTGCGGAATAATAATGTACAACAATGCTTTTTGCCAATCCAGATACAATGCCGTTGCCAAAAATGCGACGAGTGCAACACCCTGACCCATCGAAATCAAAAATTTCGAGCGATTGCGTGTCCAAAGGTCTTGTAAATAAGCGGTAATCGGAAACTTTTGGAAATAACTGCTTACTGCTGGATAGGTGATAACCGTACCCAAGTTGTTATTTTCGCTGTAACGGTATGTTATGGTGTAATCACCTTCGCGATTGGTATAGTGGTGGTGATTGCGATTGTGCGTCGGAATCCACGCAAAAACGGGGAAACCATAAAAAAGTGTAATCCAATAATCGGTGATGTGGTTCAAGGTTTGATTTTTCCACATCGGAACGTGATTGTGGTTGTGTGCGATAACCGCCGCCGTAATTGCGAGATAGAGCGTGAGGAAATAGAGAACCGGATTAAATCCGATTGTCCAATTCGTTACGAGTATGGCAACCATTGCGGTCAAAAAGGCGAGGCTTCGCCAATCAGCTTTGTATTTGAGCATACGATGAAAAAAAATGAAAAAAAGTGGAACAGTATTGCGAAATCATGCGAACAGAGGTGTTCGCGGTAAAAATAAAAGGCTCTTCTCTGAAAAAACGGTACTGAATTCTTTTGTACACAACAAAACCTTTGTAAAGCGCGTAAGATTAGGCTTCAGTAGCACAGAGATTCTTGTCTGTGTTTGTCGCCTGAAACCCGCACTAACACTCACAGACAAGAATGTCTGTGCCACTGTGAAAACAGTTTTGTCGTGTACAGAGCTGAAATTCAGGACAATCACTTCACCACCGACAAGCGTGTAACGACGTTGCCTCCAGTGCTATTGCCCAAACGCACAATGTACGCGCCTTGCGCTAGATTTTGCGTGTCAATCGTGAGAGAATGTTTGCCCGTTGTATATTGTTGGGCTTCGGAAGCCCATACGGTGCGCCCTCCAGCATCAATCACTTCCACCGAAGCACGCATGCTTTCATTCAACCCAAAGTTGAGAATTGCTTGGTCGCGAGCTGGGTTTGGCGAAATGGGAAATATGGTCATTCCTTGTGATTGTACCGTTAATCCGCCATTATCGCGGACGGAGAGAGCAAGCGTCGGCATCATAAAGCTGCGTCCGCCGCTATCGTTCACCGCAACAAGCAAACCAAGCGATGGACCAGCTTGATTCCGCAGGGGCGAAATAAAGCCCGTTGCGGCAACAAGCACACGTTTTCCGCCCAAGCCCTGCCGCGCAAATTCCGCGCTGAATGTGCCAAGAATTGTGGTGCTTCCTACTTGGCGCACATCAAAAATATAATCCGAAACTGGTAGCACTGCATTGATACCACCCGTAGCATAACTCAGTGGGCGCACGCTTTCGGTAAAGCCACGAAGCACGATTTCAAGCTGTCCTGCGTCGGTTACTGCATTGATAAAGCGAATACGAACATTGGAATTTGCAACTGTCGTTGTTGTATCAACAAGTGGCAAAATAGTTAAACTCGTACTGCGCCCTTCGGGATTGCGGGCGAAGCGCGTTGTGTCTAAAACACCCATTGCTATTGCCCAGTTCCCGCCTTGTTGTAAACCATACCCTGTAAAGCCGCGAAGCGTCGGCGTAGGGGCGGTTTGGTTTGGTGCTGTGATATTCAAACTAAAATTATTCATGTTCAAAGCAGCCGAAAGCGGCAATATCCCGCCAATGCTGGTGATGGTCGGTGTTGCACTGCGGAAGGGGAAATTGCTCGCAATCGGGAAAAATTGGAAAGTCGGCGGCATGAGTGCCATTGTTCCCAACCACACGCCAACGCTAGATGCGGCGGGGTCGGCAGCCGCATGAACGGCTTGCAAACTCACGGGAGCAAGGCGTGTTTCACCGAAAGGATTTTGTGCTGGTGAAGGCGGTGTGGTTGTTTGTAGCACCGTTGCTACACCTGTGCTAGTATGTGGCACGGCGAGCATTCCGAAAGCTGGTCCGTTGCGGTTCGTCGCGGGAGTGAAAAAGCCGGTTGTTGTCAAAACAACGCGCTGTCCTGCTGCGTTTAGCTGCGAGCGAAGCGGTAAACGGAAGGAATTTACTAGTACGCTGCCGTTATTGGTATAGACATCAATCGTGTAATCGTCGGTGGGAATGACATCACCAATGAGGCTTGTGAAGCCCATACCGCGTACGACAATTCGCCCTAGCTCACGAATAACGAAATCTAATCCAGATTGAGGCGAATCTGTTGTGCCATTCAAGTAAATAAGACGCGTAAAGTTCTGTGGAAATGAGAGCGTATCGCCGCCAATGGTGTAAATATTCAAGCCACGTGCAATGCCTTGAGGATTGGGCGCGTAATTAGCGGTATCGCTCAAACCCGTGATAAACACATAGTTTGCGCCATTAAGCAAACGAATGCCTGTTGCTGCACGGAGAACATCTGTTGTACCATTAGTGCTTGTGACGCGAGTGATATTCGCTCCAAGAGGAACATTTGCAAGAGGTGCTAAGGAAGGAACAGCAGGCGGAAAGCCAGAAATAGCGGGCGTTGCGCCACGAAAAGAAATATTTTGCGATACTGGGGCAAAAACTGTACTTGTTCCAACGGGAAGCCCTGCCCAAAACGCAACGGGACTCAGTGTCGCTTCTGGTGCGAGGTGAATAAGCTGGAAAGTAACTGCGGGCTGTTGAGCTTGTACCTGCACGGCGAAACGACAAAACATCAAGAGCGACGCAACCAGTATTGATGCGGTAAATGAGGCAGAAAAAGACGGAGGAAAACACATGGTGCGCAGACGGCGAAGTGCAGAGCGCGAGAAAAGACGAGGTGATGGTGCGTTGTTCATAGCAATATCCTTTTTTCGCTTGAATGCAAGCAAAATATTCGTACCGAAAGTGGATAAATTCTTGAAATACAAGGCAAGAGCAGCAAAAACCGTTGATGTGTAAACTATTTGCCGCACTTATTCAAATATACGAAGAACTGCGCTCAATAGCCACTTTTTACGGGCATCGGATGAAAATTTTGTTAGAGATTGGAACGATGAACGATGGCTATTTTGAATGTAATTGCGAGTAAAATAACTGCCTATAACGATATGATGCTGAACTGTGTAGAACTGTTCGCAGGTTCTAGGTAGTATCAAAATACGCACAAAACACAAAACCCTTGTACAACGTTGATTGTACAAGGGTTTTGTGTATTCAAAAGTGCGGAGAGCGGGACTTGAACCCGCACGCCCGTTAAGGCTCCACCTCCTTAGAGTGGTGCGTCTGCCATTTCGCCACCTCCGCTGAGTGCAGACAACGTATCTAAACATTCGCTAAAAATCGCGCGTGTTCTTTAGATAGAATACTAATTTAAGGAGCATATAACTTTTTTCCAAAAAAAATTTCTCTTCTCTTTTCCCGCTTTCTGTTACATTTTTGAAAACCCAGATTTTATGAGCCGCTCAGAATACCGAGTTTGTAAAATTCAGAGAGAAAAATGCACTATACATGCAAAAGGGAATACAATCCTTTCAATTTAGTCTTCCCGTCCTACCGTTTCTGAACGGTAAGGTTGTGGACACAATATATTGGCATCTCGTGGCGCAGACAAGAGTGTCTGCGCTACTGATAAACACTGGCTTCGGCACAAGCAGACACTCTTGTCTGCCCAATGTAGCGAGCGTAATTATGTCCACAACCTTAGAACGGGTTTCATGGCACTGTTTCCTAGGAAACCCATTACTGCGAAACCCGTTCTATGCTCAGGAAAGCGTAGGACTGGAAGGCTTGACCAGTTACAAAAAAATAATGTAACTAGTCAGGCATCTTCCCGTCGGGCGGCTGAAGAGTGCGTAAATGCTGCCTTACGGCGGGTGCGTCGCTTGCACACCACTCGCCGGACGGCTACTGCACTTGTGATAACAGCCGCCCGACGAGAAGACCTGACCAGTTACAAAATAACAACTTTTCGCGAATAACTTTCACCAACACAATAGCCATGTCCATGAGCCAGCATCTCGCGCCAGAGCCAGCATCCGGCACAAAACGATGGTATAAAAATCTTACCGTACAGGTCTTCGTTTGCGTAAGTATTGGTGCGCTTTTGGGAGGATTTGCGCCCGATATTGCCGTCTCACTCAAGCCACTGGGCGACATTTTTATTAAACTTATCAAAATGGTGATTGCGCCTGTGATTTTTATTACCATTGTTACGGGCATCGCTTCTATTGGCAATCTTCGTAAGGTGGGAAAAGTTGGGCTGAAAGCCTTTCTCTATTTTCAATGTGTAACCATACTCGCACTCGGAATCGGGCTTCTTGTGGTACATCTTACGCAGCCTGGAAGCGGCATAGATATTAGCGCGGCTACTAATGCAGATGTTTCCGAATATGCCACAGCCGCCAAGCAAACGACCGTGTTGAAATTCATGATGAATATTGTACCAGAATTTGCTTTTGGTGCATTTACCGAAGGAAATATGTTGCAAGTGCTGTTTTTTGCGATTCTTTTTGGCGTTGCACTGGCTGGCACGGGCGAACAAGGAGTGCCTATTCGTGAGGGATTGGAGCGTGTGGGGGCAGTCTTTTTTCGCATTATCGGTATTGTGATGAAGGTCGCACCGCTTGGTGCCTTCGGCGCAATGGCGTTCACTGTCGGGAAATTCGGGGTCGGCTCGCTATGGATGCTGGCAAAGCTCATGCTGGCTGTATATATCACGTGTTTCCTCTTTGTTTTTGTCATTCTCAATATCATTCTTTGGCGGTATAAGGTCTCGCTCTGGCAGGTTTTGCGCTATATCCGCGAGGAACTTTTGATTGTTCTTGGCACTTCTTCTTCCGAAAGCGTTTTACCGCGTATCATGGAAAAGCTGGAACGCTTAGGATGCAGCAAACACGTGGTCGGATTGGTCGTGCCAACGGGATATTCCTTCAATCTCGACGGTACGGCAATTTATTTATCAATGGCAGCCATGTTCATTGCACAAGCCTTTGGAAAACACCTTTCTTTTGCGGAACAGCTTTCTATCATGGGAATTTTACTTATCACCTCAAAAGGCGCAGCAGGTGTTGCTGGTTCAGGCTTCGTAACGCTTGCCGCAACGCTGTCGGCAACGCAAATTCTCCCCGTTCAAGGACTAGCACTCTTGCTTGGCGTGGACAGGTTTATGTCCGAAGCACGCTCGCTCACGAATCTTGTAGGTAATGTTGCCGCAACGATTGTGATTGCGCAAAGTGAAGGCGAGTTCAATAGTACGCAAGCAGCTTCAGAGCTAGGAATGGCAAGTGATTGAGAGGTTTTTTGCCCAGTGTTTTTGCTTGCAGACAGGGGCGTTTTCTTGGCGTAAATTCAAGCGGATAAATGGTTGGTGTTTCTGAATGTAGATTGCATCACGCTTTGAGGGTGGTAGAAGCCAGAAAGAGGTTATATCAAGCCATGATTATCTCTCCAAAATCCCTATCATTCTCTTTCAAGGATAGATTGTTTTCATGGCAGACAGATAGGAGGAAATCTTCCGTAATGTGCGTGTTTAGTTCGTTTACTGCGCTTTCATCCTGAGTTTTTCAAAGAGGCAACTGTCGCAAAGCCCATCTTCCGACCCATACACAGCCTTCTACGCTTCTTTGAAAAAGCGAACAATTTCACGAACATGGCTCACAATCGCTGCATCGGCAAGGGCTTTCGCGCTCGCATTTTCTGCATCGCGAGCAATTTTTTCATGCTCAAGTTTGTTTGTTTCCTGCAAGGTGTCGAAACGCTGGCGCAAACGCTCTGCATTTGTGGAGCCTTCTGCAATGCGTGATTCTACGCCACTTGCCCATGATTGCTCTTCTTCGGTATTCAGTGTAAAGCGCAGTGATTCAATTTCCCGCTCCAAACGCTCTACTTCTGCTTTCAAGCCAACAACATCCTCACGCGGATAAGAAATTTCTTGGCGAATCCGTGCCAAGCGTTTGCGAACATACTCATACCCACGCGCAAGCGGACGCACAAACGTAAGCAACAACGACGCTCCTGCACCAAAATACCCCATAAAACTCACACCCGCCGAAGCCAGAAAGTACATGCCGATTGCACTTGCAATATGAAGACACACCGCAAGAAGCAATGCACGCTCCGACCAGCGTTTGGTGTACGCTACATCGCTGCTTTCTACCGTAATTCCTCGCTTTGCAGACTCTTCCGCTTCGGCAATAATGGTGCGAGCCTGAAAGTAAATATTCCAAGGAATAGTGACAATGCCGAGAAGCCACACAAGGCTGACCAATGCGACGCTCCAGTCAATCGGCGATAAATGTCCGATTGTACCGATGCTTGTCGCAATCAGCCACGCAATGCCGCCGAGAATCAGCACGCCGAAGATGCCAGATATGGTGTCGTTGTTCATAGAATGTACCTTTCGCGATTTCTATTCGTGTTCTTTTACGTCGTTATACTGCCATAAAACATTGATAATTTTCCATTCACCGTTTATCTTGACAATATGCATATAATCAATCCATTCATCAGCTATCAACTTGACGGAAGCTGTCTTTGCCGAGATGTCGAGCAGTTTTACTTCTTTTTTCGGGTTCTTGGGGAATTTATCACCTTGAAGATTATACGTTTCCGCAAGGAGAATCATATTCTCTGTAAAATACTCCGAAACGTAGTCTTTTTGCGCTTTCTTGCTTCTAAAAACCGAGCGTTTAACAAGCCGAGGATGCAAGGCATCTGCCATACGCTGAGGATTAGGAACGTGCTGCGATTCAATATACGCTAAGGCGGCTTTCGTTATTGCCAGTGTATCGGCTGCTGTCTGAGCATGCAGCATTTGAGCGGTTGTCAGAATAAAAACACCGAAGAAGATAAAATTTTTTCTCATGACTATTGTCCTAAAAAGTGAAAAAAAGTTCACCTCTCTCGACGAAAATCGCGCAAGAATGTTACGAAACTCACCTTACGCACACCCTCGCGCTGCCCTCACCCCTCGCTGCGCGAGACCCTCTCACAGAGGGCGAGGGTTGATGGAGACCAGCTCTGAAGACCTCTCCCTCTGGGAGAGGGTTGGGTGAGGGGCTCGTGCGTAAGGCGAGTTACGAAAGATAACATAACTGGTCAGGTATCTTCTCGCCCAAACGGCTGAGGAGTGTAGAAACGCTGCCGCCCGGGCGGGATAGTACCTCTTGAATTCAAGCCTGACCAGGTGCTACGAAAGAAAATATACAGAAAACGAGAATTTATTACACCCTCTAGGATGTTGCTACGCACTCCTACATCCTTCAAATTATCCCCCGTTTGTTTTTGCTCGCCCAGCCTCGACAATACTTCTTTCCACAAATTCCCTTGCCCGCACCTCTTTTAACGCTGCATACTTCTTGCGGTCTTGGCGGGCTTCCTCGGCGATGGTATATTTGAGATGTTGGTATTCTATGCGTGCAGGAGCATGTTCTCTCAGGTAGTTTCGCAACACAATATGCCGTCGTAATTCCTCGCTGTCAATCGGGCAAACATAGAGATGATGAGCAAGCGCGTCCAATATTGCATGTCGTTCCGCCCCGCTCCGTCGCTTAAATACTTCTCTCTGTGGGATTCCTTGATTGCCATGATGAACATAAGCAATGCGCTCTAATTTCGCACTGATTTTCCCAAATTCTTCGTTTCTTGCATAGACGACATCAATATCAATAATGGGCTTTGCTGCCAAGCCAGGAACGGCGGTACTTCCAATATGCTCAATGGTAACAGGCAGATTGCCCAGAGCATCCGCTAGGACAGCACGAATCGCCTGAAAATCTTCCCGCCAATGCTCTTGATATTCTTGGATAAGCATGGAGTTTTGATAGAGTTTTTCTCGAAATAGGCATCAATTCTTGCGTACAGCGAAATAATCCCATGCCGCTTTTGCTATATCAGCAATGATTTTTTCATTCGTGGTTGCGTCTTCTTTTGAATTCGTAACAAAAACACTGATGAAAAAATGCTGTCCATTCGGTAAAAATACAATGCCAATATCGTTCACCGCAGCAGTAATACCCGTTTCTTTATTTGTTCCCGACCAGCCTGTTTTATGAGCCACAACTGTTCCGCTTGGTAACTGCCCTTTGAGTCTGTCTTTGCCGGTCATTGTTTGTTTCATCACGTTCCAAAGAAAGCGATGGCTTGCTGAGGAAAGAGCCTTGTTTTTATTCTCGTAAAAGCTCGACAGAACCTGATTTGCCACTTTAGGTGTTGTCCAATTTTGGAATTGCAAATCCCAATTATTTTGCATCACTTCTTCATTGATTTTTATGGAAATATCCTTGAAATTATTCTTTGCAAAATAGTCTTCAACGACCTGCGGACCGCCAAGAAGGCGCAATAGCGCGTCGCATCCCGCATTATCACTTTGAGAAACGGTATATTCTATAATTTCTCGAAGGGTGAGTTTTGCGCCTTTGGGATATTTTTCCCGAATGGGGCTATACAAACCCGGCAACAGGTCTTTCCCTTGAATACTCACTTTCTGCGCAAGCGAAAACTTCCCTTTATCAACCTGCGATAGCACTACCAATGCGATATGGAATTTGAACACACTTTGCATCGGAAAATGCTGCTCACCGTTCAGCGAGAGCGTGTCTTTACCATTATTGCCAATGATTGCAACGCCAACAGTGGCGTTCTTTGTCGAAACAATCTGCTGAATGTTTTGACGCAAAGAATCGGTTGTTTGAGCAAATATTTGAAACGTTGTGCAAACAAAAAGTAATGCTACGAAAGAGAGTGATTTGGTCGTATTCGTCATAGTTGCAAAGGTGAATGATAGTGCAAAAGCTGGATAAAACGAGGTTTCTCACGCATTCTCGGCGTGTATGCGCTCCTAGCGGGTCTGCTTTTCTAGCGTTGATGCTCTTCGCGGGCAAATTGGATGTAATCTGTATTCACGGGCGTGCCACCTGCCAAGCGCACCATTTGGGCGATTTGACCACGATGATGCTCGGAATGAATCGGAAAATGGGTAATAATTTCAAGCAACGTATTGGTGTAGCCCTGCCCCAATGAATTTTTGTAGGTAAACGATTCTTTTGCCAAATCTGCATCGGTCTTGGAATGGAGCAATTCTACCCAAAGCGCACAAATACTTGTGTTGCGGGCAGACATTTCTTCCAAACTCAGTTCGCCCCACACTGGCAGCGCGATTTCAGCCTTCCCCGACACGCGTGCATACCAAATATGTAATGCCGCAATCACGTGCGACATCACGTGCAATGCGCGTTCTGGCACCGCATAGCCTTGTGCTTGTGTTTCGACAAGATTGTGAATACTGCGTTTATTTGCCCACTCGGTGTAGGCTAATTGGTCGAGAAAATGAGGAATGGTCATGGGTTGAGGAGTTTTTTTGTATGAATTGAGTGTTTGTATGCTTTGTACGCGACAAAATCTTTGAAAAGCTGGTAAAATCAAGATTCAGTGGCACAGACATTCCTGTCTGTGTTTCTCAGCTGAATCCCGCACCAACACTCACAGACAAGAATGTCTGTGCCACTGCTGAAGAAGTTTTATCGTGTACAGAGGTTTGCATGGTTGAATTACTTCGTCATTGTCCGAATTTCCACTTGCACGAAGCGATTGTAGAAACGTCCTTCCGGCAAACTATTATCGTGGAACGAGGAAATACCGCCTGGGCTAATCATCACGTCTTGCATGTTGAGTTGGCTTGCGACGTTTTGTGCGGCTTGTTCGGTGAGCGTGCGAGCATTATCGGCAGGAGTGCGAGCATCGGTGTAGCCAGAGATAAGGAGCTTCGAGGTCGGTTTTATGCCCTTGCGCATGATGTTGAGCAATTGACGCTGTACGCTCGCATCCGCACTTGAAAAGGCACCTTCGCCGCGCATGGTGGAATAGACGGTGTAAATATCCGTGCGCACCGCGCCACCAGATTTTTTGCCGCCTTGCTGCGTTTCTACGGGAATTTGCTGTACAGCAGAGCGCACCATTTTACTGTTGTTATCAATTGCTTCCACGCGGAGCGAGATTTCACGCGCTGTTTGGGGAAGGCTGTCCAATGGCGCAGACGCAAGATTCCATTCGTATGCACTTGGATAACGATTGCCGCCACGCACGGTTTTAAGCGGTGTATCCTCTTGGCTTGCTTCTAATTTCCAGCTTTGAAGACCCGCCGGAGCATCAATATCGAACTTTGCGCGAATAATTGGTGGCGTTACGACTTTGCCACGATAATCAAAGCGCATTTCGTCCAGCACGTCGGGCGTGTCGGAGGTGATGTCCACGCGGCGTGCTTCTTCGGCTTCCAGTACGTCATTGCTGGATTGTACCGAATTACGGGTTTGAATCATAATGCGGCTTGTGGTGATGCCCCAAACATCGGTGAGATATTTTTTTACCTGCTCGGCGCGTGTTTGCGCGAGTTGCTTGTTGTTTTTCTCGCTGAGTGCATCCGCGCCGCCTGTGAGCGTGAGTTTGGCTTTCGTTTTCGTGTTCATGCGCTGTCCAATAACGTTCAGCACGTGGTAATACGTTTCTAATTCGCTCGCACCCGACAAAGATTCAGGTTTGAAGCGGGTTTTCTCGGCTGTCGTGATTTGATTATACTTCGCTGGCAAAGCAGCATTTTTCTCATCAAAAAAGACCGCAGGCAATATGTAGCGCGACTTTGTAGCACTTACGTCTTCAATCCGAATGGTAGGATTCACCGTCTCAGCACCGTCCGCACCTACGCCAACGCTCGGATAGAGCTTGATGGTGATAGGTTGATTGCTATTGGTCGGTGTGCCGCTTGGTTGCTGGTTTTGCGCAACGTCGCGGCGAGGGTCTTGCTGGCGTTGTTCCTCCATGCGGCGCACTTCGCCTTCTTCTAGCACCGTTTTGTTTGGCGAAAAGCGCAGCGATACGCCCCCGCGAATGGAGGCAATGCGCCAAGGTTTGCTGTTGTCCTGCAAAATATTGAACAGCGCATTGTTGGGCAATTGCAGCGAATACGATACCTCTGGCGCGAGCATGATGGTTCCTGTGGGATTGAGCGGAATTTCATAGCTCAGTCCGCCCGTAAGCCAGAGCGGAAGACGTGTTCCAATGTCGCCACGTACTTCGCCACGAATATCAGTACCCGTTTCAAAGACAAGTGTTGGGTCTAATAATTGTTCGTATTGATAAAAATTCCGACGGAAAAAGAATCCTGTTTGACCGCCTACATACAAGGAAAGACGCGGTAATGGGCGTACCCAGAGCAAGAGTTGTCCTTCAATCAAGGTAAGATTTGTTTCCAAATTAAACGCAACAGGCACATCGCGCGGGTCGCCGCCAATTGCCGCACGCACAGTGCTACGCGTTTGGAATGTTGCTGCGAGTGGCGTAAATCCTGCTCTCAACGCCACACCGAAGGGACCCGCAATTGGCACTTCCGCCATCGCACCCGCCGTAAAACTGAGAACGTTTACGTTCGGGAAATTCTGCGGGCAGCAACTCGGCACAAGCTCTTTGAAGCCTACCGAATGCTGATTGTACGCCGCCGCACCAAACACGCCAAAGCGGATGTATGGATTCGGCTGCTCGTAGGCTTGCGGCGAAGGAGTGGTGCTGGTTTGCGGGCTGTTTTGCTGGTTTGCGCTGCCACTGCGTGCGGGCAAGTTCGCGCCGCCGCTTTGCGCAAAACCACTTGAGGCGGCAACAAGCGCGAAAAGAAATGCTAGGCAATAAAAACGAGTGTTCATGCTGTTGTGAGAGTGTTTACAATGATATTAAAAGTCAATAAATACTGGTCTGTACCTGAGAGTGAGGGTCTCAATTCTTATTGAGGCTCTCACTTTGACCACGATGCGTTGTAGAATGTGTTGTGCTAAGAATGCTTTACCGCAGTGAGAGCCTCACTCGGAAGTGAGAGCCTCACTCGGAAGTGAGAGCCTCACGTTGAGGATATTGTTTATTCAATTTTATTCAATTTTATTCAATTTTATTCAATTTTATTCAATGAGCAAAAGCTGCCGTTGCTGTACTTCACGGTTCGCCCGTACAATGAGCATATACGCGCCTTGTGGCAGGTTTTTCATTGGAAGCGAAAGGTGAATATCGCCCGCATTCTGGACGCTTGTAAATTCGGTGAGAACAGTTTGTCCCATTGCGTTTACAAGCGTGATTTCAAGCGGTGTTGCGGATTCTGTGCGGATAAATGTTTCGGCAGAGCCGCGCACGGGATTTGGTGCAATGACGAACGATGTCAGCACTGCTGCGGGCTTCAAGCGAAATAAACGTGCCGAACCGTCAATCACGCACGTTTCGACCGTGAGTGCGGTGTCGCGGAGAATTTTACGAATATTTACGTCGCCAATTGCATTACCGCCGGGCGCGTCCGACCACGTAAATTCGGCAATGCGCAAGGATGTAACGAGTGTATCTGCCAGCAACGCTTCGCCCGAAAATTCCGCCAGAACAATGTTGCTTCCTTGCTGAATACCACTCGCGGGAACTGGAACGTTTTGAAGGCGAATCCGTGTGCGCGTGAGTGTACGCTGCGCGGCGGGGAGATTGCTTGGCGAAATCACATTGCGCGGAAATAAAACATCGGGGTTGCCAATGGCAATATCCGCCGAGAATTGACGCGCTCTGCCAGCATAACGAGCAGCATCTAAGCCGCTTGTACGACGCACAACTAATTGCACCGTAACCGTATCGCCAACATCAGGGCGCACTTTTGTTCCCGTCGTGCCGCCTGTGAAGGGCTTGAATTGGAGCGCGATTTCGGTTTCCGCGCACGGCTCACCGATACTGACTTGTCCAGAAGGAACGCAGCGGACACCATTGCCGTTCAAGAGTGCGTAAAGTGTATCACCAGAAGCCGCTCGGAAGCGCATCACGCCTTGATGGAAGACGGTATCAACAGGACGGAATGTAGCAATGAAATTTGCTGGAACACGCGCCGATACGGGCGTGCGACGGAAGGCGGGCGATACTTGTTCCAAAAGGCTGAATGCCGCTCTGGGTGCGCCTTGCGGAGCAAAGGCATCTGCGCCGATAACGTCAATTGCTTGCGCGGACATCGTTGTCATCTGCAAAGCACGCCGCTCGGTTTCGCCCACAATCGTGTTGCCGAACTCAAGCCGCGTCGGAACAAGGCTGACGCGCTGTTGAACGCTGGGCGGTGTGATGAAATAAAGCGGAATTGACCACGTACTGGCGGTTACGCTGTTCGTCGCACGGACTGTCCATGCGTAGGCAGTGTTTGGTTGCAGTTGGAATGCGGGTTGCAGCGTGGTTGCTTGCATCACATTTCCTGAAAAAAGTGGCATTGCAAAGCCGCTCGCAGTTGTAAAGCCATTATCCACGCGAGCAATTTGCGCCGTGTAGCCCGTTGGCACGGAAAGGAAGCCGACGGGAAGCCACGAAAGCGGCGGCGCAGCACCAAGGCTCACGCGTCCGTCTGGTGCTGTTGCCACAGCAAGCAGGACGGGCGGCGGCAGTACGGGCGTAAAGCGGGAGCCTCGAATGATAGTGCTGACAGCGCGGTCGCAGGGACCAAAACTTACGCGTACCGTATCGGTAATTTCGCCATCGCGGGCTGGCTCAATGGTGAGCGTCAAATCAAGGAATTGTCCCGCTTGCACGGTTTGTCCAATGCCCGACGAAGTGCGAACATTACCTTGCAAACTGCGTACACCCGTGATTGTAAGCGGTGTACCGTCGGGGCTGGTGTTGGTGAAGCGAATCGTTTGCGTGGTGGAAAGACGGAAAAAGGTATTAACGGTCTCGAAGCGAACATCTTGCGGCACGCTTGCTTGCGGCTGAAGAATGCCGATTTGAATGGATTGCGTCAGTTCAACACCCATGCCGTTGCGGTCGGTTACGGTCAAGGTGTAGCGCGTGGGCTGGCTTGGGGAAATAAAGGCGCGAATGACACCGTTTGCGTCAATGCTGCTGGAATCCACCGAGCCGCCTCTGTCGTTTGCCCAGACGACGCGATAGGGCGGAACACCGCTTGTAACCGTGCTAACAAGCTGTGTACGGACGCTCGGGCAAATCACCGTTTGTGGCGTTGTGATTGCAGATAAACCGAACGGCACCACTGCCAAGCGACTCTCCGCAAATTGCCCGTCGTCGTTGGTGAGAACAAGCCGCAAACTGGCTTCAGAACTCACGAGCGCACGAGGAACATTCACAATAACTTCGCTTGAGGAATTTTCACCGACGCGCTGAAGTGTAACGCCGCCAAGCCGCACCGTGAGCGGCGCGACGGGGTCTGGCTCAACGTTTGCTGTTGTGAAAAATTCTGCCCCGCGAATAGTGAGTTGAAAATCACCATTGCCCACACTGACCGTTGGCGGGGAAATTTCCGTGATGCGTGGCGGTAATGCTCGCACTTTGAAGGGGAAATCGTGAAATTGCCCGTTGGTATTGGTAACGCGGACAAACTTGCGTCCCGCCACTGCTAAGGCTGCTGCTGGAACACTTGCTGTGAGAAATTGCCGTCCTACGCGCTGGGTTACTCGTGCTGGAACGCCCGCCACTGCTATGCTTGCAGCCGAATCGAAGGCTTGCCCCGACACAATGAGGTCGAAGCCCGCTCCGCCGACGGTTAAGGAATCGGGGGTAATATCTTGAATGAGGGGCGAAACTTGTCCAGATACCGTGAAAAGGGCTTCGGTACGCTGTCCATCAATATTTACAAGTGTAAAACGGCGTACACCATCGGTGCGGAACAAGTCTTTGGGCAATTGCACCCGAACACTCGTGAACGAAGCACTGATGCGGTTTAGAGGCACGTTGTCAAAGAGAACAATGGGGTCGCTGAAATTATCGCCCGTGAGTGTGATGATGGTATCGCGCCCGCCACCACCACTGGCAGGAACGCTGGATGGCGTTACTTGGGAAATCGTCGGCGGACGAGAAAAGAAGACCGTTCCGCGATAGATATTTGGTCCGGAGGAAATAAAAATATCGTTATTGAAGGAGACAATTGCGCCGCCCGCTTGGATAGGAAAGCCCGTGTTTACTGAAGTCCAATTCGAGCCACCCGCGACGCTTGCAAATACGCCAGAAAAACCTGCTGCAAGAATCCGTGAGCTTTCGGTGATAACGCCTGGACGATTGACCGTTACACTATTCAGGCTGACGCGGTTTCCATTAGAATTTTCCAAGCCCCGATTGATACTTTGCCATGTTAGCCCAGCATCGCGCGAAAGCAGCATACCTGCTCCATTCGTAGTGGCGTAAAAGTTTCCATCGGCGGTGAGCAAAAAAGAAGAAATGGGAGCAGGTTCAGTGCGGGTGATGATGGGTTGCCAACGGCGATTATTGATAGTGTCGCGGGCTTGTAAGCTGTCTAAATTGAAGGAGTACATTCCCGTTGCTGTTCCAGCAAAGAGGCGCGGTCCGACAATCTGCATGCAAGAAACGATGGTATTCGGCGGCAAGCCAATATTAAAATTCGTCCATCGTCCACCGCCATTGATGGAGCGAAAAACTCCCGTGTTTGTACCAACAAAGAGCATCGAAACGCCGCCATACACGCCTTGCGTGACGCTGGTAACATTATTTACCGTCAAACCATTCGTCGTTGTGGCGACTAGTCGCCATGAAAATGCGTTATCTACGGTTACAAACAAGCCAGCATCAGTGCCAGCAAAAATTTCGTAGGTAAGCGGAGTTGCATCGTTATTCGTATAGAGCGTGTTTACGCGCAATCCTGTCAGTCCGATATTTGCTTGCGCCCATGTTTTGCCAGAATCCGCCGAGCGATACACGCCCGCACCAAACGTGCCAGCAAACAAGATCGTGCTAGATGCAAAGCGATTTTCCTGCCGCGCCAGCGAACTGACATTGATAATACGCGGTTGCGGCTCTCGGACGGGCAAGCCTTGGCTAACCTGTGTCCAGTTCAGCGTGGTGAGGTTTTGTGCGGTGCTTGTGGCATAATTTCCTATGACAACAAGGCTACACAATACTCTCAAGAGCAGAGAGCGAGAAATCGCACTGGGAAGAATCTGTGAAAGAATCTGTGAATATCGTCTAACAAAAAAATGCATCGTAGTTTGGTTCATGAGTTCGGTCTTGGGATTGTTTTATTTCGAGAGCGCGTATCAAAAAATTATCAAAAAATACAACACAGCAGCTTCGCGAAGAGAATAGTTGTCTTTAAATGAAACAGAATGCGCTCTCACAAGCGCGAAAATGCTTCTCTTGGAGCAGAGTAGCAGAGACTATGCCAATTCCCAGAGAGGATTTCATTATCACAAATTGGCGTACAGATTGTACCGTAGATTGTACCGTAGATTGTAGCACAGAAAACTTCTCCACAAAAATGAGAAAACGCGCCCCGACAAGCGCAAAGTACGGAATTTTCTCTTTTTGACCGCACATTTTGTTCCCGATTATAGGATGAAATGCGTAACTTTGTGGCTTGGTAGTTTTTGTTTATCATTGCTGAGGAAGTATGTCGTACCGTAGATTCAAGATGCCAGAACTCAAGCGGGAATTTGGGTTAGCGGAAGAGAAACGAAAATCTCTTTTCCACGATATTACGCCCGTTGAGCCAAGTAATTGGCTGAAGACGACGCTAGCAGCAGGTCGGAAAATGCCGCTTGTCAGTGAGAAAGCGAAATCAGAATTTCTTGTCGCGCCAATATTCACCGACTTGTGCCTCCGCGCTGATTCTGCCTTCGGTGTATTTTCAGGCATTGCGCTAGATGCAGATAAAAAGGCGCATTTGAACGGTGAATGTGATTTTATCTTATCCGACAAAAATACATTCTCGCTGGAATCATCGGTGTTTGCGTTAGTAGAAGCAAAAAAAGATGATTTGGAAGATGCTGTACCACAATGTGCGGCACAAATGCTTGCCGCCAGAATCTTCAACGGAAACGACGAAAATCAAGCAATTTACGGCTGCGTTACGAATACCAACGAATGGCAGTTTTTGAAACTCGACAAAAAGACGATTATCATTGACCGCGACACGTATTATTTTAATCAGTTACCGACGATTTTGGGCATTATTATTCACATCATTGGTCAGTACGTAGATTTGCCAGAACTTGCTGCGGAGCCGATACTTACCTAAGGCACTATGAACGCTGAATGCCGCTTAAATACATGGATGCTTGCCTTCACGCAGAGTTTGATTGAGGATTTGTCGGATGAACAAATCTATCAGCGCGTCGGCACGATCAATCCGCCCGCATGGCTGCTCGGTCATCTGGCAGCAGAAGCAGACAAAGCACGAACTATTCTGGGTGAAACGGCACTCTTGCCAAACGACTGGTACACCGCATATTTACAAGGCTCTTCGCCCGATGTAGTGCTGGTGCGCCATACGAAGCATGAACTCTGGCAAGCAAACGAAACCGTGTATGCGTCGCTCCGTGAAATGGTGCTGGCATTATCACCAGAGTGCCTTGCAGAGCCATCACACAGCGATTTTTTGCGTGAATATTTGCCGACAAAAGAGGCGTGGTTTGGGCATATTTTGACAACGCACGTAGCAATGCACGCTGGGCAGATACAGTATTGGCGGCGGTTGCAGGGTTTAGAACGTGGCTTTGAGAAATAATTTGATTGAGAACTATGACCAAAATTATTGACATAGAAACCAGTAAATACGCTCTTGCTGAACTTTTAGCAATGGTGCGTTCCGGCGATGAAATTATCGTGCAGGAAGCAGACAAGCCTGTTGCAAAGTTGATTGCAACCGAGCGAATACAGCAAACATCGCGTCGGCACGGCGCAGGACTGTTTGCAGGAAAAATCACGATGCACGAGGATTTTGGCGAAGAATTGCCGATGAATTTCTGGCTCGGAGAAGAGAAATGAGGATTTTGCTGGATACGCATACACTGATTTGGTACAGTGAAGGCTCATCAAAACTTTCCCCAACGGCACTCGAAATCATTGATAATGCCGATGAACGCTCTATCAGTCTGGCAAGTGTGTGGGAAATGCAAATCAAGGTTGCGCTTCAGCGTTTGGATTTGCACGTCTCGTTGCCATTACTGATTCAAATGGAATGTGAGCAAAATGATTTTCGCCTTTTGCCCATAACCCCAGACCACATCTACCGTTTGGCAGATTTACCCCATACTCACGGCGACCCGTTTGACCGAATGCTTATTGCCCAAGCGCAGCACGAGAGCTTGATGCTGGTAACGGCGGATGAAAAAATTGCGCAATATGCCGTGCAGACGGCGTGGTAATACGAAAAAACAAGAACTATGACCAAAATTATTGACATAGAAACCAGCAAATACGCTCTTGCGGAGCTGTTGGCAATGGTGCGCTCTGGTGATGAAATCATTGTGCAAGAAGCAAATATGCCGCCCGTAAAGCTCATACTCGCGGAGGCGACCAATCAAACTCCCAAGCTCAAACCACTGGTCTTGGGCTTGTTTGAGGGCATGGGGACAGTTCCGGATGACTTCAATGATGAGCTTCCGATGGAGTTTTGGCTTGGAGACGACGCATGAAAGTTTTGGTGGATACACACGTTTTTCTGTGGTTGGGAATACAACAAAAAAGCATTTCATCAAATGCTTTACACACGCTTAACCAAGCATCTGTGCGATATATGAGTATTGCAAGCGTTTGGGAAATGCAGATAAAATTGAGTTTGGGCAAACTTCCGCTTGCTGTTCCATTACCAAGGTTCATTGAAGAAATATGCCAACAAAATAGCACTCACATTTTGCCCATCACCCCAGACCACATCTACCGTCTGGCAGATTTACCGCCTATTCACGGCGACCCGTTTGACCGAATGCTTATTGCCCAAGCGCAGCACGAGGGCTTGACGCTGGTAACGGCGGATGAAAAAATTATGAAGTATGCCGTACAAACGGCGTGGTAACACAAAAAAGTACCAACTATGACGACTGTCATCAACATAGAAACCAGCAAATATCAGCTTTCTGACCTGCTTGCGCTCGTGCGCGGCGGGAATGAAGTGATTGTGCAAGAAGCAGACCAACCCATTGCGCGGATTGCTCCGATTGCCATTGCAGATAAGTCCCGCAAGCCCTTTGTTTTTGGGCTTTCGGCAGGTTTGGGAACTGTTCCCGACGATTTCAATGATGAATTACCGATGGAATTTTGGCTTGGAGACGACGCATGAAGGTTTTATTGGATACGCACGCATTTCTTTGGGCAGAGCTTGAGGCAGAAAAAATCAGCACGAATGCGGCTCATGCAATCAATCAGTCGTCAAAACGGTATGTGAGCATAGCAAGTATTTGGGAAATGCAAATCAAGTTCATGCTTGGGAAATTGCCGATTGTTACGTCAGTTTTGGATATTGTTGAACGCAGTGTACGACAAGGCAATGTCGAACTTCTGCCCATAACGCAAGACCACATCTACGCCCTAGCAGATTTACCGCCCATTCACGGCGACCCGTTTGACCGAATGCTCATTGCCCAAGCGCAACACGAGGGTTTGACGCTGGTAACGGCGGATGAAAAAATTGCGAACTATGCTGTGCAGACGGCGTGGTAACAATCAACAGAACACGAATATTTTACTCAATGCTATGGAAACCGCATCACAACAAGCATCTCAGATGGCAGCAAAGACCCCGCTTCAACAACATACACCAAAAGCAAAAAAGAGAAAAACTGGTGATGAAATTTGGGAAGAACTCTTGGCAACGCCAGAATCGCAAGTTTTGTTGCGGCTTATGGCAGATGAAGCGTTGAAAGAGTATAACGAAGGCAAGACGACTGAAGGCGGGTTTGCATGAAATCGTTTCGGACGGTTGCCTACAAAAAGCATCTCGCGCAGCTTCCGTTAGCGGTTGAAGAGCAGGCAAAAAAGACGTATTATCGTTGGAAGGAAAATCCGCACCATCCGAGTCTTGATTTCAAGAAACTTGCAGCAGATATTTGGTCTATTCGCATCGGATACAGCTACCGTGCGCTTTGCACCATGCCCAATGATAATGAAGCCGTCTGGTTCTGGATTGGCACACACGAAGACTACAACGGACTTTTGAAACAACTCAAAGCACTGTCAAAAGGTTTACAGCAAAAGAAGTAATGACCACCATTTTTAGCATATCAACAAAAACCTTCTCCCACACAACCTTACGCCGTTGTGTGCTGGGAGCGGCGTTTTTGCTGGTGATGGTGAACTTGCAGAGTTGTCGGACAGCAGCTATTAGCGCGACGGCGTTGGATTTGAATAATTATCAAACGGGTAAAACTCTTGCTCAAGAAAAACTTGCCGTTACAACAGTTTTAGCTTATACACCAAGCGTTATATCTGGTGTCTCCAATTTATCGCATGGGCAGGTTGGAAAATACGTTTCTGCCATTCCCACAGCATTAACCGCGCAAGTTGGCTGTGAACTGCCTCTCGCAAAAACATGGCAAACGGGCGGTTTTATGCAATTATCTTCTACAACCCTTCTTGATTGGGATGCAGGTTTGCGTGGCTATATTAAAAAAGAACTGACAGATTCACTGAGTCCATTTTCCGCCTCAATTCTTACTGGTGCCAGTATTCAATGGGGTACGGAATCACGAACGAAAGATGTTAGTTATCCTCCACTTTGGTATAACGGACCACCGTTGGCTCAGTTCTCTCCTAATCGTGATACAACTATCACAATTACCGATAGCGAAATATCTTCACAGGTAAATCGCATTCATATTGCCTTGCCGATGAGTTGGAGAATTCAAGGAGATTCTACAACACAATCATACTTTACATCCACAGAATACTGGACAGATATTTGTATTACTCCAGCTATCCATCTTGTTCACCAAAACGTTTATCTCCAAGATAGTTCGTATAGTATGATTTCCAGCAATCGCGTAGAAACAAGAACACCGACAAAATTTGCTGGAACACGCCATATCATAACGCCGTACATAATTCCTTCTCTTTCGATTGGAGTTTGTTTTCACGCTTCCGTTGCTGATATTTTTCCCGAAGTAACAGTAGCATGGACAAACAACGCGCTCACATTTGGTGCGGGAATCAGTATTCGAGGTATTCTTTCAAAATAATAAACACCGCATAAAAACTCAAACTTCATCACTCAAAACTTTTTTACCAACCAATGACTTCACGCGACATCCGACAATCGTTCCTCGATTTTTTTGCTTCCAAGCAGCATCGTATCGTCCCGTCCGCACCTGTTGTGCCGCACGGCGACCCAACCCTGCTTTTCACCAATGCAGGCATGAACCAATTCAAAGACGTGTTTCTCAGCACGGGCAAACGCGAGTATTCACGCGCTGCCGACACGCAGAAATGTATTCGCGTCTCCGGCAAACACAACGACTTAGAAGAAGTCGGCTACGATACCTATCACCACACCTTTTTCGAGATGCTGGGAAATTGGAGTTTTGGCGATTACTACAAATCTGAAGCCATTGATTGGGCATGGGAACTCCTCGTCGGCGTTTGGAAACTCGACCCCAATCGGCTTCACGCAACCGTGTATAAAACTGACGACGAAGCCGCCAAACTCTGGGAACGCTATTTGCCCAAAGAGCGTATTCACTACTTCGCGGAAAAAGATAATTTCTGGGAAATGGGCGAAACCGGACCCTGCGGACCATGTAGCGAAGTGCATTACGACCGCACACCTGATTTTTCGGGCGGACCGCTCGTCAATGCTGGTGTTCCCGAAGTAATTGAAGTGTGGAATTTGGTCTTTATTCAGTACAATCGCAAAGCCGACGGTTCGCTCGAAGAACTCCCCGCAAAGCACGTGGATACGGGCATGGGGTTTGAGCGGATTTGCGCTGTGGTGAACGGCAAAGATTCCAACTACGACACCGACGTATTTACGCCACTTCTGGACACGATTGCGACAATGAGCAAACGCGAGTACCGAGGCGCACTCGACGACAAAGATTCAATCGCCATGCGCGTTATGGCTGACCACATTCGGACGGTCAGTTTTTCGATTGCCGATGGCGCATTGCCAAGCAACGAAGGGCGCGGCTACGTGCTTCGCAGAATTTTACGCCGTGCGTCGCGCTATTCTCGTAATTTGGGTTTCCGCGAACCCGTTTTATACAAGCTCGTTCAAACGCTCGCTGATACGATGGGCGATGTGTTTCCCGAAATCAAAGAGCAGCAAAAAACCGTTGAGCGCGTCGTGAAAGCGGAAGAAGAATCGTTCTTGCAAACACTCGACAGAGGCTTGGAGAAATTTGAAGAGATTATCGCCCGTTTGCGTCCGAATGACCAAGAGCGTATTTCCGGCGCGGATGCGTTTTTGCTGTACGATACTTTCGGCTTCCCGCTAGATTTAACGCAGCTTATCGCCCGTGAGCGGAATTTGACGGTGGATGCGGCAGAGTTCGTCGCGCTTATGGACGAACAACGCGCGCGTTCCCGCAAGGCACGTAAAAGCACGCTTCAGGAAGTAGAAATGTCGGTGATTGCGGAGCGAAGCGGTTTTACGGGCTACACCGAACTTCAGACGGAATCGAAGGTTCTGCACGTGCAAGGCAATCAGATTGTCTTGGAGAAAACACCGTTTTATGCGGAAATGGGCGGGCAGGTCGCCGACCAAGGCACAATCACGCTTGGCGGTACGTCGTACAGCGTCGTGGATGTGCAGAAGTCGGGCGATGCGATTGTGCATATCTGCGACCGAGAAGTAGAGCCGCTTGTGGGGCAGATGGCACTCGCCAGCGTGGACAAACGCCGCCGTGCGGACATTATTGGCAATCACTCCGCAACACACCTTCTCCACGAGGCTTTGCGCCGCGTTCTGGGAACGCACGTGCAGCAAGCGGGTTCGGTGGTTACCGAAGCGGGCTTGCGCTTTGATTTCCCGCATTTCCAGAAAGTTACCGCCGAAGAAATGCAGCACATTGAGGATATGGTAAACGAAAAAATCCGTGAAAATATCGAAGTGCGGACGCTGGAACTGCCGATAGAAGAAGCCCGCAAAGTACCGGGCGTAAAAAGTTTCTTTGGCGATAAATACGGCGATTTTGTGCGCGTGGTGATTATGGACGACAAGTTTTCGGCAGAGTTCTGCGGCGGTACGCACGTCCAGAACACGAGCGAAATCGGCTTGTTCAAATTCACGGGCGAATCCTCAATTGCCGCAGGAACACGCCGTTTGGAGGCGGTTACGGGCGCAGGTGTGCAACAGTACATTGCGAATCTGCACGAGCAAATGACCGCGAAACAGCGTGAGTTCGAGGAAGTACAACACAAAATGAAGCAACTCGAAAAAGAACTGTCGAAATTTCAAGTAAATGCGCTTGCGGGGCAGGTACAAGGCTTCCTTACTAAGGCGCAAAGCGTGAATGGAGGCGGCCTCAGGGTAATTGCCGAGCAAATCGAAGTGGCGCACATTGACCAACTGAAAGCACTCGGCGACGAACTCCGCAATGCGCTCGGAAAACAAGGCGTGGGGCTGCTTGCAAGCATTATTGAGGACAAAGTACAGCTTGTCTGCGTTTCGACCGACGACATGAAGGACAAATATCCCGCAGGAAAACTCGTCGGCGCACTGGCGAAAGAACTCGGCGGCGGCGGCGGCGGAAAACCGCACTTGGCAACAGCCGGCGGGAAAGATGTGGAGAAACTTCCTCAGATTCTGAGCGGCTTTGCGGGGTTTGTGGAGAAGTTTTGATATTCTAATTATCTTGAAAACGCTATGAAAATCATCTATTCACCCGATGTGGATATTCTTAGAATCCGCTTCAACGCTGCTCCAATCGAAGAAAGCGATGAAGAAAAGCCTGGGCTTATTTTGGATTATGACAAAGATGGTAACATCGTTGGGATGGAGATTTTACGCGTTTCGCAGCATATTGAGCAACCACAAGCCGTAGAATACAGCGTCGCAATATGAAAATGTATGCTCTTTGTATTCGTGGTAGCAACAGCGACCAAACTGCCGACATTCAACTGCGCAAAGTCTATGAAGTTCTCCCCAGCGAAGATGTTCAAAGTGCAGGAATGATGCGCATTATGGACGATTCGGGTGAAGATTACCTATATCCGTTATACTGTTTTCTGATACTTTTGATTAAACGATTGAATAATGCTATGATACTATATTCCAAACTTAGCTTACTGGTCTTTGCATTGCTTTTTAGCGTTATGCAGGTAAAAGCACAGTCATGGCAACAAGCCGTAAAAGGAATTAAAGAGCGAGCAGCGAGTGATTTTAAGAAAGATTTGAAATATGCACGCTTAATGGAGGAAGAGCGAGAGCGAGGTAGGTCATCAGAAGAAAAAATTACTTGGGAAGTTATACGAGAGTTAGGAGAATTAGAATATACTCCTGAGAAAGGTATTCCTACTCAGAGGTATCTTACCGATGAAGAAAAATTATCGGCATACAAGAAAGAAATAGCTGAAAAAAGCGATGTAAAAAAACGCGCTTTCCTTGACTTTGTACAAATACTGTTACAAAAATTTGACTTAGTGAAAGACTTCCCGAAAGTTGATTGGGAGAAAGGCTTCACACCGCCCATTCAGCCTACTGGGGATAAGCAAAAAGACAAGATATTGCAAGACGCGAGAAAGTTCAATGACAGTGTTTATGTGTTTGGTCACATAACACAGTCTTTGCTGATTGACAAATCAAATGAAGAAGGCAAAAAAAATGCGTTTTACAACTCTTATCAAGTCGTCGTTGCGCGTAAAGCTCGAAAGCAACAAGCATCTGCTATTCAAGAGGTGTATCGTGCGCAAGCATTGGAGTTGCAGAAAGCGTTCGATTTTATTCCAGCAAAGCCGGAAGAGGCTGATAAAAACTTTGTTGCTGAATTTTTTTCCGATTTGACATGGATACACATTTTATCTGGACAATTAGGCGAAGCTCAGAAAAGCATTAAAATAAGCTATGGACTTATTTATGGTCAGGATTCAGATTTGCGGCGGAAAGTAGAAATAAATCTGGCTCATTTAGCAATGTTAAATCAAGAGTTTGAATTCGCAGATTCTTTGTATTTGGTACACGCACTAATACCAATTTCAGAGGGCAATTCCATCGGAGTAATGTGGGCAGATGTTATTGAGGATAATTTTAATGCTATGAAAGATCTCTTCATACCCATTCCTCATTCAGATTCTATTCTTGCTGTAATACAAAAAAAGCGTATAAGCGACTTAATTCCATCAGAAGATGTAAACACCACTTATTCTCAGATCCATTTGACTAATGAAAAAGAGAATCAATATTCTTGGTCTGAAGATAACAGATTGACGGTGAAAATTAGCCCAAACGGTAGATTAGTTGCGAAATTACCTTGTAATTTACCAGAACAATGTAAACTATTTACACTGTATGACGCACGTACAGGAGTAGTCGTTAAAAGATTTTCGCGCATCGACTCCAAGGAAATGATAGATATTCAATTTACACCGAATAGCAGGATGTTTACATGGCTTGAAGTAATTGACTCGCCTCGAAGAGCCATTATTAAAGGGTACGATATTGTAAGCAACACATTAGGTATTGTTGCTGATTTTATATTACCAGACAGGCTAGCCTCTGTTTCATCTAGACTGCAGTTTGCTATTCACCCTCAAGGTAAAATTGCTGTCATAGGCAGCTATAAAGAACTTGTATTATTTGATATACAAACATCAAAACAACTTGGTAGTTTAAGCTACCCTGAGAATGAATTTAATATGCACCTTTGGTCGAATTATAGAGGTCGTGCAAATTCACTCACGTTCTCAGATGATGGTAAATTATTTTATCTCTCACAATATGACAAACTCTTACGATTATATCAAATCAAGGAAACTCAGAGTATGTCAGGAAATATACTTTATGATATAGCACTTGTAAACAAGTTTAGTAATGTGCTTGACGTAACACCTAGTGGTATAATAGCCACAGATGATAATGAGAGATTAGCTATTAGTAAGATAGATTCACTTGGCTCACTAAACCCTATTTTCAAAAATCCATTTTCTTCGTTCCAGAGACAAGGTGATAATAAATCACTTAAAGATAGCACTGATTCTAAAGGCTTCATGGGTATTTTTCCTGATGGGCGACATATCATTCGTCGTATATATGAGAGGCTCGGCACTGGCTATACCTACATACAAAATCTATTTGCTACCTTGGAGGTCTTGACGGATAAGGTCAATAATAGAGAAAAAGAAATCACTGAGCGACAAAATAAAAATCTGGTTCATGAATTAACTATTTTCAAAAATGATATTGCAAAATTACAAGAAGATTTTTCCGAAAAAAAATATGCTAAAGACTATGAATACTGCCTTCGGTTTAGGAATGCCTTAAAAAACTTTCCAGAATATCGATTAAAATTTACACAGTTTTTAAAGTCAGTACAAGCAGATTCTACAAGAACTGATACAAAACTTTTATCAAAGGCAATTTCTGAATCTGATGAATTAGCTTCACAATTTTCCAAACAAATACCACAAATGCTTCCTATTGTTGAAAGTAAGTTTGACAAGCTACAAAAAGGGATGATTCAAGAGGTGGGAAGTTTATTGAGAAAAGCAGAAGTAGCTGAAGAAGAATACAAATTAAAAAAAGGGCTAGTGCTAACTGAGAAAGAATTTAGAAAGCGTCTGAAAATTGGTAGCCGTTGTTCAAAGGGAATAATTCTCCAAGTTAAGGGAGATGCTGTCTTAGTACAACCTGTGAATGGTAATGCCTCTAATGCAAAATGGTATAATTTTAGCGAAATTGAGGTTTTTCGTTAATATACTAAAAACGGGTAGAAATTGCATACGTCAAACCCGTGCGACGGCGGCGTTCACGCACTCCTTAGCCGTCGGACGGGAAGAGCGTCCTACCCTTCTTGAGTATAGCTCAAATCGCTCTATTACAAGTGTAAAATAATCTACATCTCTCCCCGTAGGAACACTTGTTTTGCCTAACTACTAAACTCAAATTCTTAAATCCTTTATCTCCATTCCTAGCTCATTTATGCCAAAACTATTTTCATATTGTATTCCTGTGGATGATGGTGCTGCTCCTAATCCATATTGGGGCATTTGCACACTTGCAATCTGCAAACCAGTTATTAGGCGGGTTGCAGAGGCTGGCGATTGGGTTGTTGGCACAGGCTCGAAAAAATATGGTTTTGAGAATAAAGTTGTCTATGCTATGGAGGTAACACAGAAGCTAACTTTGGCAGACTATGATGATTATTGTAGAAAAAATTTAGTCCAAAAAATACCATCGTATTACGATTGGGATATTAGAAAACGAGTTGGCGATTGTATTTATGACTACAGCACTACAAACCCGCCACTACAAAGGCTCGGTGTACACGACGGGGATAATATCACAACTGATTTGGGCGGAAAATACGCTCTATTATCCACAGAATTTTATTATTTCGGAAAAGATCCTGTGTCCCTACCTTGTACATTACATGAAATTATACACCAAGGGCAGGGGCATAAATCTGACAAAAATGCACCATTTGTTAAGTCTTTTATTTCTTGGATTAAGACAAATTTTGGCGATATGAAAAATCAGGTAAATGCACAGCCGTATTATCTTGAGCATTTATTTGAAAAGCATTTTGTTCGTTGTGCGCGTCAGCATAAACAAGAAGATAACAAAGATGAGAAATTAGCTCCCCATTGTTAAAAATTGATTCATAAAGTTCAATTTGACTTTCTTAAAATATATGAATGATATCGAAGAACTTGAATACTCCATCATTGAAACGGAAGAAGAGGATGATGATGAAATGCCAAATTATACGCATGGAGAATTGCAATGGCAGATTGTTCACGCATTATTTGCTGTATTGTTGCCTGAATACAAGGCTTTACCGCCAATCACTTTTCAAGGCTTGTACAGAAAGTTTACGCCTGATGTTGTTGTCTATCCCAAACGGACTACGCCACACGACAAAGCAAGCCGCGAATACCGCGTTGAGCAAACTCCACCATTGCTTGCCATTGAAATTATCAGCCCCGACCAAACCATGTTTGCAATGGTACAAAAATGCTCAGAAATGCTGGAATCCGGCGTTGAAGAATGCTGGATAATTGAACCCGCAAACGATACTATCACTGTTTGCCGCAAGGACACTCAATTTGTGCGGCATCGCGGCGAATCGCTTGAATACAGGCTTTGTACGCGCTCGCTTACGGTGGATGAAATTTTTGATGTGAAATAAATTTCTCGTTACATTTTCTTCCGAAAGGATTGAACTATGGAAATGCTCGAAGAAGTAGATATAGCCTACGAAACAGAAGAAGAGGAGGACGAAATGCCCAGTTTTACACATGGACAGCTACAACTTCGCCTACTCAATACCTTGAACAGCTTATTGGAAGAGCGATATGAGGCATATCCACCAATTACCTTTCAAGGTGCAAAACGCCGCTATACGCCGGATGTTGCCATTTTCCCCAAACGAGGATATGTGCGCCAAAAGACGTATCTCGTGGAAAAAATACCACCGATATTTGCGGTTGAAATTATTAGCCCAGGTCAAACGATGATGGAAATGGTATTCAAATGCGAGGAAATGCTGGAATCCGGCGTTGAAGAGTGTTGGATAATTGAACCAGCAAACGACACCATCACCGTTTGCCGCAAGGACACGCAATTTGTGCGGCATCGTGGCGAGTCGCTTGAATACGGGCTTTGTACACGCCCGCTCACAGTGGATGAAATTTTTGATGTAAAATAAGTTTATCAATTTTTATTAGCCCCATGTACATTCTCGGTATATCCGCTTTTTACCACGATTCCGCCGCCGCCTTGCTCAAGGACGGCGAAATTATTGCCGCCGCGCACGAAGAACGTTTCACGCGCAAAAAACACGACCCGGGCTTTCCGAAAAAAGCCGTTGAATACTGCTTGCGCGAAGCAGGAATCAAGCTGAAGGACGTGGAAACGCTCGTGTTCTACGACAAACCGCTCCTCAAATTTGAGCGACTTTTGGAAACGTACTACGCCTTCGCGCCCAAAGGTGTTCGCTCGTTTTTGATGTCAATGCCGGTGTGGTTGAAAGAAAAAATGTTCTTGAAAAAGCTGATTTACGACGAACTCAAAACCATCGGCGACTATGATAAATCCTCGCTGAAACTACTTTTTCCCGACCATCACTTGTCCCACGCAGCAAGCGCGTACTACGCTTCGCCCTTCCAAGACGCTGCCATCCTCACGATTGACGGCGTTGGCGAGTGGGCGACGGCTTCGATTTCGCATGGCAAAGGCAAGGATTTGACAGTGTTGAAAGAACTGTATTTCCCGCATTCTGTCGGCTTATTGTACTCAGCATTCACGTATTTTCTGGGTTTTCGTGTTAATTCCGGTGAGTACAAACTCATGGGGCTTGCGCCCTACGGCGACCCAACCTCGCCCGATATTGACCGCTACGTCAAAATCATCCACGAGAATATCTGCACGGTCTATGAGGATGGCTCTATCTGGCTCAATCAGGACGTTTTCGACTATGCGACAGGCTTGTACATGGTCAAAGATGCAGTCTGGGAGCGGCTTTTCGGCTTTCCTGCGCGAAAGGGCGAAAGCAATCTCACGCAAGAGCAATGTAACTTGGGGCTGGCGATTCAGCGCGTCACCGAAGACATTGTGCTGAAAATGGCGCGAGAAGCAAAGCGGCTGACAGGCTCGAAAAACCTCACCATGGCGGGCGGAGTTGCGCTGAACTGTGTTGCGAACGGGAAGTTGCTGAAATCGGGCATTTTCGAGGATATGTTTATTCAACCTGCTGCTGGCGACGCTGGCGGTGCGCTTGGTGCGGCGTATGCTGCCTATCACATTCATTACGGCAAAGACCGCGTGAACCTTGCAGGGCGTATGGATGCTATGAAAGGTTCGTATTTGGGACCCGAAGCCTCAAACTTTGAAATTGAAGAAACAGCGAAAAAATTTAATGCTGTTTATACTTATTTCGATGATTTTGAAAAACTCGCCGAAGCCACAGCGAAAATTTTAGCAGACGGGAACGTTGTCGGCTGGCATCAAGGGCGCATGGAATGGGGTCCGCGAGCGTTAGGTAACAGAAGCATCATTGCGGACGCACGTAATCCCGAAATGCAAAAGCGTTTGAATTTGAAAATTAAGTACCGCGAGGGTTTCCGCCCCTTTGCGCCGTCGGTTTTGGCGGAAGATGAAACGGAATATTTTGATGTTTCTGCGCCGTCGCCATATATGCTGCTCATTGCGGATGTGGTCGAAAAGCGGCGTAATACCTTGCCTCCGGGCTATCACGCGCAAGAACTGAAAGATAAATTGTACTTTTTGCGCTCGGATTTGCCCTCCATCACGCACCTTGATTACTCGGCGCGTTTGCAAACGGTTCACAAGGAAACAAATCCACGTTATTATGGCTTGATTTCAGCCTTTAAGCAGCTTACGGGCTATGGCGTGATTGTGAACACGAGCTTTAACGTGCGCGGCGAGCCAGTTGTTTGTACGCCCGAAGATTCCTACCGTTGCTTTATGCGAACGGAAATGGATGTCTTGGTTGTGGGCAATTTCCTGTTTGAAAAAGCAAAGCAACCAGAATTTGGCGAAAGTGATGATTGGAAAGAGATTTTAACGAGCGACTAAAAAAGGATAAGGGCTGAAAGCCTGATGAATACGTGTTTTTGACAAAATAACTCTCCAACATTTTATGCTGTTTAACTCGCTTGATTTCATCATATTTTTCCCGATAGTCTCGGCGATATTTTTCGCGCTGCAACATCGTTTTCGGTGGATATGGCTACTCATCGCAAGTTGCTATTTTTACATGGCATTTGTTCCAGCGTATATCCTGATTTTGGTGGTAACGATTATCATTGACTACGTTTCGGGCTTAGTGATTGAACCCGCAAAAGACGCAAAACGGAAGCTCTTTCTGATAATAAGTCTGGCAGCAAATATCGGAATGTTAGCGGTGTTTAAGTATTACAACTTTTTCATTGACAACACCGAAACGCTCTCGGCGTGGATGGGCATTGCAACGCACTTGCCGCATTTGTCTATTTTGTTGCCGATTGGTTTGTCGTTTCACACCTTCCAATCCATGAGCTACACGATTGAAGTCTATCGCGGGAATCAGTCTGCGGAGCGGCATTTCGGGATTTTTAGCTTGTATGTGTTGTTCTATCCGCAGCTTGTCGCCGGACCGATTGAACGCCCGCAAAACCTTCTGCATCAATTTCACGGCGAGCGACATTTTTCTTACCAAAATGCTTCCGATGGGCTTAAACTCATGCTCTGGGGGATGTTCAAAAAAGTAGTCGTGGCAGACCGTCTGGCAATCATTGTGGATTATGTCTATAACAATCCCTCAAACTACGATACTGGATTGCCCTTACTCATTGCGACGTATGCCTTTAGCTTGCAAATTTATTGCGACTTTTCGGGCTATTCCGATATTGCTATCGGCGCGGCGCAGTTCATGGGCTACGACCTGATGCGGAATTTCAATCGTCCATATTTGTCGCAGTCTATTCCTGAGTTCTGGAGGCGTTGGCACATCTCGCTTTCGACGTGGTTCAAGGATTATTTGTACATTTCGATCGGCGGCAATCGTGTGTCTGTGCCGCATTGGTATTTCAATTTGTTCTTTGTCTTTTTGGTCAGTGGTTTTTGGCACGGAGCAAGTTGGAACTTCGTGATTTGGGGCGCATTGCACGGCTTTTATCAAATTTTTGGACTCCTCACGGCAAACCTCAGACACCGCTTCAATACTGCCATTGGGCTGGTAAAAATGCCGAAAGTGCATACGGCAATTAAATGGTTTGTAACCGTGAATTTAGCGGCGTTTGCGTGGATTTTCTTCCGCGCCGTTACCTTCCACGATGCGTGGCACGTCATCACGAACATTTACAAAATTGACATTGGTTTTCTTATTCAAAATGCCTCATCGCTCGGCACGGGCAAACGCCTCTTGGAAATTGGCGCGGGACGGAATGACTTGATAATTTTGGTGATAACCGTAGCATTTATGTTTTTTGTCGAGATTTGGCAAGGCAGCCGTCACGATGTGCGCTCACTCTTTGCCGAACAGCCCACGTGGCGGCGTTGGGCGATATACTACGCGCTGTTCATTGCGATTGTGGTCTGGGGTGTGTTTCGTCAGTCGTCGTTTATTTATTTCCAGTTTTAATCAAGTAAGCATTTCATCAACCCAGCATCATATCAAGGTTTGGCAAATGATTGACGTGTTGAAATCTATCGGACTAAAAGCAATTCTTGCGATATTACCCGTCATGGCAATGGTCGTTGCGACGAATATCATTGTAGACCCAGCAAACGTCATTCGCGACATCAGTCCTGATATTGCCTCGCTGCTGTTGCAAAAAAAGAACGTGAGTTTGCTCAAGGAAAACTTCACATTTTCGGCGCAACGCACAGAATATCTGAGCCGCACAGGACAGGCGGATATTGTTGTTCTGGGTTCGAGCCGCTCGTTGCAGATTCGTAAGTGGATGCTTCCGCCCGAAACCTTCTATAATGCGAGTGTTCCGAATGCGCAAATTGAGCTGCAACAAGAGCTGTACGCCTTGCTCAAGGAACGCAAGCATATTCCTAAAACTATCATTTTTTGCTGCGACCATTGGCTGTTTGATTTGCAAAAAGTGGAAAATATTCAGACCTCGCAGCACGTGAACGCAGGATTTTCACCGTTTCGCCTTTCGTCGCTTGCAAACCGCATCATTCCGACGAAGTATATGGAAATGATGTCGTTTAGTTATTTGCAATCGTCGCTTTCGTTTTTGCGCATCAACCGCTCGCTGCAACAATTTTACGCAACAACCGACACCAACGACGCAAATATGCTCATTCTCGCCGATGGCGGCTTGCAATATTCGGGAGAAATACGGCATCGCACGATTGAGGATGTACGCCGCATCGTGGAAATGGACTTGCGCCGAAACAACGCCAAGAAAAAAGGCGACCCAACAAAATTTGAAGAACGTAAAACCGACCCCAAGCGCGTTACGGCATTTGAAGATTTGCTGAAAACAATGCGGAACGACGGGGTTCGTGTAGTGCTGTTTCTTTCGCCGTATCATCCGCTTTTTTACAAGAATTTACCAAGTTTAGATGCCACAGAAACGGTGCTGCGTGGCATTGCGGAACGGCATAACATCTCGGTTTTCGGTGCGTACAATCCCGAAAAACTTAGCTTGACCGAAGCAGATTTTTTTGATTACTGGCATCCTACGCCAGAAGGTTTGGCAAAACTTTTTGCACGTGATTCGGTGCAAGCGTTGTTTGTGAAGCCTGTTGCTCAGTAGTACGTAAACACACAGAAAACTTTTTTGGTCATGTTTTGGAACAATAACAATGCTCGAACATCTTCAATTTCTTCGAGACCCGCTTGAAATCAAGCGCATAGCCGACATCGCCGTGCGCAAAGCACAAGAAGAAAACCGCAGAAACGGTATTCCGAATGTGTATAGTTTGAACGGCAAAATTTTTTATGAGCTTTCTGACGGCACTATTACTGATGTGCAGCCGGATGTCTATAAAAATTTTGTTCCTCCACATCACTGATTCACTGATAGAAATACTCCATGAGCAAAGCATTCGACACCATACGCCGCGCCTACACGGGACTGAGCCTCATCATCCTGAACACCGCATTATTCCTTGTGCTGACGGTTGTTCTTCTGGAACTTGTTTCAGGTTGGCTGCTAAAACGGCAAGCCTCCGCACAAAACACCGCCGTAAGCCTGACGGAATCTGCTTACGAAGGCATGGCGTGGAAAGACCAGTTTTTCAAGGATGTGGCTGCCTACCAAGCAGCGACGGGCGGCGCACAGGTCTATGAGCCGTATTCGCTCTGGAAAAATCCTGATTATGCAACGCAAACCTTCACGGTCGAGCAGGGCTATCGTAAAACCGTACAGCCCGCATATAATCAAGATTTTTCTCAAGCAGACTCAGCAATAACCGTTTGGATGTTCGGCGGCAGCACGATGTTTTGCGCCGACACGCCCGACGATTGGACGATTTCATCACGCTTGGCGGCAAAATTGAAAGAAGCGTATCCCAACAAAAAATTTGTAATTCAAAACTACGGTTTGCCTGGATTTGTGAACGACCAAGAAGCCGTGCTGCTTTCCAAGCTCCTCATGCAAGGAAAACGCCCCGACGTGGTAATTTTTTACGACGGCTTCAACGAAGGGCATTTGAAAGTCGCAATGGCAAAGCCAATGGCGCACGGATTCTACAATCTCTACGACCAAATCTATCGCTCCATCAAAGAACGGTTGTGGGCGAATTTGGTCTGGAAATCCTCGCTTCTGACGCTCGTCATGCGCTCTCGCAATGCCGATATGCAATTTGAAAAAGATGAAACAGTTCTGAAAGCACGTGCTGAAGCGGTTTCTACGAGTTATGCACATACACTTGCTTTTGTTCAAAACCTTGCAAAAAACTATAATTTCAAGGCATACTTTTTCTGGCAGCCGTCGCTTCTCACGACGCAAAAAACGCTGACCGAGAAAGAAGCAGCCTTGCAAAAAATGATGCTTGAACAAAATGGCAAAGGCTATGGAATTCTGCTCGAAACAGTCCGCTCAAAAATGTTCAATAACCCGCAAACGCTTGTCAATACTGCCTTCGACATCAACAATGCTCTGGATTCTGTGAAAGAAACGGCATTTGTGGATTACGCGCATTTAGGTCCGCGTGGCAACGACGCTATTGCGGGTGCAATGCTCCAACGCTTGAAAATAAGCGGCTTCTAAGGAAATATTATGAACAGATTTGCTCCTTTTTCTCGTGCTTTTGCGCTGTGTATAACAATGCTGTTATTTGTGAATTTCACTCATGCGCAAAATGTACCGAACAAGCCGTCCGCACTGGATGAAGAACTCTTGCGCCTCGAAAGCATGATAGCACAAGCGATTGTCCGCAATGATACAAGTGCTGTTGCGCAATATTTGGCAGAAGATTTTACGATGATTGTTCCCGAAGCGGTAAACATTAGCAAGCAAGCATTTTTGCGGGATATGAGCATTTTTTGGAAACCTTTTTCGCAACAGCATCGTGCGCAAACGGTGCGCATTGCCGAAAATACGGGCATCATTAGCGGTATTGCAGAATTTGCGTGGAAAACCCAAAATGGTGATACCATGCGAGCTTCAGAGCAATACACCGATACTTATATTCGTACAAAACAAGGATGGCGCAAATACGCCTCGCACAGCACGGCAATGCTGCCGAATGACAGCCTTGCAAAACAGCAAGTGCAGCGACAATCCGAAACGCTCTGGAAGGCTTGGGAAACAGGCAATCGCGCTCTTGCCGAGCCGATGTATGCGGATGACTTCATTGATACCGATTTTGGCGGCACAAAGCGCAATCGCGCATCGGTACTGGCTTTCCTGAAACCTCATGCAGCGGGAACAACCGTCAAAATTACGCTGAGTGATTGGCATTTTGTCGTGCGTTCTTCCGTCGTTGTTGCGAACTACATTGGCGAGGATGTGCGCACAAAAAATGGTCGCACCGATACATGGCGTTTTCGCGCAACCGATACATTTGTTTATCGCTACGGACAGTGGAAACTTATTGCAGGACAGCAAATTCCGCTCAAAGCCGATGGCAAAGAAAAGTAGGCGCAAGCACGCAACTGATTTGCGAAATTTTTCATCCTTCATGTACAGAAAGCTATGGACACCATTCAAACAATGCAACAAGAACTCACGCGGTATTTTCTCGCAGAGAAGTATGAAAGCCTTATCTTTGTGCTGGTGGGAATGCTCGCAATCGCTGTTTCTGTCTGGCTTTTGGTGCAGCAGCACACCTTCAAAAGTATGAGCTATCCGCTTATTGCCGTCGGTTTGATTCAAATTATTGTCGGCGGTAGCGTATATTTGCGCTCGGATACGCAAATTGCCACGCTCGCCGCGCAAGTGCAGTCCGCGCCACAGGTGTACAAGGCTGATGAAATCAAGCGTATGGATGTGGTGAATAAAAATTTCAAAACCTACAAGGTAATTGAGATTGTGCTTCTCGCGCTTGGCATTGGTCTGATTTACGCTTTCCCGCGCCACGACACCTGGTATTTTCTTGGTGTGGGATTGATTATCCAATCAAGTTTTATGTTGGTTTTTGACCTTTTTGCTGAACATCGTGCATATGCGTATGTGGATTGTATCAACAAATATATTTCGTGAATAGCTGATTAAGTTATTCGTCAAGGAACGCGGATTTGAAGGACTTTTGAGGACTGGTCAAGACTCTCACATATTTTGAATGCTCATTGTGTCCTCAAAGTCCTCTTCAGTCCTCAAAATCCGCGTTCCCAAATCAAAACCCGACCAATTACGATTTCAGAATGGCATAATTGCTACAAATTCAACACTCAAAACTTACAACAGAAAGAAAAAAATGGACTTTTTAACTGACCTGTGGAAATTCCTCCGAGAGCGCAAAAAGTGGTGGCTTCTGCCGATGATTGTCGTTCTGTTGCTCATTGGTATGCTCATCGTCCTTGCGGGCGGAAGTGCAATCGCACCATTTATTTACACGCTTTTCTAATTTTGCTTGCAAAACTTGCTCAATCATTATGGAATCAACCAAACCCGCTTCCTCGTACACGCCTGAACAAAACGTGCGAACCCTCGTTGTGTTGGCGGCAGGAATGCTCATTCTGTTTTTTATTTTTCACAAACCGTGGCTGTCGTGGATTTCGCTTTCCGTCTTGCTTGTCGCCGCTTTTTCGGATTGGCTGGCGGCAAAGCTCGCGTGGGCGTGGCTGAAATTAGCGGAACTTCTTGGCAAGGTCAATTCACGCATTTTGCTGTCGCTCGTGTTTTTTGTGTTTTTGTTTCCGCTTGCGATGCTCCGCCGCGTGTTTGTGAAGAACGCGCTTGATTTGAAGCGTCCTGAGGGCAATTCGCTCTACAAAGAGCGCAATCACACGTATTCGGCGCAAGACTTGGCGAATCCTTGGTAAAATCAAGCATGAACGTCGCAGAAAGCGTAAAAACCGCACCTAACCTTGCTTCCTTTACATTTTTCCCTTTTTATGGAATTTTCTTCCGCAATCATTTCCACAACACTTTCCACAATTCTCTGGAACGTCCAGCCTGAAATCTTCACCATTGGCGGGTTTGCGCCGCGTTGGTATGGCGTACTGTTCTCCTCTGGTTTTTTTATTGGCTACTTGCTGATGTCGCGGATGTTTATTCGTGAACACCGCCCCGTTACTGATATGGAGCCGCTTACGCTGACGATGATTGCTGGCACCATTCTCGGAATGCGTCTGGGACATTGCCTTTTTTACCAGCCCGATTATTACCTCGCCAATCCGCTTGAAATTGTGCAAATCTGGAAAGGCGGCTACGCAAGTCATGGTGCTGTGATTGGGATTTCTATTGCGCTGTGGCTGTATTCGCGCAATCGCCCAAAGCAGCCGTTTTTGTGGATTATTGACCGCATTGCGATTGTTACCTCGCTGGCGGCAATACTCATTCGCACGGGCAATTTTTTCAATCACGAAATGATTGGCAAAGTTACCGATGTGCCGTGGGCGGTCGTGTTCACCTTGCGCGACCTGCTTCCACGCCATCCGTCGCAGTTGTACGAAGCGGGGCTGTATTTGCTCACGTTCCTGCTTATGCGCTTCATCTACAACCGCTACGATGCTCGCACGCCGAATGGTTTGCTGTTGGGCGTGTTTTTTATCTGCATTTTTGGCGCACGATTTTTGGTGGAATTTTCCAAAGAAAATCAGGTAGCATTTGAGAATAGTTTGCCGCTCAACATGGGACAAATCCTCAGTATTCCGCTTGTGTTGCTCGGATTATTTCTCGTCTGGCGTGCCTTAGCAAAGCCCGTTATCACCTTGCCCACGCACCCGATTTCAAACCCCAAAGCGGCAAAAAAAGTCAAAGCATAAACTGGAAGAGTTTCGTTGTGAATTCTTTCAATATGCATCATTTATTTTCCATCAAATCCATGAACCCCAAAGAAAATCCCATTTCCGATGCCCAGCAAGCCCGCTTGGAGCAAGACTTGTTCGACCGCGCAAAGAACGTCAAGCGCGAAGATGAAAAAGTTGTCGTAGAAGAATTGCCCGACAAAATGGCACAAGTGCTGAATTCCGTCAATGAACGCTTGCCCGTTGTGAAAAGCATGATTGGCAAAGTAAAAACCTTATACGCCATGATGCGCGATAAGGAATTTGCAATGGCGTGGTCGAGCAAAACAATGGTGATTGCTGGCTTGCTCTATTTCATCTCGCCCGTAGATTTGCTGCCTGATTTTATCCCGATTCTGGGCTATGTGGATGATGCGTTTGTGATAAGTTTGGTGATGAACGCGCTTGGTTCGGAAATTGAGCGGTATCAAGAGTATATCGCCACAACACGAGGTTTGAAGAGCGTTTCAGGGCAATAGAGATGAAGAAATATTTTTTTAGTGGCACAGACATTCCTGTCTGTGAGTATTGGTGAGAGGTTCAAGCGACAAACACAGACAAGAATGTCTGTGCCACTGAGAAATATGTATATTGCTACACAGTGTTTTTCCCCATGTTTCCTTATTGTAAAATATGATTCCAGCAGAACTTCTCCGCAAAAAGCGCGATGGCGCAGAACTCCACGCTGAAGAAATTCAGTGGTTTGTAAAGGGCATAACGGCGGGCGATATTACCCAACCGCAAGCAGCCGCCTTTCTGATGGCATCCTTTATTCGCGGGCTGACGGCGGCGGAAACTGCCGCGCTCACGCTTGCTATGCGGGATTCTGGCACAACCTACACCTTTCACGCCAAACCAAAACCGAAAGTGGATAAACACTCCACAGGCGGCGTAGGCGATAAAATCTCGCTTCCCTTGCTGCCGCTTGTGGCAGCGTGTGGCGTTGCTGTGCCGATGATTTCTGGACGCGGACTTGGGCATACGGGCGGAACGGTGGATAAATTAGAATCAGTGAATATCAACATGGACATTGACAATGCGCGTGGGCAAGAGCTTATCACAAAACACGGTGGCTTTTTTGCCAAGCAAACAAGCGACATTGCGCCCGCCGACCGCATTTTGTACCACTTGCGCGATGTTACGGGAACAGTGGAATCGAAATCGCTGATAACCGCATCAATCCTCAGTAAAAAATTTGCCGAAGACTTGGACGCGCTCGTGATTGACCTCAAAGTCGGCACTGGCGCGTTTATGGACACGCTGGACAAAGCAAAAGAGCTTGCCGAAGCAATGATAGGCGTGGCGCGGGCTGTGGGCTTGCGAATGCGGATTTTGTTTACGAATATGAACGAGCCGCTTGGCTTGAAAGTGGGGAACTGGCTGGAGTTTGAGGAATCGCTGGAGGCGTTGGAATCACGCGATAACGCGCCACACGATATTGCCGAACTGACTGCCCGCCTTGCCGCATCTATGGTGATTGCTGGCGGTCTTGCCACGAGCGAAGCCGATGCAATGAACATCGTTCACGCAGCGTGGGCGAGCCGCAAGCCGCTTGAAATCTTCCACGCGCTGATTGCAGAGCAGCACGGCGATATTACGGCGGCAAAAGCGCGGTTCAGCAATTTGCCGAAAAAAGCGATTCTTGCCAGTGCGGACGGCGTAATTTCGAGCATTCAAGCGCGTGAAATTGGTATTGCAGGAATAATGCTGGGCGCAGGACGGCAGCGCACCGAAGACGTGCTGGACTACGGTGCAGGAATAGTTTTTCACAAAAAATGTGGTGCGGAAGTCCGCAAAGGCGAGGAAATAGGCTATGTGCAGGGAACGCGCACGGAAACCTTTGAGGCGGCAGTTGCGCACATTGAGAAGAATATTGGCATCGGAACGCAAGCATTTACGCCGCTTCCAATGGTGATTGAGGAATGGGATTCTGCGAAATAATTACCGCTCGGACTGTCGTAAATGGCGCAAACAAGAGTGTCTGCGCTACCACAAGACCTAGCTCCCATGCGGCTTTGGTAGAGCAGACACTCTTGTCTGCCTAAAAAAATGCCATTTTGTGAAAACACTATCTACAACAGCCCATCAACTATGAACACCGTGCAACAAAAAATCAATCGTTGGTCTCATTGGACAATAGTCGCCATCCTGCTTTGCGGCTATGTACCTGCATTTGCACACGATACGTGGCTGCTCCCGCAACGTTTCCGTGTCGCGCCAGAACGCCCGTGTTTGCTGGGTCTGACGAGTGCAATGCAATTCCCGCAATCAGCATTTTCCATCAAGCAAGACCGCCTCGAACAAGCAACAATGAGCCTTGCAGGGGAGCGTCAGCAACTCAGCAAATTTACAGCCGCAAAAAAAGAACTTACCGTACAAGTAAATCCAGCAAACGTCGGTGTTGCAGCAATTTCGATTGTGCTGAAGCCGCGTACTTTGGAGCTTTCTCCGAAACTTGTACGCGAGTATTTGGCAGAAATTGGTGCGTCGGACTCCTTGAAAAACCTCTGGAAAAATCCGCCACAAGGCTTGAAATGGCGCGAAAGTTATGCAAAACACAGCAAAACATTTCTCTTCGTTGGTGAAGAGCGTTTTTGGGTGAAAGATTCCTCGTGGGCAATTCCGCAAGGCGCGAAGCTGGAAATTGTACCGGAGCAGCATCCAGGCTTACTACGCAGCGCGAAAGAACTCGCTGTGCGTGTTCTGTTTGACGGAAAGCCGCTTGCAAACTTCGCTCTCAGCCTTGTGCAAGGTAAAAAATCTGTTCAGCAGCAGCGCACAGATGCCAATGGACGCGTGGTGTTTTCATTATCGGCAGTTTTCCCTCAAAAAAACTCTAAAGCCGCACCAATGCTTGTGCGTGGGACATTGCTCCAAGCCGCATCCGACACCGCAAATCTTGATTGGGAAAGCCATTTTGCGACGCTGACCTTGGAGCGATAAACGCTAAGTACATGATTCTTACATTATGCAATGATACTACACAATGTGAGAAAGGAACGCGGACTGGAGGACTAAGAGGATGGTGAGGACGGCAAAAAGTCCTCAATATCCTGAGAGTCTGGGACCTCATCCGCGTTCCAATAATCATTACGTATTTCAAGAATCATGTACTAAGAATACCCAAACCATGTACAAACTTATTGTCCATCTTTTCTCTTATGGCACAAACATCTTATCTTGGCGAACGCATTGGCAGTAAGCGCGAGGGCGCGAGCGTGGTGGATTGGTTCTCGCTGTTTTGCGTTCTCCTTCTGTGCGCCATTGGTTTAGCGTCCATTTACAGCGCGACGGTCAATGCAGGCATGCCAACGTATTTTGCCCGACAAGGCGCGTTTACACTGGTGGGACTGGTCATTATGGTGGGAATTATCTACATCCCGACGCGGTGGTTGGAGGTGGCTTCGCCGTTTTTGTATGGCATTTCCTTAGCTTTGCTCGGCGCGGTGCTATTCATTGGAAAAACGGTGAATGGGCAGAAAAACTGGCTTCCACTCGGACCAGTAACGTTTCAGCCATCGGAAGTGGCAAAAGTCTGTACGCTAATGGCAATCGCGCTCTTTATGGCACGTCCCAACGTGAATCTGCACACCATACGCGATTTATTTACAGTATTTCTCTACATTGCTGCGCCAGTTGGTTTGATTATTCTTGAACCAGATTACGGCTCTGCGACAGTATTTATCGGCATGTTTTTGGGAATTGCGCTCTGGGGCGGGGCGGATTTATTTCTGCTCTACGCGCTTATCACGCCACCGCTTGCGGCGGTAGCGGCGTTATTTGGTCAGCAAACCTTAATTGTTGCTCTTGTACTAATTAGCCTGGGCGCGTTTGCATTTCGGCGCACGATTATTGTGACAGCTGTGGTGATTTCGCTCAGTATTGGTGCGGGATACGGCATGCCTTGGGTGGTGAATAATGTGTTAAAACCCTATCAAAAAACGCGCATTGAAATTCTTCTCGACCCCAACAAAGACCCGCGTGGTCAGGGCTACAACGTGGTGCAATCAAAAATGGCGGTGGGGAGCGGAGGCTTGTGGGGACGCGGCTTCCAGCAAGGAACACAAACACAACTTCGCTATATTCCCAAACAATGGACAGATTTTATTTATTGCGTGCCAACGGAAGAATTTGGCTTTGTCGGCGGAACGCTTGTTCTTGCCTTGCTTGCGGGATTGTGTATGCGCTTGGTGCGCATTGCAGAACTCGTGCAACGCCGCTTTGAAAGTACGATAATTGCTGGGATTGCGGCAATTTGGACGTATCACACCTTTGTCAATATCGGCATGGCTCTAGGACTGCTGCCAGTTATCGGGATTCCGTTGCCGTTTATGAGCGCAGGCGGCACGTCATTAGTTATTAACCTCGCAATGCTTGGCTTGGTCATGAATTTCTTCCGCCAAATGCGGCGCAGGTACGATGGGTAATGGAAAGGCAACACAAGCAAATTTTTAGATAGATTTTCAGATACCTTTTCAGATACTTTTTTAGATACTTTTTTAGATACTTTGAAGTACCTGTAAGTCAGGTGAAATCTAATTTCTTGAGCTGTTTTTCAATTTTTGCACTTTTCAATTAAATCACCTGCAAGCCAGATAGTGTCTAGCATTGAAGGATATTGTTTTTTGCGGTCAGTGGGTTTTTCTCAATGCTGAAAAAAATACTACCTGATGAGATATATTCTCGTCGGGCGGTTTCTTGACCGTCCGGCGAGTTCTTCTTTCGATAAGCGTTGCGGCTCTACACTCGCCGGACGGCTACCGTACTTGTGATAACAGCCGCCCGACGAGGTAGTACCTGGTCAGCTACAAAAATCAAATGCTTTGATTTTTCAGCAATCTCTTTTACCGCCGAGCTTTTGTGCGGGGTTTCGCGGCAGTGGTCGCATTTTCCAAACGACGGTCGAGTTTTACTAACTGCTCCAACGCGTGTACTTCCTGTGATGAAAGATGGCGATACTCGCCACGTCCAAGCCCGCGTGAGGAAATTCCTGCGTATGCTTTTCGGTCAAGTTTTTCCACTTCATAGCCCAGAGAGGCGAAAATACGCCGTACTTCACGGTTTTTTCCTTCGGCAAGTTCCACCGTAACAGCACGTGGGTCTTCGGGGTCAATGGCAATATTACATTCGCCAGAGATGTAGAAATCCCCGTTTTCATCTTCTACTTTCACGCCTTTGGAGATATTTCGCATATCGTTTTGTGTGAGGCGTTTGTCAATGTACACCCGATAAATCCTCGATACTTCGTAACTTGGGTGCATCAGCCGGTGCGCTAAATCGCCGTCGTTGGTGAGCAGTAGGACACCCGTCGTTTGGCGGTCGAGCCTGCCAATGGGATAAATACGTTGTTTGAGGGGAATAAGCTCCATCACGGTTTTGCGTCCTTTTTCGTCGCTTGTGGTCGTGATGTAATCTTTCGGTTTATTCAGCACGACATACGTCAAGTGCTTTTCTGCGTTGATTGGCTCACCGTGTACCGTTACAAGGTCGGAAAGATGCACCTTCATTCCCTGCTCCGTTACGAGCTTGCCGTTTACCTTCACTTTCCCTTGCTCAATGTATTCATCTGCCTGTCGTCGCGAGCAAATACCGGCATCGGCAATGAATTTGTTCAGGCGTAAGAGCGCAGTGCTGCTTGCTTTCGCGCCTGTTGCTCTTTTACCGCCCTTGCCCGCTTGCGAGCTGGGTTTGGTGAATGCGGCAGCCTCTACAACGGCTTTGTGGCTTGTGCGGTCTGATTTTTTCGTGCTAAAGTGTTCCTCTTCAACTCGTTTGCCTTCAAATTTCTTCCCTTCAAATCTTTTCTCACCGAATTTCTTCTCACCAAACTTCTTTTCACCGAATTTTTTCTCCTCAAACTTCTTGTCGCCGAACTTTTTCTCGCCAAACTTTTTCTCCTCAAACTTCTTGTCGCCGAATTTTTTCTCCTCAAACTTTTTGTCGCCGAATTTTTTCTCCTCAAACTTCTTGTCGCTGAACTTTTTATCGCCAAACTTTTTCTCCTCAAACTTCTTATCGCCGAATTTCTTCTCACCAAACTTCTTGCTTTCAAGTTTCTTATCGCCATAGACTTTACGGGCGGGCGCACTGGTTTTGCGTGCTGGCTTTGTGGTGTCGTCGGAATCGGGGCGAGAAGAGCGTGAACGCGGGGACTCACCAGCGCGAGTAGGTTTTGTGCCGCTTTTGGAGGGCGGTGCATTTGGGTCGAGTTTGCGGAACGAGGTTTTACCGCCACTGCGAGAAATGATGCCTGTTTTCGGTGTTGGACGAGCAGATTTTTTCATGGAAGAGGTTAGATTCAGAAGGGAAGAAAAGAAAAAAGTTGGAAACTACTTCTGAAGCGGCTTCCAACCGAGAATATTGCTTTAAGCGAGCGTATTTACGATATTTTGCCTTTGTACGCGACAAAATTCTTCCATAATAGCACAGACATTCTTGTCTGTGAGTGATAGTGCGGTGTTCAGACGACAAACACAGACAAGAATGTCTGTGCCACTGAAGCCTGATTCCATCCGCTCTTCAAAGATTTTGTCGTTTACTGAGATATTCTACAATACTTCATCGCATTCGACGGTGTACATAATGTCCGCAAATTCGTCGGTAACGCTCGTATTGACCACGAGTTTACCGCGAATGCGCACTACGCCACCTTTGTAGTCTGTTTTTTTGCCTTTTTTCATTTGCACAAAAATTACCTCGTTCACGCGAAGCGGCGGATGACAAAAGCAATTCATTGGCGGCGAGGAAGAAAGGACGAATTCGTCAATTTCTTCCAATTGCGTCAGTGCTGCCATAAAGCCCATAATTTCAACGCTTTTACCATTCAATTCCATAATTTCCTGCGGTGGCTTCTTCCCTGGAAGATAGGTGCGAAGCGTGCGGAAAGAAAGTTGCTGATACGCAGTTGTGATAACGGGTATGGTGCGAGCAGCAAGCAATGGCGGCGTTTCGTAAGCGGACGCTTCCTGCACAGAAACGCTCACAAGCGAAAAGACGCACAAGCAAGTAATGGTAAGGCTTACAAAGAGATTTTTCATACAAAAAATACGAAAGAGACAACAAAATTTCTTCAACAGTGGCACAGACATTCCTGTCTGTGAGAGCTGGCGCAAAATTCGGTTTGTAAACATAGACAAGAATATCTATGCCGCTGAAGCCTGATTTTATGCGACTTGCAAGAGTCTTCTGTAAAACTCGGAGGAATTACTTTTTTGTTTTTTTTACCAGTTCTTCTACGTCCATGCCTTGTTCCTTCAGCATGGCGCGAAGCCCGTCGTAGTCGGAATCTTTCACGGGGAGCAAGCCTTCAATGCCGTAGAGATGAATCATAATCGGTTTGCCTTCGGCAGAATTAGCATAATCAACGAGTGCTTTCACAATTCGCGCCTTCATATCAGGCGGAAAGTCGCGGCGAAAGCTAATGGGGTCGTTGGTGATTTTTTCCGTATAACCGATATTGACAACCTTTTCTGCTACGTCGGGATACTGCTTTTTTACAAGTGCGCGTGCATCCTGAAGCTCGCCCGTTTTCTTGTCTGGCGCGGAATAATACGCTGCTCCTGCATCTACTTGGCGTTGGTAAATCATCATCACAACGTTGTCGTGGCGTTGTGCAAACACTTCTTGTGCGGGCTGCACGCCGAGTTTTTTCAGCATTGCTTTCGGAAGAACGTAGCCAGAACCAGACGCGGGGTCAGTAAAAGCAACACGCTTACCGTGCAAATCTTTGATGGAGCGAATATTGCTGCCCTTGAGCGCGAGAAACTGCCCGCCGTAACAGGTGTCTCCATTGCGGCGAACAATTTTCAGTGCTGCTGTCGCGCCGTATTTTTGATTTGCCAAGAGATAGCTAAACGTCGTAACCATTGCTATATCTACCTTCGACGAGCCAAAGCCTTCAATTGCAACGATGTAATTTGCGGGCATATATGCCGTGAAATAGTACCCTGTTTTTTCGTGCAGATGCTCCATGAGCTTTTCCGCATTGCTAATCACCTTGCCTGCTTCCTGCGAAGGAACAAGCGCGAGGCGGATAGGATTATCCTTGCTTCCAAAGGTTTTATCCGCGAAAAGCGGCATAATGGAGAGCTTTGCGAGAATGGCGAAGAGAATAACGAGATAAATTTTTGCGTAGTTCATGAACGCAATTTCCTCAATCTTCGGTAATTATCAAAATTTTAGACTGCGACCAGAACTTCTCTGGTTTACTGATTTTTAGCATATACGGCGAAACTTCCGATGCGTTCGGCTGTGGTGAGAGCAAACGCTGGTCGTGCGCGGAAACAATACGATAAAACTTCGATTTCATCGGCAATTCCAGCGTTTTGGTGATATTGATTTGCTGGAAATTAGAATCTACTTTTAAGGAATCTGACGGCTTCCACGCACCGCCAAAAATCAGCACTGAGCCTTTCTTTTCGATGTAGCCTTGCTTTGCGAGGTCGTCTGTTTTTCCAATAATGAAGAATGCCGTGTTCAGTTCTTCCGTTGTCGCTTCCAGTTGCTTTTCTTTTTCCAACAGCGATTTTGCTTTTGCGAGTGCATCCGCACGGTAGCGGTCGCGCTCGGCACGGGTGATGTTCAATTCATCCGAAAGCTGAGTAATGCGTGTTTCCTGCTGGACAATTGTTTCCTGCAATTTTTTTATTGTTTGCTCTAACACCACCACTTTCTGTGCAAAACCTGCATTGCGCTGCTTCAAAGAAATGACGCGGGATTCCGCCGTTTTCATTTGATTTTTATAGCTATTCACCATCTCGCTAATACCCACGAGCTTCGATGCTACCTCGCTTTTATAGTTTACGTTGTCAATATTTTCCAGCGTGCGCGAAATTGCAACCGCGCCGGCAACGTTAGAAACTTGATTATACACGTTGTTGATAGACTGCGTTGCATCTGCCAAAACCTGCGTGATACTGTCCTTCTCCGCAGAAAACGCCACAAGTTCGCGTCCCTGAACTTCGAGTTTTTTCGCTTGGTCCGAGCGAGCGCGAAAAAGCGAGCCGATAATAGCCAGCGCAACAACGGCAAAAATAAAAAAAGCGAAAATGAGTGTACGATTTTTCATGGTGATTCAAGAAATGATGCGGTTTTAAGGAGAATTTACCTATTGAAAAAATATAAAAAAGTACCGTTAGAGAAGGAATAGTCCTAAGGACATGGAGATTGTTACATAAAACAGCAACATGAAAACGAAAAAGAGTGCTAAAGGGAAGAATTTCCACTTCGCGCTTGAAAAATGGACGTTTTTAAGGCAGAAATATAAATACGGCAAGGGTAGCACGAGAGCAAAATTATCCAGCGAAGGAAATCGTGCTGCCACAAGAATAAGCCCCATCCAAAGAATGAGGAAATATGCGATAAAGTGTAAGGAAAAGACCAAATGTTCCACATAGTACCAATGCGGGTACAGCACTTTTAAGCATAACGCAAACATAATCACCATGAAGAACGTATAGAGTGGAATAAAATTCTCTAAGGTATTATCAATACGCTGCTTAATAATTTCGATGGGCATATTGTTTTCCTGCGCTTTTTGGGTAATCAATTCCGCAAGCTGTGGCACTTGTTGATAGAGAACGTCAGTGCTAAAGTCGAGATTGATACTCACAAAAAAGAATGCGGCTGCAATCACGAAGTAGAGCTGCGTAGGCAGAGTATAGCTTGCTTTTTTGGCTTGTAAGTATTCAAGCGTGAGAAATCCAGGCTTGGTCAGAAGAAGTCGCACGGTACGAAAGAATTTACCATCAATGTTCAAAATATCCGGAATGGCGGAGCGAACAAAGTTTCCAAGGGTGAGTTCTTGCGCCACGCTGCGCTCTTGTCCGCATTGCGAGCAGAAATTCCAGTCTTTTTGCAAGGCAGTACCGCAGTTTGGACAAAATGGCGACAATGCAAGTAAGGATGCGTCTTCCGTGCCACGCTCCATAAAAAGCTGCATGCTTTCGTCATCCGTGCCAGGAAGAATACCAACATAGCCCGCAAACAGCGACACAGCAAAGCTAAAGATGAACAAACCCGCGAAAATGTCGGATTCGTGCATCGTTGCGTAGGCGTATGCTACGCGTGCGCCAGTGCTGCGGAATTGCGCCTTATCAGGCACAGGTTGGTTGGATTCATCAAGTGTCCCGTCCATCATGGCGAGGTCGGCAAATTCATATGCCGTTGAGGAAAAATAGACAAGGCAACACGTGGAAGTGAGAATAAAGAAAACAAACGTCCATAGAACGGAGAAAAATCCTTTACGTACGATATTGTGCTGCTGTGGTGTCATGGCGATAAAAAAATAATTGTACCAACGCGAGATGCGAAGACCCCTCTACAACATTCCTGAACATGCGAATACTACAATGAGAAGTCCCTCGGTTTTTACAGTAACTGAATGTTCGTCAAGTTTCTACGAATGAAATGACATACCCTTTTGACCAAATTGCCCGCATGGAAATTCAATAATTGTACGTCTTTATATTGACAACAACTTATTGAAAATTCCACGAGTAACCAAACAAATACAACGTTTCAAGCGTAGTTTTCGTGTAAAGAGGTTGATTCTAATGTGTGGTATGAAATGTAAAACATCTTTTCGCTATAAGCGTGTGTTGTAAGCGTGTGTTGTAAGGATTAGCTACAAGCGAAGTTTCGCTCTTTTGTAAATTTCGCACTTATCGAAAATTTTATTTCGCTTAAAGCGAAAAAAGTGTATTTTAATACTTGAAAACGAGTACGTTATTTCTTCTTCAAAACACTGATACCATGAGCGTTAGCGGCGAAAATTTGCGCATCATTTTAGGCATTAAGCTGAAACAGCTTCGTACCGAAAAAAAACTTTCCTTGAAAGAACTTTCCGAACAGACCGACCTCTCCATTTCGTATTTGAGCGAAATTGAGAAAGGAAAAAAGTATCCAAAGCCAGAGAAAATTATCGCGCTGGCGGAATCGCTTGGCACAACTTTCGATGAATTAGTAACGCTGAAAGTGGATGAATCCTTGAATCCGCTCACCGCAATCCTGAATTCACCGATGCTGCGGGAGTTTCCTTTCGAGATGTTTGGCATCGAACAGCAAGATATTATGGACTTGTTCTCTGCCTCGCCCGCCAAAGCTGGTGCGCTGTTGAAGACGTTTCTTGAAATTATTCGCGGCTACGACATGAGCGTCGAGCATTTTATTCTAGCCGCATTGCGCTCGTATCAGAAAATTCACCTGAACTATTTTGAAGATTTGGAACAAGCCGCAGAACGCTTCCAAACCGAAATGCGCTGGAAAAATAAAACCCCGCTCACTACACAATCGCTCAAAACCGCGCTGGAAGAACGCTACAATTATCTCATTGATACAACAACACTTGCAGATTATCCTGAGTTACAAAAATTCCGTACCGTGCTTGCCCCTGCGACGGGAAAAAATGCGAAAGCAGCACACAAAAAATCCCGTTTGATGCTCAATGAAGACCTCGTTGATAGGCAAAAAGCCTTCATTTTCGGGCGCGAACTGGGCTACAATTATCTGAACCTCAAAGAACGCGCACTCACCTCGTCGTGGCTCAAGGTAGAATCCTTCGAGCAAGTTGTGAATAATTTCAAAGCCTCATACTTCTCAGGTGCGTTGCTGATGAACGGCGATTCGATGGTGAAAGATATTCGCCGCCTTTTCCAGAAAAAACAGTGGGATGAGCAGTATTTTCTCTCGCTTTTGGACAAATACGCCGTTACACCCGAAATGCTGCTCTACCGCATGACAGAGCTTCTTCCAAAGTTTTTTGGTTTGCCAGAAATTCACTTCTTACGCTTCAGCCACCGCACCAGCACAGGCAATATGAAGCTCACAAAGTTTCTCAATCTTTCGCAAGTATTCGCGCCCTATGGATTAGATTTGAATGAGCATTACTGCCGTCGCTGGCTGCCTGTTGCGGTGCTGAAACGCTCGCAAACAGAGCTTGCCGAGCGCGACCCCACACGTCCGCTTGTGGTGGTGCAGCGTCCGTATTTCGTGGAAAACGACACCGAGTATTTCGTGATTACCGTCGCACGCCGCTTCGCGCTGAAGCCGCTTTTTCATTCGAGCGTGTCGCTCGGGTTTCAAATTAACGATGAATTCAAAGAAGCGGTGCGCTTTTGGAACGACCCCAGCGTTGAGAAAATTCATGTAAACGAAACCTGTGAACGCTGCGGCTTGCGCGACGACGTATGCCGCGAGCGCGTTGCGCCACCAACTTTGTACATGAAAGCAGAACGCCAGCGCATTCGGGAAGAGGTTTTGCAAAAGCTCATTTCTGGGAATGCGTGAGTTTTTTTTGCTTCTCGTATGTACAAAACATCGCAACTGGTTGGGTGCAAAGGACGCTATCGAATTCGCCCCCTTGATAAAGGGGAAACGGGGGATTAAACGGCTAAAGCCCGCTTCACATCTCTCGTTTTACGCGATAAATCCCCCGTTCCCCCTTTATCAAGGGCAGGGCTGTTAAGTTCTGTTCCTGTGAAGCCCTCACCCAACCCTCTCCCAGAGGGAGAGGGCTTCAGAAACGGCTCTGTATCTTGCCCTTCTCCTTCTGGGAGAAGGGTTGGGATGAGGGCAAACACGAGAACTTAACAGCCCTGCTTTATCAAGAGGGCGAACGAGTGCAATTACCAAAAATTATTTTATGAAAAAGAAAACTTCCCTCGCCGAATCCACTACACCCAGCTTTGAAGAGCGTTTCCGTCGTTTAGAAGAAATCGTCGGCATTTTAGATAGTGCTGACGCGCCCCTAGAGGAAATGCTCGCGCTCTACGAAGAAGGAATGCGCCTCAGCGAGCAGTGTGCAAGCCAGCTTCAAGCGGCGGAGCAGAAAATTTTTACGCTAAAAAATGGCGCATTGCATGAGGCAGAATAAATCAAGAAATACGGTGAGGAAAGTCTTGGCAATGTCGAAATTTTCAACGAGTTTTGCTCCTCGTCTGCAATGCGCAGGTGTGTTTTCTTTCCACTTTTTTCTGTGCCAATGAAATCGTCTCGTCTCTTTCCTCAACGCTTGATACTGCTTGGTCTCTGCGTCGCGCTGCTCTTTACGCTCGACGGTTGCCGACGCAAAAAACGTTCTTCAACGGATATTTTTAGCTTCGACCCGCCACCAAGCAACGTCTGGGTCGGCTACTTCCGTTTCGATGAATACGCTGGCGGCGACATTGGCGAAGAGACTCCTACCGCAATTTTCGTCGGACACACACTCACCATTCGCCAAACATCCCAGGATTCCTTGCGTGCAAATCTCTCGGCAAGCGGCATTCGGCATTCCTCCGACCTAGATTGCCGCGTGGAAGAAATTGACGATACGCTGCACTTGTACTTCCACCGCTACGGCGAAAGCCACAATCCCACGCTTGGGCAATACGCCAAAGACACGCTCCTGCTCTCGCTTGTGCGTACTGGCTACACCATTACCACACGCTGGAACGCCTACAAGCCCGTTCACAACAAGCTCACCGAGCAGCGTCAGGGAAAAGTCTATTTTATGAAGGATAATGAAGATGCCGTCCCGAACATAGATACCGTGCCGTTTGCAGCGTATTGGACGGAATATACAAAAAGCCTGCAAGCCCGTGATTCCGTGAAAGTGGCGTACATGACCGCATTCCCGCTTGTTGGCAGCAATTACGTCCGTCCAGAAGGTGCGCTCACCGACCTTGTTTCCAAAACAGATTTTATGCTGAATTACCAAGTTGCACTCTTTCCCGCATTCCGCAAAGTGCTGGAAACCAAGGATGCAAGCGCGTTCCAAGCCAGTACAAAAACTGAGCGAGATAATATTTATTTGCCAAACGGCATCGTTCCACAAGGTGCGCAGATGTACCGCGTGGACGTTTCCTCGAAAGAAATGATGCGTTTTATGGTGAATCCAGCAAGTGCGCCATCTCCAGCATCAAACCTTGCACCAACAGATAACCCAAAAGAATTAGCAAAAGAACAGGCAGATATTTTGAAACGCCAGAATAAAATTGCGAAAGAATTGCAGAAAGAATACGCTTGGACGCTGATTGTGGCGCGTTTGCAGGGGAAATATCGCGTGTGCTACATGGGCGTTGCGCCGAAAGCGAATGAGGAATGATTCACCTTTTGGAGTGAGGCTCTGACTTCTTCGTCAGGGTCTCACTTTGAATAACGTACAGCAAGAAAGTGAGAGCCTCACGAAGAAGTGAGACCCTCACATGAAATCCAGTATTTATCTCACCGAATTTTCATTGTGTGTCATGGCAAAAACATCGTCCTCTTCCACGCCGAAAAAAGCGGCGGCGGCAAAACGCACGGCGAACCAAACCACCGACAAAACCCGTGAAGAAATCACGGCAGGCGGGCAATCGCTCTATTTCACCGACAGCGAAAATCCAGATTCCTACTCACTGAGCAACCAATTTGCCGAGCATTTGGAATTTCGTTTGGTACGCGACCGTCTCAGCGTTACGCCGCAGGATGCCTACAAAGCTCTTGCGCTCTCGGTGCGCGACCGCATGATTCGGAATTGGATTCGCACCCAGCGCGAATACGAGCGTCAGGACGTGAAGAAGGTGTATTATTTGTCGCTGGAGTTCCTCATGGGGCGGCTTCTGGGCAACGCGCTTACGAATTTGGACTACACCGCCGAGTGCGAGCGCATTATGAAAACGCTTGGGTATGATTTGGATGAAATCCGCGATATTGAGCATGACATGGGGCTTGGGAATGGCGGTTTGGGGCGGCTTGCAGCCTGTTTTCTGGATTCGATGGCAACGTTGGAATTGCCCGCTTTTGGTTACGGCATTCGCTACGAATACGGTATTTTCAAGCAGGAAATTGAAAATGGCTATCAAGTAGAACACCCCGATAACTGGCTTCGTTACGGCTCTCCGTGGGAAGTTTTGCGCGAAGAACTGACCTGCCGCGTGAAATTCGGCGGGCGCGTGGAGCAGCACACCGACGAGCGCGGGAATCTGCGCCATTCGTGGGTCGAGACGGACGATGTATTGGCGGTTGCGTATGATGTTCCTGTGCCGGGCTATGGCAATCACACCGTCAATTCCTTGCGTCTTTGGCAAGCCTCCGCGACGGAAGATTTCGATTTCAAGGCATTCGACAAAGGCGATTACATGGGCGCGGTGGAAAATAAAAGCGCGACCGAGACAATTTCCAAAGTGTTGTACCCGAATGACAACACCGTCGCGGGCAAGGAGTTACGCCTTCGCCAGCAGTATTTCTTCGTCGCCGCAAGTTTGCATGATATTGTCGCATCGTACAAAAAGCTACACAAGAGCTTTGGTGCGTTCCCGAACAAAATTGCGATTCAGCTCAACGATACGCACCCAGCCGTCGCAATTCCAGAACTGATGCGGATTCTGCTGGATGAAGAAGGTTTGTCGTGGGACGAAGCATGGCACATCACCACGCACACTTTCGCGTACACGAACCACACCGTACTATCGGAAGCTCTGGAACGCTGGTCTGTCGCGCTGTTCGAGAAATTATTGCCGCGCCACTTGGAAATTATTTACGAAATCAATCATCGTTTTCTCAAAACCGTTCACACGTTTTACAGCGAACACGACCCGATTATTTCGCGTGTTTCAATTATTCAGGAAGCGGCTGGCGGTGGCGAAAAAGCTATTCGCATGGCGAATTTAGCTGTGGTTGGCTCGCATTCGGTGAACGGCGTGGCGGCATTGCATACGCAAATTTTGAAAGATGAACTCTTCAACGATTTCTTCCGCTTGTACCCGCATAAATTCAACAACAAAACCAACGGAATCACGCAACGACGCTGGTTGAAGAAGTCCAATGTGCCGCTCTCGGAACTCATCACCAAGCGCATTGGCGGCGGCTGGGTAACGAATTTGGATGAACTGCGCAAACTCGAAAACTACGTCGAAGACGAGGAATTCCGCGAGGAATGGCGCATTGCGAAGAACTTGGCGAAACAACGCCTCATTCAGCACATTGACATCTGGGACGACTACACAACCCGCGTCAATCTTGATTCCTTGTTCGATAGCCAAATCAAACGTCTGCACGAATACAAACGCCAGCTTTTGAACGCGCTGCACGTTGCGACGCTGTACAATCGCATCAAGGACAATCCGAAGGCAGACTACACGCCGCGTACGGTCTTTTTTGGTGCAAAGTCCGCGCCCGGTTACGCACAAGCAAAATTGATTATCAAGCTCATCAACAGCATCGGCGCGACGGTGAATAACGACCCCGAAATTGGCGACCGCTTAAAAGTATTCTTTTTGCCGAATTACTCCGTTTCCCTTGCAGAGCGCATCATTCCTGCCTCCGACTTGTCTGAGCAAATCTCAACAGCAGGCTTGGAAGCAAGCGGTACGGGCAACATGAAATTTCAACTCAACGGCGCACTCACCATCGGCACAATGGACGGCGCAAACGTGGAAATGGCGGAGGAAATCGGCGAAGAACATATGTTTATTTTTGGCTTAAAAACGCACGAAGTGGCGGAATTGCGCCCGCGCTACAATCCTTGGGACTACTACAATGCAAACCAAGAATTGAAGCGGGTTCTGGACATGATTCGTGATAATGCGTTCTCGCACTACGAGCCAGGAATTTTCCAACCGATTTGGAACTCGCTCATGGAGCAAGGCGACCGCTACTTGCTTCTAGCGGATTATGCGTCGTACATTGAAGCGCAAGACCGCGTGAATGCTCTCTGGAAAAACCCAACCGAATGGACGAAAAAATCTATCTTGAACACCGCTCGAAGCGGCAAGTTTTCTAGCGACCGCACCATTCGCCAGTATGCTGATGAAATCTGGAAAGTGAAGCCTGTTACCATTGAGGTATAGAGGAGAAAATACATGACAAAGTCTTTTGAAAAATGGGATATTGACGACGTTGAACGGACATTCGGCATACGCGCAAAGGCAACTTTGCCGTTGTTGGAAGAATGGTGTTCCGCGCGGCATGAAATCAGACCTGAAGAGGAATATACAATTACGATTCTTCGAGAAGACTTGCAATTAAACGTGGATTTATGGAACGAAGATGAACTTAAATTCAAGTTTATTGCGCCGCTCATCAGCCTTATTCGCTACAATACCGAGCGGTTTCGCGCCTTTACGCAGCGTACACTTTCTGCAACGTTGAACGGTGTGAAAATAAATGGGCGTGTAGATTTTGTGATAGCCACAGGTAAAGCAAATCCCTTGCAACCATTCTTTTTTTTGCATGAATACAAGAAAGCACGTGGCTCCGATAACGACCCACTTGCACAGTTACTTGTAGAAATGCTGGCGGCACGGGAGTTGAACGCAATCAAATATCCGTTGTATGGCTGTTATGTTGTCGGGCGGGCGTGGTATTTTGTGGTGTTGGAAGGTGATTTTTACGCAGAAACCGCACCATATCTCGCTACGGGCGATGGACTGCTTGCAATTTTTTCTATCCTCCGCGAAGCAAAGTTTATTATTACGCGGCTTGCGGCGGAGTTTGGTCAGTAAATTTTATGATTTTTTCTAACATATGAACCTCATACAATCTACTCTCGCAGCCTTCGCGCTCCTTGTCGCTTTTGCAACAAGCGCGAATGCACAATACACACAAAACCCCGCACTCGGCACAAATTCTGGGCTGTGGATAGCGGCTGGTATTGATGCTTTTCGCGCAATGACGATTTCGGAAAAGCAAATATTATCCGTTGCAAGCCAGTACGCAAGCCAGTCCGACGCACAAAACCGTATCGCGCCGCCCGAAAGCCAGTACGCACAACGCCTCGCAAAGCTCACAGGACGGCACGCTCTGGAAGATGGTTTGCGCCTGAACTACCGCGCGTACCTTTCTCCGCAGGTGAATGCTTTCGCGCTCGCCGATGGGACAGTGCGTGTGTATTCAGGGCTAATGGACCTTATGACCGATGAAGAAATTTTGGGCGTAATCGGGCATGAAGTGGGACACGTAAAAAATGGCGACCATAAGGACAAACTCCGCACCGCGCTTCTTACCTCAGCCGCACGGAAAGCCGCTGCTACGTCGAATGGAATTGTCGGGCAGCTTGCGCTTACGGGCATGGGCGCACTCGCAGAAAGCCTTCTGAATGCAAAATTTTCCCGCACACAGGAAATTGATGCCGATGATTACGGCTTGAAATTTATGCAGCGCAATGGCTACAACACTCGCGCAATGGCGACCGCACTGGCAAAACTCGCCAAACTCGGCGGGCAGCGTTCTAACTTCGTCCAAACAATGTTTTCCACGCATCCCGACCCTGCAAAACGCGCACAGCGCATGGCGAAAATGGTTGGGATGGTGCGGTAAGACAGCATTTGTTGGAAATGATTAAAGCACACAGCAAATTTCCGAAGAGGTGATAAAATCAGGTTTTAGTGGCAAAGACATTCTTGTCTGTGCCACTATTGAAAAGATTTTGTCATGCGCTGAGGAATGATGCAATCTCATATTTACCTCTTCTTTTCCCATTGCCCATGCGCAAAGCAATTTATCCCGGCACCTTCGACCCCGTTACCAACGGGCATCTCGACATTTTAGAACGCGCACTGACCATGTTCGACGAAGTGTGTATGCTCGTTGCAAAAAATTCCCGCAAAGAACCGATGTTCGAGGAAGCAGAACGCTTGGAGATGATTCGCCGCGCCGTAGAACACGAGGCACGTGCAACGGTAGAATCTTTTCAAGGGCTGACCGTTGATTTCGCCCGCAGCTACGGTGCAGTGGCGATAATACGCGGTTTGCGGGCGGTGACGGACTTTGAATACGAAATGCAAATCGCGCTGATGAACCGCAAACTTGCGCCATCGGTGAACACTGTTTTTCTCATGCCGCACGACAAATATACGTATCTGAGTTCTTCGATTATCCGTGAATTGGCGCGGCACGGGCAGAGTGTAAACGGTTTTGTACCAGATACTGTTGCCGAAGCATTGGAGCAGAAATACCCGCTTCGCCAGCAATCGCAACGCTTGTAGGCGATTTCGCCATTCTTTCTATTTTTGGTGCTACATGATTTCAGTTGGAAATCAAGCGCAGTATTGGGTTAAAAAGATACAAAACAACAATAGTGGCACAGACATTCTTGTCTGTGTTATTCGCCTGAACCTCTCACCAACACGCACAGACAAGAATGTCTGTGCCACTAATGGGTCAAGGATTCTTTCCAGCGAAAATCATTTAGCACCCTATTTTTCAAGATTCTATTTTTCAGGAAATTTCAGATGAAATACAAAATTCTCGGTAAAAGCGGCTTGCGCGTTTCGGAGCTATGTCTTGGCGTGATGGGCTTTGGCAAAGAATGGGGCTGGGGCGCGGACAAAGAAGAAAGTAAAAAAGTGTTCGATGCTTACGTCGAAGCAGGTGGAAATTTTATTGATACAGCAAATTACTATACCGCAGGGACGAGCGAATCCTACACAGGCGAGTTTATTGCGGGAAACCGTGAGCAATTCGTCCTTGCAACCAAGTACACACTTGGCATGAAGCGCGGCGACCCAAACTCTGGTGGGAATCATCGGAAAAATATGGTGCAATCGGTCGAGGCAAGTTTGAAACGGCTTGGCACGGAGTACATTGACCTCTACTGGCTCCATATGTGGGATTTCACAACGCCAGTAGATGAAGTGATGCGCGGTCTGGATGATTTGGTGCGGCAGGGAAAAATTTTACACATTGGCGTATCCGATACGCCCGCATGGATAGTGGCTCGCGCAAACACGCTCGCGGAATTGCGCGGCTGGTCGCAATTTGTGGCATATCAAGTGGAATACAGCCTCATTCAACGCACCGCCGAGCGAGATATTATACCGCTTGCACGGGAAATGGACCTGACGCTTACGCCCTGGGCTCCGCTTGCTGGCGGCGCACTCACGGGAAAGTATCTTCGCAACGACCCAGGACGCTTAAAGCCAGAGAGCGTGCGCCTGAACGACCGCAGTCAGAACATTGCCCGCGAAGTGGTGAACATTGCCGAAGAATTGCACTGCTCGCCTGCCCAAGTGGCTCTGCGCTGGACAATGCAACAACAGGTGAATGCTGAATTGAAGCGCGGCGTGGTGATTCCTATCGTCGGCGCGACGAAAGAGCATCAGGTAAAAGATAATCTTGGCGCAGTAAACATCACGCTTTCTGATGACCAAATGAAGCGGCTCGACGACATCAGCACCTTTGAACTCGGCTTCCCGCATGACTTCTTACGCACCGACAACGTCCGCGACCTCGTATCGGCGGGCTTGTACAATGTTATTGAGAATCATCATCGCTAAGGTGACATTGGTAAAACGACATTGGTAAACCGACATTGGTAAACCGAAATCGTATTTTTTGTTGTATTCCTTGAATCCACGTTGTTCATTCTCCTTCCCATTATGAAAAACACACCAAATACCCGCGCAAATCTGAACTTAATGAAGCTCCTTTTTAAGCCACATCCTTGGCATGGAATTGAGAGCGGCGAAGATGCCCCAGAGCGCATCAATGCTTTTATTGAGATTGTTCCAGCTGATACCATCAAATACGAAGTAGATAAAGCGAGTGGCTACTTGAAAGTGGACCGTCCGCAGCGATTTTCCAATATCTGTCCCGCGCTCTACGGCTTTATTCCGCAGACGTATTGTGGCGATGAAATTGCGGGCTTTTGCATGGAAAAAACAGGCAAAACAAATATCATCGGCGACGGCGACCCGCTTGATATCTGCGTGCTAGCAGAAAAGAATATCCCACACGGCGACGTTATCCTCGAAGCCTTGCCAATAGGCGGTTTCCGGATGATTGACGATAACGAAGCGGACGATAAAATTATCGCCGTGATGAAGGGTGATGCGGTCTATGGCGATTTGAAGGATGTGAGTGAATGCCCCGAAGATGTTGTTGAGCGGCTTCGGCACTACTTCCTCACGTACAAGAGTATTCCAGGCAAAGGAAAGAAGCCTATCTGCGAGATAACGCATATTTACAGCCGCGAAGAGGCATACGAAGTGATTCGGCGTAGCCAGAATGATTATTGGAGCAAGTTTCCGTATTTTGAAGTGTGATGATGAGGCTTGAAAGTTTCGATACAATCTTTAGTTCCCTCATCCCAGCTCTTTTCCCCAAATAGGGCTGTTAAGTTCTGTTCCCGTGAAGCCCTCACCCAACCCTCTCCCAGAAGGAGAGGGCTTCAGAAACGGCTCTGTGTCTTGCCCTTCTCCTTCTGGGAGAAGGGTTGGGATGAGGGCAAACACGAGAACTTAACAGCCCTGCTTCTCCCAAAGGGCGAAGAGCAAGATTTCATGGGGATTCTGAAGCTCTCTCCTCGTGCTTCGCGTGGGAGAGGGTTGGGTGAGGGCAATCACCGATTATTCCGCACAGGAGGCACACGGGAAGCGTCTTTTGCGGGCGGGGAGGCTGTTTTTCCTGCAAGCTCTAATTCATCGGCAATGCGGGGCGCGTCGTACACTGTGCGGAGTGCTTCGATGATGTATGCTGGATGCACACAAATACTGCGCCCTGCGGCTTCGTTATACGTGAAACGTCCTGCCAAACTTTCGATATTACCATCAAAGACTAAACCGACAAATTCTAGTTTTGTGTTTACAAGCGGCGAACCAGAATTGCCGCCAACAATATCGCAGTTCGTGATGAAATTTACGGGCGTTGAAAGCGTGAGTTTATCGCGGCGAGCATTGATGCGCTCTGGTAAGGCGAAATCTTTGTTTGGGTCGTCGCCAGAAAAACTGTGTGCGCGGTCGAATAAGCCATAGAGCGTCGTGCGAGGCTGTGCAATGCTTCCATTCATTGGATATTGTGCAATTTCCCCAAAACTAAGCCGAAGCGTAAAGGTTGCATCAGGATACGCGCTTTTCCCATAGACCGCAAACCGCGCCAATGCTATCTGCTCGAGCGCAGAGGCGAGCGGGGCTTGGATGTTTGCGCGGTTGTAGTCGTCGCGCTCAAGCCAAAGCGGAACGAGTTTGCGTAAGAAGGCTAGCATTGGGTCGGTGGAACGGTCAATTGCCTTGCGCCCACCTTCCATCAAGGCTTTGCGAAAGGAAACATCGGCAAGGCGTGTGCCGCGCACGGCTTCTTTGGCAATTTCCGCTGGAGTACGAAGAATACTGCCTTCGCCAAGCATTACTTTCACAAGCGGGTCGCCGGCACTCAATTCAGCAAGAAGAAATTCCAATTCGCCAGCAAGTTTTATTTCTTCGTATTCAAGGTCGAGTGGCGCGTCCGCGAGTGCTTGGGCGCGGAGTTCGGCGAGATTACTTTGCGCGGCTTCGTTATTTTGCGAAACATTTTGCGAAACGTTTGACGACGTATTTGGCGAATTTTTACCTGAAGTATTTTTCGACTTCTCACCCGCAAGCCTTTCGGTTTCTAGTGTTGCGCGGATAAGCGCAAAGGCAACATCGGCAAGCGGTGTAGAAAACGTTGCTGTGTGTTCCTTGAAAACAACGGTTTGTTTCTGCATAATGCGCCCTACAATATCCCACGAATTGCCGTACAATCGCTGCAACTCCGCATCACTTCTCACTTTCTCGCGCAGTTCTTGTTCTGTGCGGCGGCACTTTTCTTCCAATGCTTTGTCCTGCAAGCCCTGATATTCTCCCAAGAGTGATTTTTTTGCATTTTCATAATTCAAAATGTCATCCAAAGCGCGTCGTTGCTCGTTTTGCCCGCGTGCTGCATAGCGGCGGCTTGCCTGAAGCCACGCATTCAAGCGGCGTAGCGAGAAAGGGTACAGTACATCGCGGTTGAAATGGTATTGCGCAAGCGTATGAAAGCGATTGGTCGCGCCTGGATGCCCAGCAACAGCAAGCAATTCTTTGGCAAGCGCACCTTGCGTATTCCATTTCAAAAAATGTGTGCTGTGGTAGGGTTTGCCGTTTTCATAGACGCGAACAAGCGCGAAATCAAGCCCGAAGCGGGGATAGGCAAAGTTATCGAAATCGCCACCAAAATTTGCTGCTTGCAGCTCTGGCGCGACGACAAGGCGCACATCGGTAAAGCGTTTGTAAGTGTAGAGCCAGTATTCGCCACCCGCGTAGAGCGAAACCACTTCGGCGCGTGTATTTGCGCGGCTTGCAGCTTCATTCTCCAAAATACGAATTTGTTCTGCACGTGCCTTGTAGAGCGCATCAGCACTCATGCCGAGCTTCGACACCAGCAGCATTCGCGCCGTGATGTTCTCCATACCAACAAGCACATGCAATTCTATGTTTGGGCATTTCAATTCTTGTCCCCGCTCATTTGCTGTAAAACCGTTTTTCACAATATCGCGCGTCAGTGTGGATAAGGCTTGCAGCTCTTCCATGACAACGTGATGATTGGTAATCACTAAACCATTCGGACTCACGAATGCCCCCGAACCGCCGCCAGTTGTAAAGCGGACACTTGCCAAACGCAAGGTATCAAGCCATTCTTTGCTCGGTGTGAAACGGTATTTCTCAAACAAATGCTTGAGCGGCGGACTGTCAAACGTCCACATTCCTTCGTCGGAACGAGTATTTTTTGGAAAGGAATTGCCCCAAAGCGGCATGGAAACAAGCATCAATGCGCAGAGAGACAATGCATACAACGCTTGCCGTGCGAATGCTCGAAACCATGCTGAAGAAAAGCAGGTTAAAGGTATGTTCTGCGCCAAAATGAGGCGATAAAAATGGAACATCGTTTGATTTTGAGACAAGTAGAAAAATGCGAACAACACACCAAAGCGTGTTGGAATGCGGTGCGTGAGTAAGCTCAAGAGCGCGTACAATAAGGCTTTCAGAGATGTGCTATGCTGCTTCAGAAATAGCGTACTTTCTTGTGGCACGCTCTTTGACAAAATGCTTTGAAGCAAGCAGATATTAGGAATGGTAAAAAAAACAAATGGTCAAAGTTAGTAGTGGCACAGACATTCTTGTCTGTGTTTGTCGCCTAAACCTCTCGCCAATACTCACAGACAGGAATGTCTGTGCCACTATGTGTCTTTAGTTATGTGTCTTTAATTTATCCATGTAATTTTTTGAGCCTTTCTTACACGTGAGCTGTCGGTAACGCACACCTGAATTTATGAGCGCGGATGCGCCTGTTTATAGGATTCTTTCAAGCGTTCAATGGAAACGTGCGTGTAGATTTGCGTGGTAGAAAGCGAGGCATGACCAAGCATTTGGCTGACCGCGTAAATATCTGCGCCATTATCGAGCAAGTGTGTCGCAAAGCTGTGGCGAAGCACATGCGGACTTTTTTGCGGCGACTCCGTTGTCGAGCGCATTGCAGTATTGACAATCCGATAAATTCCTTGCGAAGTCATGCGCTTGCCTTTTGCCGTGAGAAAAAAGGCGGCTGCATCGGTAGAAGGCTCATCAATACTGGTGTTGAGGTCTGGAGTAAGATTAGCATTAAGATTCGTATTGATAAATGTACCACGTAGCATGAGCCATGCTTGCATTGCTTCAAGCGCACATTTTCCTACGGGTACAATTCGTTCTTTGCCACCTTTGCCTAGTACACGCACCGTTCGCTCGTAGAGGCTGAAATCGCGTAGATTTAAGCCCGTAAGCTCGCTCACACGCAGACCAGAGCTGTACAACAATTCAGTAATCGCTTTATTGCGCACACCGTCGGTGGTGCTGAGGTCGAAGGTTTTGAGCGTTTCGCCGACCTCGCCAACTTGTAAGACGCTTGGTAGCTTTTTTTCTTTTTTCGGTGTTGGTACGCCCGAGGCGGGATTTTTCGGAATAAGCTGTTTTTTGACAGCAAATTTGCACAATGATTTCACTGCCGCAAGATATTTCGCAATGGTGGCGTTTTGATGTCCTTTGTCGTGCAGCCAGCCCGCAAAAGAGCGGACATCCAAAGCGGTAATCTGAGCAAATTCTGGATATTCACCATAGGATTCAAACAGATAATCGGCGAAGCGTTCGAGCGCGAAAGAATAGGTTTCTACGGTCAAAAGAGAATATGCTCGTTCAATTTCGCAATATTGCAAAAAAGATTTCAGAACATCGGCAAAGGCGATTGAAGGCGATTGAAGAGATGATTGTGGCTCTGTTTGCATGAGGTTTGTGTTGGTAAAGTTTTGCAATATAATAGCTTAATGAAGTCGGCTATATTTTTCAACATGATGCGTCCAGCCACTTCATAGAGAACTTGAACTGCAATTCATACGCCAAAAAAATTCCAACACAAAAAAAAACTTTTGAAAAAAAGGTGAAGTCTCGTACTTTGCATGGCGATTTTGCATTGCACACCCCGTAACGCTTGCAGCAGCGTTATGGAACAGCATTTCTCCAGAGTAGTTCCCTACTCAACTCCACATAGCTATACATAACATTTGCTCCGTACTTCGAGCCACTCCGTCGCGATGCGCGTATTTATCGTGCGTTTCACGGTGTTGGAAGGAAGTATGAGTGCTACCTTCGCAAGAAAATTCTTTTTTCTTGATGTGAAAGCGTACCTCGTTGGGTATATCTCAATGGCGTGTATGCCGTACAAACAAGAAAACACGAGGTTTTTTCTCAAGAATGGGCTTCCCTACGGGTGTGTTCGCTGCCTCTTTGTGCGTCTTTTACCGAGAGTTACCAACGAATACGTCAGTGCTGTATTTGCAATACTTTGAGGGCTGAATACCGCATTGTTGCTGTTTGAATGATTATTGCTGCTTCATACATACTGGCTTCATACATACTGAACATTCATGTACGACGTATGCTGTTATTTGTTGTTATGTATTGTTATCCATTGTCGTCATTTTCTCGTGTGCATTTATGAATCGCGTACAAGCCTTCTTTCGCCGACGTTCATTGCGTGTGCTGTTTATTGCACTCGTGGTATTGGGCGTTATCGTGCTGGCGGCAACGCGCTGGCAAGCGGCACGGAGCATTGGGCGTGTGAATGTTGTGGGAGCAAATCTTATTCGCCAGTCGGAGATAGTAGATATTGTGCTGCAAGTGCCGAAGAATAATGCGTCTGCGCCATCTTCCACTGCACCTTCTCAAACGCTTTCCACCAAGCTCTCAAATACCTTGTCGGGGAAATTTCAAAAAGCCTACATCAATACCGATGAGATTGAGCGACGCATAGAGAAACACCCGTTTGTGAAAAGCGCGAGCGTGTTTATCGGCGCAAGCGACGCAATGACAGTGGAGGTGGAAGAGCGCGTGCCTATTGCATTTGTGATGATGAAAGGCAAGCAGTTTTTTCTCGACCGCGATGCACGCATCTTGCCCTATCGTCTTACCGAAAGCGTGTTGGATTTACCCATTATTTCTGCCGTTGGCAAAGCAAAACTTGATTCTACGCGCCTTGCAGAGGTGATGAGTATTCTTCACGCCGTAGAATTGTACGATAAAGAACAGCCCGAAGCCGAGAAGCACCGCCAAGTGCAGACCTTATCGCAAATGCTTTCAGAAATAGATGCGCTGCCAAATGGTGATTACACCGTGCGTTTGACGAAATATTCTACGCCTATTCGCTTCGGAACAGTGGAAAATAAAGAAGCAAAAATTGCCCGATTAGCCGCATTCTTGCGCCATTGCGCCGACAACAACGTCGAAGTTCACGATTGTAAATACGTGGATGTGCGCTGGGAACACCAGATTGTGCTGTTTCCCGTGTCGCGGGCTGTCGCACAAAACGGTGCGCACAATGCTCAGAATACGCGGAACGCGCAATAAATCAGCCCAAGCAGGTACGCGTTTTTCACGATACTGTTTACGATATTGTTTACGATACTTTTCAAGATATTTTTCAAGCAACCATTATGAACGCCATCAATACCACAACAGCCGCAACGCCACTGGCTTCTAAGGGTCGTAATTTCGTTGTTGGGCTAGATATTGGCACAACAAAAATTTGTGCTGTGGTAGCAGAAGTCCACGACGACGACGGCACAATGACCGTTGTGGGAATTGGCAAAGCACCGAGCGAGGGCTTAAATCGCGGTGTGGTGGTGAATATTGAAAAAACTATCAATGCTATCCGCGAAGCTATTGACCAAGCGCAGCAGCAATCTGGTGTGGCTATCGAAGAAGTAATCGTGGGCATTGCGGGCGACCATATTCAATCGTTCCAAACGACGGGTATTGTTTCGATTTCTAATCCAAACCGTGAAATTACGCAGCACGACGTAAACCGTTTGCTCGAAGAAACCCGTAAAATCGCGCTTCCCGCCGACCGCCGCATTCTGCACATCATTCCGCAAGATTATATCATTGATGGACAAGATGGCATAAAAGAACCCGTCGGCATGAGTGGAATCCGCATGGAAGCTCGTGTTCACGTGGTTACGGGCTTGGTCACAGCAGCGCAGAACATTTACCGTTGTGTAGAGCGTGTCGGCTTGCGTGTCCGCGACATCGTATTGGAGCCGATTGCAAGCAGTTATTCTGTGCTGGACGATGAAGAAAAGGAAATTGGTGTTGCGCTGATAGACATTGGCGGCGGCACCACAGATATTGCCATTTTTGAAGAAGGAATCATCCGCCACACCGCTGTCTTCGGCATTGCTGGACGGCAAGTAACCGACGACATTCGCAAGGGCTTAGGTATTCTCGCAAAAGAAGCTGAGCGCGTGAAACGCGAATATGGGCATACTTTTATGCGCTCACTCATGCAAGATGAAGTGTTTATGATTCCAGGCGTAGGCGGACGCAAGCCGCTTGAATTCACGAAAAGTATGCTGTGCCAAATTGTGCAGCCCCGCATGGAGGAGCTGCTGGAATTTGCCTTCGCGGAAATTCGTCGCTCTGGCTACATTGAGCGTTTATCGGCAGGTGTAGTGCTGACGGGCGGCGGCTCGCTTTTGCGCGGCACAGAAGAACTTGCATCAGAAATTTTTGGATTGCCGATTAAAATTGGTATTCCCGTTGGCTGCGGACGCGAGGGCTTGGCACCAGAAATTGAAAATCCGCAATACGCAACGGGTATCGGACTTATCCGCTACGGAGTGCGGCACGGTCAATATCTTACGTTGAATGATATTGTTCCATCCAATGATGAGGAGAATGGCATCGCAGCAGCATTCCAGCCGTCATTCGCGCAGCAAGAAGAGTTTGCAGGCGTGGAGTCGGCACAAAATGGTGCCTATTACGCGCCCGATGCACCCAGTGAGGCTTCCGAGCCAAGAATTAACGTATTAGAGAAGATGAAGTCATTCTTCCAAGAATTATAGAGGATTTCGATACGCAGCAGACAACACGGTTATCATCTTTATTCAACCATTTTCGTACACGATAAAATCTCTGAACAGAACATAGCATCAGGCTTCAGTGGCACAGGCATTCTTGCCTGCGGTTGTCGCTTGAAAACCGTGCGAATGAAAACCGTGCGAACACTCACAGACAAGAATGTCTGTGCCACTACTGGAGAAATTCTGTCGTGTATTGAGTTCAATCATCCAAAAGAGCCGATATTACCTTGATTCGTGACCATATCCGCTCTTTCACCGAACCAGCAAGCAACCATAACAACATAACTTTATCACACTTCGAGGATACCGCAGTGATTGAAATGGAATCAAACATCATCCAAGGCGCACGTATTTGCGTGGTCGGCGTTGGCGGCGGCGGGGGAAATGCCGTTAATAGCATGATTGCCAAGGGATTGTCCGGCGTGGAATTTATCGCCGCGAATACGGATATTCAATCCCTTCAGAATAATCTTGCTCCACTGAAAATTCAATTGGGAAAAGCCTCTACACGTGGCTTGGGAGCTGGCGCAGACCCTACAACTGGTCATAAAGCCGTTGAGGAAAGTTCGGAAGAAATTCGCCAAGCACTGACGGGCGCAGATATGGTCTTTGTCACGGCGGGCATGGGCGGCGGCACGGGAACTGGTGCGGCTCCAGTGGTAGCAAAAATTGCCCGCGATTTAGGTGCGCTTGTCGTTGGTATTGTTACTAAGCCTTTCAAATGGGAAGCTGGCAAACGCTCGCAAGTAGCCGAGCGGGGTGTAGAGGAATTGCGGAAGAATGTGGACGCGCTTATTGTGATTCCGAATCAGCGTCTTATGGCGATTATTGACAAGCACACGTCCTTCCGCGATGCGTTCTTGCGCGTGGACGATGTGTTGTACAACGCGACACGTGGCATTTCCGATATTATTTCTGGTGTGGGCTATATCAACGTGGACTTTGCCGATGTGCGTACAATTATGCGCAATACAGGCGACGCACTCATGGGAACAGGTTTTGCCAAAGGCGAGCATCGTGCAATCGAAGCGGCGCAGAATGCGATTTCGTCGCCACTGTTGGAAGGTTTGTCAATCAAGGGAGCGCAAGGCGTATTGGTAAATATCACCGCCAGCCCTGATGTAACCATGTTTGAAGTGGGCGATGCCGTTTCAACAATTGAACAATCTACTGGCAACGATGTAAACTTGATTCACGGTGTTGTTTTCGATGAATCAATGGGCGAAACGCTCATGGTAACGGTCGTGGCGACAGGATTTAATGAGGCTGTCAAGTCAGTCTATCCGCAAGAATTTTCTTCTGTACAGCCGAGTATGGCAGAGCAAGTTGTGCTAGAAAAAGCGGCACAAAAAACACCCGCCCTTGCCCCCGAAGTCGCGCCACAACAGCGTCCGGCAATAGTTCCGCCGCCTGTGGAACCACGCCACATTCCCTCGCGCAGCCCAAGCGGTATTGCTGAATTGCAAAAATACGACGAACCTGCTTATGCACGGCGCAATGCTACGGCATCTGGCGGTTTTGGCAATGGCGTAAAAATCAACCGTTTTGCGGAAAATGATGCTCCGCAAGATGAAGAACAAAGCACTGAATCCATGAATAAACCCGCTTTCCTTCGTCGTATTATGGACTAAACGGACTTCATGGTAGTAGTCAAATAGAGCTTTCACAAATGACGCAGACAGGAGTGTCTGCGCTACCACTTGATGGAGATTTTATGTGTCTTCGGTAGCACTGTACCTTCCTGAAATAGCTTGACCGTTTTCATCCAGTCATTATGCTCAATAAAGCGGAAAAGATACCAGTAAAGTTCCAAAAGAACGAGAAAAAAAATCGTATTTTTAGTAAGGATTTTAAGCGC